>NZ_RCNX01000091.1:0-44992 GCF_004307595.1 Pseudomonas sp. Sample_23
AGGGCGGGTGGCGGGGCGAAATCGAATGGCGCCAAGGCATACCCGCTCTCATCCACCTGCAACGCCCAACCCTGACGATCCCAATCCCCCAGCACAATCCGCTTCGCCGCCTGCTCACCAAGCTGCAACTTGTGAATTGCCGGGCGGTGGGTGTGGCCGTGGATCAGAGTCTTCACGCCGAATGCCTGCATCACTCGCGGAATCTCTTCCGGGGTGACATCGACAATGTCATTGGCTTTCATCCGCGTCTGTGCACGGCTTTCGCTGCGTAGCTTGCGCGCCAGTTTGTGGCGGCTGCTCAGCGGCAGATGGCGGAGGATGAACAGGGTAATCGGGTTGCGCAGGTAGCGGCGCAGCTTCATGTAGCCAACGTCGCGGGTGCACAGGCTGTCGCCGTGCATCAGCAGCACCGGTTCGCCGTAGAACTGCACGACACTCGGATCCTTCAGCAAGGTGCAGCCGGCCTGTTTGCAGAAGGCCTTGCCAAGCATGAAATCGCGATTGCCGTGCATCAGGAATATGGCCGTGCCGCTGTCGCTCAAATCGCGCAGGGCCTGGCAGATGGAACGCTGAAAGGGCGTCATGGCGTCGTCGCCGATCCATGCCTCGAAGAAGTCGCCGAGGATGTACAACGCACTCGCCGAGCGGGCGCGTCCGGCGAGCAAATCCAGAAACGCCCGGGTAATGTCCGGGCGCTCCTCTTCCAGATGCAAGTCTGAAATCAGCAATATCACGCTGCGATGATCTCGGCTTTCTCGATGATCACGTCGTCTGCTGGTACGTCCTGGTGGCCGGCCTTGGAAGTGGTCGACACGCCTTTGATCTTGTCGACAACGTCGGTGCCGGCGGTCACTTTACCGAATACCGCGTAGCCCCAGCCCTGGACGTTCTTGCCGCTGTGGTTGAGGAAAGTGTTGTCGGCGACGTTGATGAAGAACTGCGCCGATGCCGAATGCGGCTCCATGGTGCGGGCCATGGCGACGGTGTATTTGTCGTTGGAGAGACCGTTGTCCGCTTCGTTCTGGATGCTTGGACGCTTGTCTTTCTTCTCTTTCATGCCTGGCTCGAAACCGCCGCCCTGGATCATGAAGTTGCCGATGACGCGGTGGAATACGGTGTTGGTGTAGTGACCGGCGTTGACGTACTCGATGAAGTTGGCAACGGTGATCGGCGCCTTTTCAGCGTTCAGTTCGATGACGATGTCGCCATGGTTGGTGGTCAGTTTGACTTGAGTCATGGTCATTACTCTTCAAAGGGAATTCGTGGTTCTGGGACATTGAGCCCCACAACCGGTTCAGCCTGCTTCGGCCAAGGTGCGCAGTTTAGCGTGACAGGCGCGAATTTCGAGGCGGTTTTTCATTTCCCGGCGATTAAATGCGTGCCTTTATAAGAGCTGCTCTGTCAGGCCCTTGACAGCATCGGCTATGATAGCGGCTTTGTTTTGTCTGGCCCCTCTTTGCGGCCGCGCACCTGTACGTCAAGGATCCTATGAGCAAGCCCACTGTCGACCCTACCTCGAATGCCAAGTCCGGCCCTGCCGTGCCGGTCAACTTCCTGCGGCCGATCATCCAGGCAGACCTGGACTCGGGCAAGCACACCCAGATCGTGACTCGCTTCCCGCCGGAGCCCAACGGCTACCTGCACATCGGCCACGCCAAGTCGATCTGCGTCAACTTCGGCCTGGCCCAGGAGTTCGGTGGCGTCACGCACCTGCGTTTCGACGACACCAACCCGGCCAAGGAAGATCAGGAATACATCGACGCGATCGAAAGCGACGTCAAATGGCTGGGCTTCGAATGGTCCGGTGAAGTGCGCTACGCCTCGCAGTATTTCGATCAATTGCACGACTGGGCCGTCGAGCTGATCAAGGCCGGCAAGGCCTACGTCGACGACCTGACCCCGGAGCAGGCCAAGGAATACCGTGGCAGCCTGACCGAGCCGGGCAAGAACAGCCCGTTCCGTGACCGTTCGGTTGAGGAAAACCTCGACCTGTTCGCGCGCATGAAGGCCGGTGAATTCCCGGACGGCGCGCGCGTGCTGCGGGCGAAGATCGACATGGCCTCGCCGAACATGAACCTGCGCGACCCGATCATGTATCGCATCCGCCACGCCCATCACCACCAGACCGGCGACAAGTGGTGCATCTACCCAAACTACGACTTCACCCACGGGCAGTCGGACGCCATCGAAGGCATCACCCATTCGATCTGCACCCTCGAGTTCGAAAGCCATCGCCCGCTGTACGAGTGGTTCCTGGAGAACCTGCCGGTGCCGGCGAACCCGCGCCAGTACGAGTTCAGCCGTCTGAACCTGAACTACACGATCACCAGCAAGCGCAAGCTCAAGCAACTGGTTGACGAGAAGCACGTCAATGGCTGGGACGATCCGCGGATGTCCACGCTGTCGGGCTTCCGCCGCCGTGGCTACACGCCGAAATCGATCCGCAACTTCTGCGAAATGATCGGCACCAACCGTTCCGACGGCGTGGTCGATTTCGGCATGCTCGAGTTCAGCATTCGTGACGACCTCGACCACAGCGCACCGCGCGCCATGTGCGTGCTGCGTCCGCTGAAAGTGGTCATCACCAACTACCCGGAAGGCCAGGTCGAAAACCTCGAACTGCCACGCCATCCGAAAGAAGACATGGGCGTGCGCGCGCTGCCGTTTGCCCGGGAAATCTACATTGACCGTGAAGACTTCATGGAAGAGCCGCCGAAGGGCTACAAGCGCCTGGAACCGGCCGGTGAAGTGCGTCTGCGCGGCAGCTACGTGATCCGCGCCGACGAAGCGATCAAGGACGCCGACGGCAACATCGTCGAACTGCGTTGCTCGTACGACCCGGACACCCTCGGCAAGAACCCGGAAGGGCGCAAGGTCAAAGGCGTGATCCACTGGGTGCCGGCCGCCGCCAGCGTCGAGTGCGAAGTGCGTCTGTACGATCGCCTGTTCCGTTCGCCGAACCCGGAAAAGGCCGAAGACAGCGCCAGCTTCCTCGACAACATCAACCCTGACTCGCTGCAAGTGCTGACCGGTTGTCGCGCTGAGCCATCGCTCGGCAACGCACAGCCGGAAGACCGTTTCCAGTTCGAGCGCGAAGGCTACTTCGTCGCGGACCTGAAGGACTCGAAACCCGGTCAGCCGGTATTCAACCGTACCGTGACCCTGCGTGATTCGTGGGGCCAGTGAGTGAGTCAAGGAACTAACGTGCTAACGATCTACAACACGCTCAGCAAGAGCAAAGAAGTCTTCAAGCCGCTGGATGGCAACAAGGTGCGCATGTACGTCTGCGGAATGACCGTGTACGACTACTGCCACCTCGGCCACGGCCGCAGCATGGTTGCGTTCGACCTGGTGACGCGCTGGCTGCGCTTCAGCGGTTATGACCTGACTTACGTGCGCAACATCACCGACATCGACGACAAGATCATCAATCGTGCCCGCGAGAACGGTGAATCGTTCGAAGCGCTGACCGAGCGCATGATCGCCGCGATGCACGAAGACGAAGCGCGCCTGAACATCCAGAAGCCGGACATGGAACCGCGCGCCACCGATCACATCGCTGGCATGCACGCGATGATCCAGACCCTGATCGACAAGGGCTACGCCTATGCGCCGGGCAATGGCGACGTGTACTACCGCGTCGCCAAGTTCATGGGCTACGGCAAGCTGTCGCGCAAGAAGATCGAAGATTTGCGCATCGGTGCGCGTATCGAAGTCGACGAGTCGAAGCAAGACCCGCTCGACTTCGTCCTGTGGAAAGCCGCCAAGCCGGGCGAGCCGAGCTGGGAATCGCCATGGGGCGCCGGACGTCCGGGCTGGCACATCGAGTGCTCGGTGATGTCCACCTGCTGCCTCGGTGAGACTTTCGATATTCATGGCGGCGGCAGCGACCTGGAGTTCCCGCACCATGAAAACGAAATCGCCCAGAGCGAAGCGGCCACCGGCAAGACCTACGCCAATGCGTGGATGCATTGCGGGATGATTCGCATCAATGGCGAGAAGATGTCCAAGTCCTTGAACAACTTCTTCACCATCCGCGACGTGCTCGACAAGTACCACCCGGAAGTCGTGCGTTACCTGCTGGTATCGAGCCACTACCGCAGCGCGATCAACTATTCGGAAGATAACCTCAAGGACGCCAAGGGCGCACTGGAGCGTTTCTACCATGCGCTGAAAGGCCTGCCGAGCGTGGCGCCGGCGGGCGGCGAAGCGTTTGTCGAGCGTTTCACCACGGTGATGAACGATGACTTCGGCACCCCTGAAGCCTGCGCCGTGCTGTTCGAGATGGTCCGTGAGATCAACCGTCTGCGTGAGAGCGATCTCAATGCAGCGGCGGGGCTGGCGGCACGTCTGAAAGAACTGGCGAGCGTGTTGGGTGTGTTGCAGTTGGAGGCGGATGACTTTTTGCAGGCGGGCGCTGAAGGGCGGGTCGATGCGGCTGAAGTCGATGCACTGATTGCGGCGCGCCTGGCAGCTCGGGCGGCGAAAGACTGGGCCGAGTCGGACCGGATTCGTGATCAGCTGACGGCGATGGGTGTGGTGCTGGAAGATGGCAAGGGTGGGACTACCTGGCGTCTGGCTGACTGACTCAAAAGCCAAAAGTCAAAAGCCCCTCACCCTAGCCCTCTCCCGGAGGGAGAGGGGACTGACCGAGGTGTCTTTTGCTATACGCCGACCTGAACGATCGAGTCGATTATGGATTCGATGAAGCAAGGTCAGGTCGGCGTATCTCTCGAATATCCCCCAATCGGCTCCCTCTCCTCGGGGAGAGGGCTGGGGTGAGGGGAAGGGGTGTACTCAGTTGCCAATCTGCCGCAATCGCTTATAGAGAGTATTCCGACTAACCCCCAAACGCCGTGCCAGGTGCGAGATATTCCCTCCAGCCGCCTTCAACTCCCTGTTCAACGCCTCAACATCATTCAAATCCAGCCCCAGCGGCGCCGCTGTTTCCACCGGCTCCATCTCCAGGTCGACAAAGAAATCATCCGGCAAATGCTCAGGCCGCACCGGTTGTTCCTCGGCCATGGCCAGCGCTACCTGCATCACGCTGCTGACCTGACGCAAATTCCCCGGCCACGGGTGCTTTTCAAACAGCTCCAATACCTCCGGGCTCAGCCCCGCCCATTGCGTCGGCTCGCGATGTTGCTCCCACAGCCGTTTGAACAGCGCCTGCTTGTCACTGCGCTCGCGTAACGGCGGCAGCTCCAGGGTCAGGCCGCCGATGCGGTAGTACAAATCCTCACGAAACCGCCCCAACTGCACCTGCTCGCGCAACGAACGGTTGGTCGCGGAAATGATCCGCAGATCAACCGGGAACAACTCGCTGCTGCCCACTGGCTGCACGCAGCGCTCCTGCAACACGCGCAACAAACGCGCCTGAGTTGGCAGCGGCATGTCACCGATCTCGTCGAGAAACAGCGTGCCTTTGTCGGCCTTGCGGATCAGGCCGATGCTGCCTTTCTGGTTGGCCCCGGTGAACGCGCCTTTCTCGTAACCGAACAACTCGGACTCGACCAGTTCAGCGGGGATCGCTGCGCAATTCACCGCGATGAATGCCTGTTTGCTCCGCGAGCTGGCCTGGTGCAAGGCTTTGACGAAGACTTCCTTGCCGACGCCGGTCTCACCGTGAATCAGCAACGGAATGTCCTTCTCCAGCAAGCGCTCGGCCTGGCGCACGGCTTTTTCCACACGGCTGTCGCCGAAATGCAGGGTATTGAGGCTGATCGCGCTGGCTGGCGCAGGCTTGTCCTCGGCGACAAACACCCGCGCCTGCACCGGAGCCTGTTTCGGCCGTTTCAGCAAGCACTGGAAACGGTTGCGTCCAGAAGTCTGCAAGGCAAACGGCAGACCCTCGGGCTGATTGATCAACTCCAGCAGCGACACCTTGAACAGGCTTTCAACGCTGACGCGGGACAAACGCACACCGAGCAAATTGTCGGCGCGGCGATTGGCCGACAGCACCTGTCCGCTCTCATCGAAAATCAACAACCCGGCCCACTGGCTGTCGAGGTTGTTCAACCCGGTGTTGAAGGTCAGTTGAAAATGCTGGCCATGGAACAGGTTGAGGATCAGCCGGTTCTCCACGGTCTGGCTCATCATCTTGACCATGCCCAGGGTGTGCGAAGGCGGCAGGTAGCTGTCGCTGGAGACATCGAGCACGGCGATGACCTTGCGCTCGGCGTCGAAAATCGGCGCGGCGGAGCCGGTCATGAAGCGGTTGGCCTTGAGGAAGTGTTCGTCGTGTTCGATGTGCACCGCCTGCTCACAGGCCAGTGCGGTGCCGATCGCGTTGGTACCGCTGCTACGCTCCATCCAGCTCGCACCGGCCTGAAAGCCCCGGGCCAGATTCGGCTCGATAAAGCGCTGTGTGCCCCATGAGGTCAGCACCTGGCCCTGATTGTCGGCGAGCATGATCAGGCAGTTGGAGTTGCTGAGGATGTTTTCGTAGTAGGGCAGCACTTCCTGATGGGTGGTCTGCACCAGCGAATGATGGCTGTCGAGCAACCGCGCAATGCCGGCGGCGGGCAATTGATCGAAGGCCGGGGCGCTCTGGTGGTCGAGGCCGAACGCGCGGCAACGTTGCCAGGAGGTCTGGACGATCGCGTCGTGGGACAGCGGCGAAGCAGGTGCGGCCATGGGGGCGAGCCTCTGAGTGCAGCGATTTTATTATTGTTATGAGGTACACCATCCCCTGTAGGAGCTGCCGAAGGCTGCGATCTTTTGATTTTGATCTTGAAAAAGCAAAGTCAAAGTCAAAGTCAAAAGATCGCAGCCTTCGGCAGCTCCTACATGGGTGTGAACAGTGCATAGAGTGTTGTTCACTATTGTTCATTGTCAATCACTCCGACTGTTCAAAAGTGTTCAGCTGTGAACGCCATTTCCCCGCGTAATAACGATTTTTAGGGAAAATCAACCACTTGCCACTTTTGGCACGAATGTCGCTCTGTTGCTCCGGTCGCTTGACTCCAAAAATAACAAAGGCCGAGCCATGTCACTCACCCTGGAGCACGTCAGCCGTACCGTCGAGGGCCAGATCTGGATCGACGATGCGTGCCTGAAATTCGAACCCGGATCCTTCAACGTTCTGCTCGGGCGCACGCTGTCCGGAAAGACCAGCCTCATGCGTCTGATGGCCGGCCTCGACAAGCCCGACAGCGGCCGCGTGCTGATGAACGGCGTCGACGTCACCCAGCGCCCGGTGCGGCTGCGCAACGTGTCGATGGTCTATCAGCAGTTCATCAATTACCCGACCATGACCGTGTTCGAGAACATCGCCTCGCCACTGCGCCAGGCCGGCATCTCGAAAGAGATCATCCACAGCAAGGTGCAGGAAACGGCACGCATGCTGCGCATCGAGAAGTTCTTGCAGCGTTATCCGCTGGAGCTCTCCGGTGGGCAGCAGCAGCGCATGGCCATGGCCCGCGCGCTGGTCAAGGATGCTGAACTGATCCTCTTCGACGAGCCGCTGGTCAACCTCGACTACAAGCTGCGCGAAGAGCTGCGTCAGGAAATGCGCGAGCTGTTCAAGGCCCGCCACACCATCGCCATCTACGCCACCACCGAACCCAACGAAGCGCTGGCCCTCGGCGGCACCACCACCATCCTGCACGAAGGCCGGGTGATCCAGAGCGGGCCGTCGACCGAGGTCTATCACCAGCCGCAAACCGTGTTGGCGGCGGAATTGTTCTCCGAACCACCGATCAACCTGATGCCCGGACGCATCGCCGGCAACGAAGTCAGCTTCGCCAATTTTGTGCACTTCCCGCTGAACGTCGATCTGCGCCCGGTAGGCGAGGGCGAGTTCCGCTTCGGCGTGCGCCCCAGCCATATCTCACTGGTGCCGAGCAACGATGACGACCTCGAACTGGCGGTGACCGTCGAGGTCGCCGAAATCAGCGGTTCGGAAACCTTCCTGCATGTGCGCAACGAGCATTTCCTGCTGGTGCTGCACTTGCCCGGGGTTCACGAATACGACGTCGATGCGCCGATCCGCATCTATATCCCGACCCACAAACTGTTCGTTTTCGATGCGCAGGGCCGTGTGCAAGCACCGGGCCGGCGTGTCGCGAGGGTTGCCTGATGGCCGAAATCCGTTTGCAGCACCTCGCCCACAGCTACAGCAAAACCCCGAGCGGCGCCGAGGATTATGCGATCCGCGAGATGGATCACGTCTGGGAGCAGGGCGGCGCCTACGCCTTGCTCGGCCCGTCCGGTTGCGGCAAGTCGACCTTGCTCAACATCATTTCCGGCCTGCTCAGCCCGTCCCAGGGCCATGTGTTGTTCGACGGCAAAGCGGTCAACGACCTCACGCCGGAGAAGCGCAACATCGCCCAGGTTTTCCAGTTTCCGGTG
The DNA here is from genome assembly GCF_004307595.1 of Pseudomonas sp. Sample_23. Taxonomy (NCBI): domain Bacteria; kingdom Pseudomonadati; phylum Pseudomonadota; class Gammaproteobacteria; order Pseudomonadales; family Pseudomonadaceae; genus Pseudomonas; species Pseudomonas sp. Sample_23. The sequence continues at coordinate 8,353 of NZ_RCNX01000091.1, forward strand.
GTCTACGACACCATGACGGTGTTCGACAACCTCGCCTTCCCGCTGCGAAATCAGGGCATGGCCGAGGCGAAAGTGCACAGCAAGGTGCAGGAAATTGCCGAGGTGCTCGACCTGCAGAATCTGCTGAGCAAGAAGGCGCGCAATCTCACCGCCGACGAAAAACAGAAAGTCTCCATGGGCCGTGGCCTGGTGCGCGACGACGTCTCGGCGATCCTTTTCGATGAGCCGTTGACGGTGATCGACCCGCACCTGAAGTGGAAACTGCGGCGCAAGCTCAAGCAGATCCATGAGCAGTTCAACATCACCATGGTCTACGTCACCCACGATCAGCTCGAAGCCTCGACCTTCGCTGACAAGATCGCGGTGATGTACGGCGGCCAGATCGTCCAGTTCGGTACGCCACGGGAATTGTTCGAGCGGCCGAGCCACACCTTTGTCGGCTATTTCATCGGCAGCCCCGGCATGAACCTGATCGAGGTACAGCCGCAGCCCGGTGGCGTCGGTTTCGCCTCGACGCACCTGCCGTTATCCGACGCCTTGCAGCGCCATATCGAGCACGGCCAGTGGAAAAACCTCAAGGTCGGCATCCGCCCGGAGTTTATTCACGTGTGGGACGAGCCATTTGACGACGCGATGCAGGCAAAAGTCGTACACGTCGAAGACCTCGGCACCTACAAGATCATGACCCTCAACCTCGACGGCGCACCGTTGAAGGTGCGTCTGGCTGAAGACAAACCGGTGCCTCAGGGCACGGCTTACATCAGTTTCCCGGCGCAATGGCTGATGGTCTATGCCGATGAATTTCTCCTGGAAGCCAGCGACGAGGAGGTGCAGCCATGAACAAGGTGCAGAACAACAAGGCCTGGTGGCTGGTGTTGCCGGTGTTCCTGCTGGTGGCGTTCAGTGCGGTGATCCCGATGATGACCGTGGTCAACTATTCGGTGCAGGACATCTTCGACCAGTCCAGCCGCTACTTCGTCGGTGCCGATTGGTACAAGCAAGTGCTGCTCGATCCGCGTCTGCACGACTCGCTGCTGCGCCAGTTCATCTATTCGGCGTGCGTGCTGCTGATTGAAATCCCGCTGGGCATCGCCGTCGCGCTGACCATGCCGACCAAGGGCCGCTGGTCCTCGGTGGTGCTGATCATTCTGGCGATACCGCTGCTGATTCCGTGGAACGTGGTCGGCACCATCTGGCAGATCTTCGGCCGCGCCGACATCGGCCTGCTCGGTTCCAGCCTCAACGCGATAGGAATCAGCTACAACTACGCGGCCAACACCATGGACGCCTGGGTGACGGTGCTGGTGATGGACGTCTGGCATTGGACTTCTCTGGTCGCGCTGTTGTGTTTCTCCGGCCTGCGGGCGATTCCCGACGTCTATTACCAGGCCGCGCGGATCGATCGCGCCTCGGCCTGGGCAGTGTTCCGCCACATTCAGTTGCCCAAACTGAAAAGCGTGCTGCTGATCGCGGTGATGCTGCGTTTCATGGACAGTTTCATGATCTATACCGAGCCGTTCGTGCTCACCGGCGGCGGGCCGGGCAATGCCACGACCTTCTTGAGTCAGACGTTGACGCAGATGGCCGTAGGGCAGTTCGACCTCGGTCCGGCGGCGGCGTTTTCGCTGGTGTACTTCCTGATCATCCTGTTGGTGTCGTGGCTGTTCTATACCGCCATGACGCACTCCGACGCCAACCGCTGAGGCCCGGCCATGAGCAAGAAAAAGCTTATTCCATTGCTGGTGTACATCCTGTTCCTGCTGGTGCCGATCTACTGGCTGCTGAACATGTCGTTCAAGAGCAACACCGAAATCCTCGGCGGCCTGACGCTTTTCCCACAGGATTTCACGCTGGCGAACTACAAGGTGATCTTCACTGATCCGAGCTGGTACACCGGCTACTTGAACTCGCTGTATTACGTCAGCCTCAACACGGTGATTTCCCTGAGCGTGGCGTTACCGGCGGCTTACGCGTTTTCACGCTATCGTTTCCTCGGCGACAAGCATCTGTTCTTCTGGCTGCTGACCAATCGCATGGCGCCGCCGGCGGTGTTCTTGCTGCCGTTCTTCCAGTTGTATTCGTCGATCGGCCTTTTCGACACGCATATCGCCGTGGCTTTGGCGCACTGCCTGTTCAACGTGCCGCTGGCGGTGTGGATTCTCGAAGGTTTCATGTCCGGCGTGCCCAAGGAGATCGACGAAACGGCCTACATCGACGGCTACAGTTTCCCCAAGTTTTTCGTGAAGATTTTCATCCCGTTGATCGGTTCCGGTATCGGCGTCACGGCGTTTTTCTGCTTCATGTTTTCCTGGGTCGAGCTGCTGCTGGCGCGCACGCTGACCTCGGTCAACGCCAAGCCGATTGCGGCGGTGATGACGCGCACGGTGTCGGCGTCGGGGATCGATTGGGGCGTGCTGGCAGCGGCGGGGGTGTTGACCATCCTGCCGGGCATGCTGGTGATCTGGTTTGTACGCAACCACGTGGCCAAGGGCTTTGCCCTCGGCCGGGTATGAGGAACTGATGATGGAATGGATGAGCTGGACGACACCGACCGCCGCGTTCTTCATCGGCATCGGTCTTATTCTGGTGGGCATGACCACCTGGGAATTGCGCTCGCCGAGCATTCTGCGGCGCGGGTTTCTGCCGATTGCCACCACCCGTGGCGATCGCTTGTTTATCGGTCTTCTCGGCAGCGCCTACCTGCATTTGCTGGTAATCGGCGTCACCGACTGGAGCATCTGGGTGGCGTCCGCGTTGTCCCTGGTGTGGCTGTTGGCTGTGATGCGTTGGGGCTAGTCGAATCGTTCGGCAACGCGGCTCCACAACTTAAACAGGAGGTCTCTATGTTCGATAAAAACAATAAGCTGCGACATAGCATTTCATTGGCAGCCATGCTGGCACTCAGCGGTTTGAGCGCATCTGCCTGGGCCGACGCCTATGAAGATGCGGCGAAAAAATGGATCGGCAGCGAGTTCAAGCCCTCGACCCTGACGGCCGAACAGCAGCTTGAAGAATTGAAGTGGTTCATCAAGGCCGCCGAGCCGTTTCGCGGCATGGACATCAAGGTCGTTTCCGAAACCCTGACCACTCACGAATACGAGTCCAAGGTGCTAGCCAAGGCCTTCAGCGAAATCACCGGGATCAAACTCACCCACGACCTGCTGCAGGAAGGCGACGTGGTCGAGAAAATGCAGACGGTGATGCAGTCGGACAAGAACATCTACGACGGCTGGGTCAACGACTCCGACCTGATCGGCACGCACTTTCGCTACGGCAAGACCGAATCGATCACCGACCTGATGGCCAACGAAGGCAAGAACTTCACTTCGCCGACCCTCGACATCAAGGACTTCATCGGCATCTCCTTCACCACCGCGCCCGACGGCAAGATCTATCAGCTGCCCGACCAGCAATTCGCCAACCTGTACTGGTTCCGTGCCGACTGGTTCGAGCGCGCCGATCTGAAAGCCAAGTTCAAGGAGAAGTACGGTTACGAGTTGGGCGTGCCAGTGAACTGGTCGGCCTATGAAGACATCGCCAAATTCTTCAGCGAAGACGTCAAGGAAATCGACGGCAAACGCGTCTACGGCCACATGGATTACGGCAAAAAAGACCCGTCGCTGGGCTGGCGTTTCACCGACGCCTGGTTCTCCATGGCCGGTGGCGGCGACAAGGGACTGCCCAACGGCTTGCCGGTGGACGAGTGGGGCATCCGCGTCGAGGACTGTCATCCGGTCGGCTCCAGCGTGACCCGTGGCGGCGACACCAACGGCCCGGCGGCGGTGTTTGCCACCACCAAATACGTCGACTGGCTGAAGAAATACGCACCACCGGAAGCGGCCGGCATGACTTTCTCCGAGTCCGGCCCGGTGCCGTCGCAGGGCAACATCGCCCAGCAGATCTTTTGGTACACCGCGTTCACCGCCGACATGACCAAACCCGGCCTGCCGGTGGTCAACGCCGACGGCACGCCGAAATGGCGCATGGCGCCGTCGCCTAAAGGCCCGTATTGGGAAGAGGGCATGAAGCTCGGCTATCAGGATGTGGGATCGTGGACGTTCATGAAATCCACGCCTGAGAAACAGAAACTCGCGGCGTGGCTGTACGCGCAGTTCGTCACGTCGAAAACTGTTTCGCTGAAGAAAACCATCGTCGGTCTGACACCTATTCGCGAGTCGGACATCAACTCGCAGGCCATGACCGATCTGGCGCCGAAACTTGGCGGGCTGGTCGAGTTCTATCGCAGCCCGGCCCGCGTGCAATGGTCGCCGACCGGCACCAACGTGCCCGACTATCCACGTCTCGCTCAGCTGTGGTGGAGCCATATCGCCGAAGCCGCCAGCGGCGAAAAAACACCGCAACAAGCGCTCGATGGCCTGGCCAAGGATCAGGACCGCATCATGGAACGCCTCGAGCGCTCCAAGGCCCAGGCCACTTGCGCGCCGAAGATGAACCCGGAACGCGATGCGCAATACTGGTTCGATCAACCGGGCGCACCGAAGCCGAAACTGGCCAACGAGAAGCCGAAGGGTGAAACCGTGAGCTATAGCGAACTGCTGAAATCCTGGGCGGATGCGCGCAAATGATGTTGGAAATGTGAGAAGCGAACGGCACCGGAAGGTGCCGTTTTTTTTGCTGCCGGATCTGCCGCTTTCGCGAGCAGGCTCACTCCCACATTGGAGCGGTGCTACTCAAAATTGGTGGCACCCGAGATCCCTGTGGGAGCGAGCCTGCTCGCGAAAGCGGAGGGTCGGTTAGCATATCCGTCGACTTGTAGGACGCCATCGCGAGCAGGTTCACTCCTGCTGGGTGTGCGATGCACCCGGATGCTATGAGCGACACACACACCTGTGGGAGCGGGCTTGCCCGCGATGACGCTTGCACAAACGCCGGCGATATCGACTTCTGCTACAAACAAAAAACGGCACCCGAAGGTGCCGTTTCCATTCCAGCCAGATCAGCCGAGCAATCAGCCCGCCAGACCCGCCTGCTGTACCAGCACCAGCAATGGCTGCGGGTACACGCCCAGGAAAAATGCGACCAGGGCGATGGCCAGCAGCATCACGCCGCCTGCCTTCTGTTCCCAGTGCAGCTGGGCGTCGTGGCGACGCAGGTTAGGCTCGATCAGGTACAGGGTGACCATCACGCGCAGGTAGTAGAAGACGCCGATGGCGCTGCCCAGTACCAGTGCGCCGACCAGCCACCACTGACGCGTTTCGACGCCGCTGGCGATGATGTAGAACTTGCCGATGAAGCCGGCGGTCAGCGGGATGCCGGCCAGGGACAGCATCATCACGGTCAGCACGGCGGTCAGGTACGGACGGCGCCAGAACAGGCCTCGGTACTCGTACAGCGCGTCAGCGTCGCGGCCGTTGTACGGCGACGACATCAGGGTGATCACGCCGAACGCGCCGAGGCTGGTGATGACATAAGTCACCAGATAGACGCCGATGGCTTCCACCGCCAGACCCTTGCTCGCCACCAGCGCGATCAGCAGATAGCCGAAGTGCGCAATCGACGAGTAACCGAGCAGACGCTTGAGGTTGCTCTGGGTCAGGGCCAGCAGGTTACCGAACAGGATCGAGGCGACCGCGATCACGCTCAGCACATCGCTCAGCACGCCACTGCTGGCGGCAGGGGAGAGCTGGAACAGACGCACCATCACCGCAAACACTGCGACCTTCGAAGCGGTAGCGAGGAACGCCGCCACCGGTGCCGGAGCACCTTCGTAGACGTCCGGCGTCCACAGGTGAAACGGTACCAGCGACAGCTTGAACGCCAGACCGATGAGCATCATGCCCAGGCCCAGTTGCGCCAGCGGGCTTGGCAGGCCGGTCGCGGCCAGGGCCTGACCAATGCCGACGAAGCTCAGCGAACCGGCGTCGGCGTAGAGCAGCGCCATACCGAACAGCAGGAACGCAGAACCGGCGGCCGACAGCACCATGTACTTGATGCCGGCTTCCAGCGAACGCTTGTTGAAGAAGGCGTAAGCCACCAGACCGTAGACCGGTACCGAGAGCAGTTCCAGACCGATGAACAAACCGGCCAGGTGCTGCGCACTGACCAGAACCAGACCACCGGCGGCGGCCATCAGGATCAGCAGGTACAGTTCTTCGCGGTTGCCCGGGTAGCCCGAACCGCCATCACCCAGATAAGCGTGGGCGAGGGTGACGCAGGCGAGGGTGGCGACCAGGATCATCGCCATGTACAGGCAGGCGAAGGCATCGATTTGCAGCAATGGGGTCACGGCCAGAGGCGCGACTTTCAACGCAGGCAGGATCGACAGCAGGGCCAGGTTCAGACCCGCCACCGAAATCAGGAAGGTCTGCGAGTGGTTGCGGCGCCAGGCGATTGCCAGCATCACCACGATAATGGTGAGGCTGGTGATCAACAGTGGCGCAAGCGCAATAAAGTGTTGAATCGTGAATTCCATAGCGCTCTTACCGGGCCGAAGCGAGTTGAGAGAAGGCGGTGCCGAGCCACTGCTGCACGCCATGCATGGTGGCGGCAGAGGTGTCGAGGAACGGTTGCGGGTAGACGCCGAGGTAAATCAGCAATACCGCCAGACCGAGCACCATGATCAGTTCGCGCGCATCCATGCCGTGCAGCACCGCGTCGGATTTCGACGGGCCGAAGTAGGCACGGTGGATCATGATCAGCGAGTAGACCGAACCGAACACCAGACCGGACGTGGCAATCGCCGTGACCCATGGAGCGCTGGCGAAGGAACCGATCAGGATCAGAAATTCGCCGACAAAGTTACCGGTGCCCGGCAAGCCCAGCGACGCCGCAGCGAAGAACAGGCTGATCGCCGGCAGGTAAGCGATACGCGACCACAGACCGCCCATCTCACGCATGTCACGAGTGTGCAGACGCTCGTACAACTGACCGCTGAGGATAAACAGCGCCGCTGCCGACAGACCGTGCGCCAGCATCTGGATCACTGCACCTTGCAGCGCCAGTTGGCTGCCGGAGTAGATGCCGATCAACACGAAGCCCATGTGGGAAACGGAAGAGAAGGCAATCAGACGCTTGATGTCGGTTTGTGCGAACGCGAGGAACGCGCCGTAGAAGATCCCGATCAGACCGAGGCTCATGGCGATCGGCGCGAACTCCGCCGAAGCGTTCGGGAACAGCGGCAGGGCGAAACGCAGCAGACCGTAGGCCGCAGTTTTCAGCAGGATACCGGCGAGGTCGACGGAACCGGCAGTCGGTGCCTGGGCGTGAGCGTCAGGCAGCCAGGAGTGGAACGGTACGACGGGCAGCTTGACCGCGAAAGCGATGAAGAAGCCGAGCATCAGAATGTACTCGGTGGTCATCGACATCTTGGTTTTCAACAGGTCGGCGTAGTTGAAGGTGATCACGCCGGTATTGTTGAAGTTGACCAGCACCAGACCGAGGATCGCCACCAGCATGATCAGGCCGGACGCCTGAGTGAAGATGAAGAACTTGGTCGCTGCGTAGATCCGGGTTTTCTTGCCGTCCGAAGAACTGTGACCCCAGAGCGCGATGAGGAAGTACATCGGCACCAGCATCATTTCCCAGAAGAAGAAGAACATGAACAGGTCGAGGGCGAGGAACACGCCGACCACACCGCCCAGGATCCACATCAGGTTGAGGTGGAAGAAGCCAACGTGACGTTGAATCTCTTTCCACGAGCAGAGTACCGAGAGGATACCCAGCAGCCCGGTCAGCAGGATCATCAACAGCGACAGGCCGTCGAGGGCCAGGTGCACGTTGATGCCGAAACGCTGGATCCAGACATGCTTGAACTCAAGCGCCCAGGTCGGATCGGCGCCCGGCGCCGGTGCGAATGAATAGTCACCGTGGGCCCACAGCCAGAGGCCGAGCGCGAGTTCCAGGGTCATGGTCAACAGCGCAATCCAGCGCGGGAGGGTAGCGCCGAAGCGCTCACCCATCCAGCACAGCAGGCCGCCGATGAAGGGGATCAGGATTAGCCAAGGCAGAATCATGACGGGCTCGTTTCCTTTCGCAAATTCGCAAGGTTCATATCAGACCGCTACCAGCACGATGGCGCCGATCACCAGCACGGCACCAGCAGCCATCGAGGCGGCGTACCAACGCAGTTGACCGGTCTCGGTGCGGCTCAGGGCAGTGTGACCACCCTTGGCCATACGCGGGATCAGACCGATGGTCTGGTCGAGCGGGTCTTTGCGCAGTACATGGCTGATCGCAAGGTACGGCTTGACGAACAGTTTGTCGTAGATCCAGTCGAAGCCCCAGGCAGCGAACCACCAGGCCGAAAGGAAACGGCCGATGCCGCTGTTGGCGATCGCCGTGACGAAGCGACGCTTGCCAAGGAACAGCAGCGCTGCCAGCAGGATACCGGCCAGGGCGATGGCGCCCGAGGCGATTTCCAGACTGTGCTTGGCTTCGCCACCGGCATGGCCGACGCTTTGCGGCAGTACGCCGTGCAGCGGCGGCACGATCATCGCGCCGACGAAAGTCGACAGCACGATCAGTACCGACAATGGCAGCCAGTGGGCAATGCCGTGGCCGGCGTGGGCTTCGGTCTTGGCTTCACCGTGGAACGCGATGAAGATCAGGCGGAAGGTGTACAGCGACGTCATGAACGCACCGACCAGACCTGCGTAAAGCAGACCCTGGTTGCCGCTGGCGAACGCTTCCCAGAGGATTTCGTCCTTGGAGTAGAAGCCTGCGGTAACCAGTGGCAGAGCGGCCAGCGCGGCACCACCGACGATGAAGCTGGCGTAGGCCAGTGGCAGTTTCTTCCACAGACCGCCCATCTTGAAGATGTTCTGCTCGTGGTGGCAGGCAACGATCACCGCACCGGAAGCAAGGAACAGCAGGGCCTTGAAGAAGGCGTGGGTCATCAGGTGGAAGATCGCGCCTTCCCAGGCACCAACGCCCAGCGCCAGGAACATGTAGCCGATCTGGCTCATGGTCGAGTAGGCGAGGATACGTTTGATGTCGGTCTGCACCAGCGCGGCAAACCCGGCCAGTACCAGGGTCACGCCACCGACGATGCCGACGAGGTGCAGGATGTCCGGCGCCAAGGCAAACAGACCGTGGGTACGGGCGATCAGGTAGACACCGGCGGTGACCATGGTCGCGGCGTGGATCAGTGCCGAAACCGGGGTAGGGCCGGCCATCGCATCCGCGAGCCAGGTTTGCAGCGGCAGTTGCGCCGATTTACCGACAGCACCACCGAGCAGCATCAGGGTTGCCAGAACGATCCAGAAGTCACCGACCTTGAAGTGCTCCGGCGCACGCACCAGCAGTTCCTGGACGTTCAGCGTGCCCAGTTGCTGGAACAGGATGAACAGGCCGATGGCCATGAACACGTCGCCGATACGGGTGACGATGAATGCCTTAAGTGCGGCGTTACCGTTGTTGCGGTTGCTGTAGTAGAAACCGATCAACAGGTACGAGCACAGGCCCACGCCTTCCCAGCCGAAGTAGATGAACAGCAGGTTATCGCCGAGGATCAGAAACAGCATGCTGGCGATGAACAGGTTGGTGTACGAGAAGAAGCGCGAGTAACCGTCTTCGCCACGCATGTACCAGGACGCGAACAGGTGGATCAGGAAGCCGACGCCGACGACCACACCGAGCATGGTCACCGACAGGCCATCCAGGTACAGCGCGAAGTTCGGCTGGAAGCCTTCCACCGACATCCAGCGCCACAGCACCTGGGTGTACACGCCACCCTCCGGCGGTGCGACGTTGAATTGCCAGATCACGTAAGCGGTGACGATGGCCGACAGGCCGATCGAACCGACACCGATCAGCGCCGAGAGGTTTTCCGAGAAGCGGCCGCGCGAGAACGACAGCAACAGGAACCCGATCAGAGGGAATACGAAAGTCAGAAAGAGTAGGTTCATCCGCGCATCTCACTGGCAGCGTCGATATCGAGCGTGTGGAAGCGGCGATACAGTTGCAGCAGAATCGCCAGGCCAATACTGGCCTCGGCCGCTGCAAGGCTGATCACCAGGATGAACATGATCTGTCCATCCGGCTGCGCCCAGCGGGCGCCCGCGACGATGAAGGCCAGGGCAGAGGCGTTCATCATCACTTCCAGACTCATCAACACGAACAAAATGTTGCGGCGGACCATCAGGCCGACCAGACCAAGGCAGAACAGGATGCCGGCGACGGCCAGTCCATGTTCGAGAGGGATAGCAGGCATGTCTTACTCCTTCGCCTCGTTACGGCCCAAATGGAACGCCGTGACGGCTGCAGCGAGCAGCAGCATCGAGGCGAGTTCGACCACCAGCAGGTACGGGCCGAACAGGCTGATGCCCACGGCTTTCGCGTCTACGGTGGTGTGGCCGATGGCCTGGCCGCTCTGGTGAGCGAACAGCACATACAGCAGTTCGGCCAGCAGCAGCGCGGCAAGAATCACCGGTCCTGCCCAGATGCCGGGCTTGAGCCAGGTGCGTTCCTGCTGCACCGAGGCCGGGCCGAGGTTGAGCATCATCACCACGAACACGAACAGCACCATGATGGCACCGGCGTAGGCGATCACTTCCAGCACACCGGCGAACGGCGCGCCAAGGGCGAAGAAGGTCATGGCCACGGCGATCAACGAGATGATCAGGTAGAGCAGGGCGTGCACAGGGTTGGTGTTGGTGACCACACGCAGCGTGGACACCACAGCAATACCCGATGCGAAATAGAAAGCGAATTCCATCGTTCTTCCTTAAGGCAGCAAGCTCTTCACGTTGATCGGTTCGGCTTCGTTCTGCGCAGCGCCTTTCGGCTTGCCAGCGATTGCCATACCTGCAACACGATAGAAGTTGTAATCAGGGTTTTTGCCGGGGCCGGAGATCAAAAGATCTTCTTTCTCGTACACCAGGTCCTGACGTTTGAACTCGGCCATCTCGAAATCCGGCGTCAGCTGGATCGCGGTAGTCGGGCAGGCTTCCTCGCAGAGACCGCAGAAAATGCAGCGCGAGAAGTTGATCCGGAAGAAGTCCGGGTACCAGCGACCGTCTTCGGTTTCAGCTTTCTGCAGCGAGATGCAACCCACCGGGCAGGCCACGGCGCACAGGTTGCAGGCTACGCAGCGTTCTTCGCCATCGGGGTCGCGGGTCAGGACGATGCGGCCACGGTAGCGCGGCGGCAGGTAGACCTGCTCCTCGGGGTATTGCAGGGTGTCGCGCTTGCGAAAGCCATGGCCGAAGACCATGACCAGGCTGCGCAACTGGGTACCGGTACCCTTAACGATGTCGCCAATATATTTGAACATGGGTCAAATCCTCACTGAACCGCAACCGCAGGCGTGTTCATCAACACAACCGCAGCGGTCACCAGCAAATTGATCAGGGTCAGTGGCAGGCAGAATTTCCAGCTGAAATCCATCACCTGGTCATAACGCGGACGCGGGATGGAAGCGCGCAGCAGGATGAACAGCATGATGAAGAACGCGGTCTTCAGTGCGAACCAGACGAAGGACAGTTGCGGCAGGATGCCGAACGGACCGTGCCAGCCACCGAAGAACAGGGTGACCAGCAGCGCCGAGATCAGGATGATGCCGATGTATTCACCGACGAAGAACATGCCCCATTTCATACCGGCGTATTCAATGTGGTAACCGTCGGCCAGTTCCTGTTCCGCTTCCGGCTGGTCGAACGGGTGACGGTGAGTCACGGCGACACCAGCGATGAAGAAGGTACAGAAGCCGAAGAACTGCGGAATGATGAACCACAGGTTCTGCGCCTGGTACTCGACGATGTCGCGCATGTTGAACGAGCCGACCTGGACCACGATGCCCATCAGGGCCAGGCCCATGAACACTTCGTAGGACACGGTCTGCGCCGAGGCACGCAAGCTGCCGAGCAGGGCGAACTTGTTGTTGCTCGACCAGCCGGCGAACAGCACCGCGTAGACCGACAGACCGGCCATGGCGAAGAAGAACAGCAGGCCGATGTTCAGATCCGCCACGCCCCAGGTCGGGGTGATCGGGATGATCGCGAAGGCGATCAGCAGGGCGGACATGGCCACCACCGGCGCCAGGGTGAAGATCACCTTGTCGGCGAACGGCGGGGTCCAGTCTTCCTTGAAGAACATCTTCAGCATGTCGGCGGCGATCTGGAACATGCCGAACGGGCCAACGCGGTTCGGACCGTAACGGTCCTGCCACCAGCCCAGCAGGCGACGTTCGACAAAGCTGAGCAAGGCGCCTGCAACCACTACGGCCAGCAGGATCACGATGGCTTTGATGACCGTCAGGATCACATCGATCACTTCAGGGGTGAACCAGGTCATTGCGCTGCCTCCTGCAGACCGTCGACGGACACGCCGGCGAATGCCGGTGGAATGCCGGCGATGCCCGCAGGCAATGCCACCAGACCGGCGCCCAGTTCTTCATTGATGCGCAGCGGCAGACGCAATTTCTGGCCGGCCACGTTCAGGTTCAGCAGGGCACCGTCGTTGACGCCGAGGCGATCCGCTTCGGATTTCGCCAGCGCAACGTAAGGTGCCGGAATGCGTTCCTGTACCGGGGCGGCTTTCGAAGAGTTTTCTTCGCTGCCGAACAGGTGGAAGAACGGCACGGCTTGCCAGGTACCCGGCGCCGGATTGAATGCGCGCGGAGCAGCAGCGAACCAGCTCAGCGAATCACCGGTGCTTTCGATCAGGCGTGTGCCAGGGTCGCCAGCACGCAGATGACCACCGACTTCGTCCTGGAACTTGTTCCACGCTTGTGGCGAGTTCCAGCCCGGCGACCATGCGAATGGCACCTGCTGACGCGGTTCGGCGGAGCCCGAGTAACCTTCCATGGAGAAGGCGAACGCGGTGTCCTGGTCTTGCGGGGTGCGCGGTTCGTGAACGCTGATGTCGGCGCGCATGGCGGTGCGACCGGAATAACGCAGCGGCTCACGGGCCAGTTTCAGACCCTTGATGCGGAACGCCGCCGACGGTGCTGCATCGACGATGCGCGCCAGTTGCGCGGTGCTCGAGGCAACGGCAGCGGTGACGTGGTCGAGTTGCGTCCAGTCGATCGGCTGGTTCAGCAGGGTCGCGCGCAGGGCGTGCAGCCAGCGCCAGCCTTCGTGCACCAGAATGCTCGCGTCCATGTATTGCGGATCGAAAACCTGGAAGAAGCGCTGAGCGCGGCCTTCCTGGCTGACCAGCGTGCCGTCGCCCTCGGCGAAGCTCGCCGCTGGCAGAACCAGGTGCGCGCGATCAGTGGTGGCGGTTTTCTGATGGTCAGCGACGATCACTACTTTGGCGGCGTTCAGCGCAGCATCGACCTTGGCGTTGGCAGTGCGGGTGTACAGATCGTTTTCCAGCACGACGATCGCGTCGGCCTTGCCATCGATGACCGCTTGCAGCGCGGCGTCGACCGATTCGCCACCGAGCATGGCCAGACCGAGGCTGTTGGCTTCCGGCACGATCAGGCTGATCGAACCGTTCTTCTCGCGCAGCTTCAGGGCCTTGGCGATGTTCGCGGCAGCTTCGATCAAGGCTTTGGAGCCCAGCGAAGTACCGGCGATGATCAGCGGACGCTTGGCGGCGAGCAGGGCATCGGCGATGCGCTGCGCCAGTTCCAGGGCTTCGGTGTCCAGACCTTCAACGGCCGGGGCACTGGCATCCAGAGCATGCGCAACGGCGAAACCGATGCGCGCCAGATCGTCGGGAGCTGCGTGTACGCATTCTTCAGCGACGTCGTCGAGCTTGGTTTCGGCGAGGCTGGCGATGAACAGCGGGTTCAGCGCGTGCTGGCCGATGTTCTTCACCGCCGCGTCGAGCCAAGGCTGGACGCGCATGGCTTCGGCCATGTCTTCAGCCTTGCCCTTGACCGACTGACGCAGAGCCAGCGCCATACGCGCGGCGGTCTGGGTCAGGTCTTCGCCGAGGACGAAAATCGCGTCGTGGTCTTCGATGTCGCGCATGTTCGGCACTGGCAGCGGGCTGTCGTTCAGCACCTGCAGGACCAGACGGATGCGCTCCAGCTCGGAGGCTTCGATACCCGAATAGAAGTGCTCGGCACCAACCAGTTCGCGCAACGCGTAGTTGCTTTCGAGGCTGGCACGCGGCGAACCGATGCCGACGATGTTGCGTCCGCGCAGCAGGTCAGCGGCTTTGTCCAGCGCAGCGTCGAGGCCGAGCTTGGTGCCATCGGCCAGCAGCGGCTGACGTGGGCGGTCGGTGCGGTTGACGTAGCCATAACCGAAACGGCCACGGTCGCAGAGGAAGTACTGGTTCACCGAACCGTTGAAACGGTTTTCGATGCGACGCAGTTCACCGTAACGCTCGCCCGGGGAGATGTTGCAACCGCTCGAGCAGCCGTGGCAGATGCTTGGTGCGAACTGCATGTCCCACTTGCGGTTGTAGCGCTCGGAGTGAGTCTTGTCGGTGAACACACCGGTCGGGCAGACCTCGGTGAGGTTGCCGGAGAACTCGCTTTCGAGGGTGCCGTCTTCAACGCGACCGAAGTACACGTTGTCGTGGGCGCCAAACACACCGAGGTCGGTGCCGCCGGCGTAGTCCTTGTAGAAACGCACGCAGCGGTAGCAAGCGATGCAGCGGTTCATTTCGTGGGAAATGAACGGGCCCAGTTGCTGGTTCTGATGGGTGCGTTTGCTGAAGCGATAACGGCGCTCGTTGTGGCCGGTCATCACTGTCATGTCTTGCAAGTGGCAGTGACCGCCTTCCTCGCACACCGGGCAGTCGTGCGGGTGGTTGGTCATCAGCCATTCGACAACACTGGCGCGGAACGCCTTGGATTCTTCATCGTCGATGGAGATCCAGGTGTTGTCGGTGGCCGGGGTCATGCAGGACATGACGATGCGACCACGGGTGTCGTTCTCGTCGGTGTACTGCTTGACCGCGCACTGGCGGCAGGCCCCGACGCTACCAAGCGCGGGGTGCCAGCAGAAATATGGAATGTCGAGGCCCAGCGACAGACATGCCTGTAACAGGTTGTCTGCCCCGTCGACTTCGAGCGCTTTGCCGTCTACGTGGATAGTGGCCATGGTTCAAAGGTCTTCGTTGGCCCGGTGTCAGCGGGCGTGGCTAATGGAATCTTGTTATGCGTCCGAATCCAAACAGCCCCGAAGGGCGTCATCGGACGAAAGGCGAAGGGCACGGACCCTTCGCCTTTTTAAGCGTTTACGCGCCGACTACGATCGGCCTTGCCAGAGGCGGGACGGCGGCGCTGACAGGCGCGATACCGGCTTCGAACTCTGGACGGAAGTATTTGATGGCGCTGCCCAGCGGCTCCACGGCACCCGGTGCGTGAGCACAGAAGGTCTTGCCCGGGCCGAGGAAACCGACCAGACCCAGCAGGGTCTCGATGTCGCCCGGCTGGCCCTTGCCCTGTTCGATGGCCATCAGGAGCTTGACGCTCCATGGCAGACCATCGCGGCACGGGGTGCAGAAACCGCAGGATTCGCGTGCGAAGAACTGCTCCATGTTGCGCAGCAGCGAGACCATGTTGACGCTGTCATCCACCGCCATCGCCAGACCGGTACCCATCCGGGTGCCGACCTTGGCGATGCCGCCGGCATACATTTGTGCGTCGAGGTGCTCGGGCAGGAGGAAACCGGTACCGGCACCGCCTGGCTGCCAGGCCTTGAGCTTGAAGCCGTCGCGCATGCCGCCGGCGTAGTCTTCGAACAGTTCACGACCGGTGACGCCGAACGGCAGTTCCCACAGGCCCGGGTTCTTGACCTTGCCGGAGAAGCCCATGAGCTTAGTGCCCATGTCTTCGGAACCTTCGCGGGCCAACGATTTGTACCAGTCAACGCCGTCGGCAATGATCGCCGGCACGTTGCACAGGGTTTCGACGTTGTTCACGCAGGTCGGCTTGCCCCACACGCCGACGGCGGCAGGGAAGGGCGGCTTGGAGCGCGGGTTGGCGCGGCGGCCTTCGAGGGAGTTGATCAGTGCGGTTTCTTCACCGCAGATGTAACGCCCGGCGCCGGTGTGGACGAACAGCTCGAAATCGAAACCCGAACCGAGAATGTTCTTGCCCAGCAGGCCGGCCGCCTTGGCTTCTTCCACGGCACGGTTCAGGTGCTTGGCGGCGGTGGTGTATTCGCCGCGCAGGAAGATGTAGCCACGGTAGGTTTTCAGCGCGCGGGCACTGATCAGCATGCCTTCGATCAGCAGATGGGGCAGTTGCTCCATCAGCATGCGGTCTTTCCAGGTGTTCGGCTCCATTTCATCCGCGTTGCACAGCAGGTAGCGGATGTTGATGGATTCGTCCTTGGGCATCAGGCCCCACTTCACGCCTGTGGGGAAGCCGGCGCCGCCGCGACCCTTGAGGCCAGCGTCTTTGACGGTCTGGACGATCGCGTCCTGATCCATCTCGGCGAAGGCTTTGCGCGCAGCGGCGTAACCATTCTTGGCCTGGTACTCGTCGAGCCACACGGCTTCGCCGTCATCGCGCAGACGCCAGGTCAGCGGGTGTGTCTCGGCCGAACGCGGGATGCGGTTGGCTGGACCAAAAGATGTCAGGGTCATACGTAGCCCTCGAGCAGTTTGGCCACGCCAGCAGGCTGCACGTCGCCAAAGGTGTCGTCGTCGATCATCAGCGCCGGCGCCTTGTCGCAGTTGCCGAGGCAGCAGACAGGCAGCAGGGTGAAACGACCGTCGGCGGTGGTCTGACCCAGGTCGATGCCCAGATTGTTCTGGATTTCGCTGACCACCGACTCGTGGCCGCCGATGTAGCAGACCATGCTGTCGCAGACGCGAATGATGTGGCGGCCGACCGGTTGACGGAAGATCTGGCTGTAGAACGTCGCCACGCCTTCAACGTCGCTGGCCGGGATGCCGAGGATCTCGCCGATCGCGTACAGGGCGCCATCCGGCACCCAGCCGCGTTCCTTCTGCACGATCTTCAGGGCCTCGATCGACGCCGCGCGCGGGTCTTCGTAGTGATGCAGCTCGTGCTCGATGGCCGAGCGCTCGGTTTCACTCAAGGTGAAACGGTCTGTCTGGATAAGCGTGCTGTTCATGCTTAGCGGTCCACGTCGGCCATAACGAAGTCGATACTACCCAGGTACGCAATCAAGTCCGCGACCATGCTGCCTTTGATCACCGAAGGGATCTGTTGCAGATGCGGGAAGCTTGGAGTACGGATCCGGGTACGGTAGCTCATGGTGCCGCCGTCGCTCGTCAGGTAATAACTGTTGATGCCCTTGGTCGCTTCGATCATCTGGAAGGATTCGTTGGCCGGCATGACCGGGCCCCACGAAACCTGCAGGAAGTGCGTGATCAGGGTTTCGATGTGCTGCAGCGTGCGCTCTTTCGGCGGCGGCGTGGTCAGCGGGTGATCCGCCTTGTACGGGCCTTCCGGCATGTTTCGCATGCATTGATCGATGATCTTGATGCTCTGGCGCATCTCTTCGACGCGGACCATGCAGCGGTCATAGGCATCGCCGTTGACGGCCAGCGGCACTTCGAATTCGAAGTTCTCGTAGCCCGAATACGGACGCGCTTTACGCAGGTCGAAATCGCAACCGGTCGAACGCAGGCCAGCACCGGTGACGCCCCATTCCAGGGCCTCTTTGGTGTTATAGGCAGCGACGCCGATGGTACGACCCTTGAGGATGCTGTTCTGCAGGGCGGCCTTGGTGTATTCGTCCAGACGCTTGGGCATCCACTCGACGAAATCCTTGACCAGTTTTTCCCAACCGCGCGGGAGGTCGTGGGCGACGCCGCCGATGCGGTACCAGGCCGGGTGCAGGCGGAAACCGGTAATCGCCTCGATCACCGTGTACGCCTTCTGGCGGTCGGTGAAGGTGAAGAACACCGGGGTCATGGCGCCGACGTCCTGGATGTAGGTACCCAGGAACAGCAGGTGACTGGTGATCCGGAAGAACTCGGCCATCATGATGCGGATGACGTCGACCTTCTGCGGCACCTTGATGCCGGCGAGCTTCTCGACCGAGAGCACGTACGGCAGGTTGTTCATCACGCCGCCGAGGTAGTCGATGCGGTCGGTGTACGGAATGTAGCTGTGCCAGGACTGACGCTCGCCCATCTTCTCGGCGCCACGGTGGTGGTAACCGATGTCCGGGACGCAATCGACGATCTCTTCGCCGTCCAGCTGCAGGATGATGCGGAACGCACCGTGCGCCGAAGGGTGGTTCGGGCCGAGGTTGAGGAACATGTAGTCCTCGTTGGCACCGGAACGCTTCATGCCCCAGTCTTCCGGACGGAAACGCGCGGCTTCCTCTTCCAGCTGCTGCTTGGCGAGGTTGAGGCTGTACGGATCGAATTCGGTGGCGCGCGCCGGGAAGTCCTTGCGCAGCGGGTGACCTTCCCAGGTCGGCGGCATCATGATGCGCGACAGGTGCGGGTGGCCTTTGAAGTCGATGCCGAACATGTCCCAGACTTCGCGCTCGTACCAGTTGGCGTTGGGCCAGATGCTGGTGACGGAAGGCATGCTGAGGTCGCCTTCGGACAAGGCCACCTTGATCATCACGTCACTATTACGCTCCAGCGACATGAGGTGATAGAACACGGTGAAATCGGCGCCGGTCGGCAGCCCTTGACGCTTGGTGCGCAGACGCTCGTCCACGCCGTGCAGGTCATAGAGCATGACGTACGGCTTGGGCAGGTTGCGCAGGAAAGTCAGGACTTCAACCAGTTTGGCACGGGCCACCCACAGCACCGGCATGCCGGTGCGGGTTGCCTGCGCGGTGAACGCTTCGGCGCCAAAACGGTTGTTCAGTTCGACGACCACATCCTGGTCGTCTGCCTTGTAAGGCGGGATGTACAGAGCACTGCCTGTAGTCATGGTTATTTTTTCGCTTTCGGTCAACGTAAAGAATGAAGCCAGCTTCTCGTTACTTGGAACAGAACTGGATCAGACTTCGTCAGGGCTGCGCAGATTGGTGACTGCGATTCGCTGTTCGCGGCGCTGTTCCTTCTGCGATGGCATGTCGGCGCGATACACGCCTTGATCACCAACGACCCAGGAAAGCGGACGACGCTCCTGTCCAATCGATTCCTGCAACAGCATCAAGCCTTGCAGAAATGCTTCCGGACGGGGCGGGCAGCCAGGTACGTAGACGTCCACGGGCAGGAATTTGTCCACCCCTTGAACCACGGAGTAGATGTCGTACATGCCGCCGGAGTTGGCGCACGAACCCATGGAGATAACCCATTTCGGCTCGAGCATTTGCTCGTAGAGACGCTGGATGATCGGCGCCATCTTGATGAAGCAGGTACCGGCGATAACCATGAAGTCGGCCTGACGCGGCGAGGCCCGGATCACTTCGGCGCCAAAGCGCGCGATGTCGTGGGGCGCCGTGAAGGCGGTGGTCATTTCCACGTAGCAGCACGACAGGCCGAAGTTGTACGGCCACAGCGAGTTCTTACGTCCCCAGTTGACCGCGCCACTCAGCACGTCTTCCAGCTTGCCCATGAAAATGTTTTTGTGGACTTGATCTTCTAACGGATCGGCAACGGTTTCCCGCTGGCCAATCGGATACTGCTCGTTAGGAGCATCGGGGTCGATCCTGGTGAGATTGTATTGCATTGCCAAAGCCTCATTGTTTCAGCTTCGCCTGCCGCTTGCGACGAGCTTCCGGAGCCCAGTCAAGGGCGCCCACTCGGAACAGGTAGACAAGACCTGCCAACAGAATTGCTATGAAAACGAGAGCTTCGACGAATCCGGTCCAGCCGCTTTCGCGGACGGACACAGACCATGCAAAGAGAAAGAGGGCTTCGATATCGAAGATCACGAAGAGCATCGCGACCAGATAGAATTTGGCTGAGAGCCGCAAGCGGGCGCCACCGGTAGGTAGCATGCCCGACTCGAACGGTTCGTTTTTGCTGCGACCCCAGGCTTTTGACCCGAGGAGGCTGGAGACGCCAAGCATGAAGGCACACAGGCCGACGACACCCAGAAGGAAAATGGCAAAGCCCCAGTTGTGGGCCATGAGTCCTGTCGCTTCGGGCATGCTGGTAATCCTTAACAGAGAGCAAAGGTCTCTGAGCTTGATAAAGAAATAAGGCAGTGACGATATGTCGCAGCAATCAATCGGGCTGATTTTATGGCTAAACACCCGGCAAGTAAAATTCCAAAGGCGAAATTATTTACCGGATTAAGGACATAGCGCCTCCTGAAGGCGCTGCGGCCCATGCGTTGCGGGCATTAGCCGGGTTTCCATCAATTATGTTTTGTAGAGTTTGCAACGAACATAGTTGCGGCTAAATGATAATTAATATCGTTTGGCCTGGTTTTGTAACTGTTTAACGAGTGAGTGGCTGGGAAGTTGTCTTACTTGCGCGTTACTGCAAGTAGCGAAGCCTACCGTTTTAACGGAAATTTCTGACGCTTGTAGCGCTTCAGATCAATGTTTCGTCTCGCGGCTGACGGTAGCCCTGTGGGAGCGAGCCTGCTCGCGAAAGCGAAGGATCAGCCTCCAGATGTGCAAGCTGACTTATCGCCTTCGCGAGCAGGCTCGCTCCCACAGGGGATTTGTAGTGTCTTTGAGATTCCAACAGGCAAAAAAACGCCCCGATCCAGTCGGGGCGTCAGTTTTGCGGCTCTGCGGTTAGCTTTTTATCCGATCCGCAAAGGCCGTTTGCTCAGGTGAGGCCGAATCAGTGGAACTGTTCTTCTTCGGTCGAACCGGTCAGCGCGGTCACCGAGGACGAGCCGCCCTGGATTACGGTGGTCATGTCGTCGAAGTAGCCAGTGCCCACTTCCTGCTGGTGCGCAACGAAGGTGTAACCCTTGGCGGCGTCAGCGAATTCCTGCTCTTGCAGCTTCACGTAGGCAGTCATGTCGTTGCGGGCGTAGTCGTGCGCCAGGTTGAACATGCTGTGCCACATGTTGTGAATGCCGGCCAGGGTGATGAACTGGTGCTTGTAGCCCATGGCGGACAGTTCGCGCTGGAACTTGGCGATGGTCGCGTCGTCGAGGTTCTTCTTCCAGTTGAAGGAAGGCGAGCAGTTGTACGACAGCAGCTGGTCCGGGTATTCCTTTTTGATCGCTTCAGCGAAGCGACGGGCTTCTTCCAGATCCGGCTTGGCGGTTTCGCACCAGATCAGGTCGGCGTACGGTGCGTAAGCCAGGCCACGGGCGATCGCTTGATCCAGGCCGGCACGTACCTTGTAGAAACCTTCCTGAGTACGCTCGCCGGTCACGAATGGCTGATCGTACGGGTCGCAATCGGAGGTCAGCAGGTCGGCCGCGTTGGCGTCGGTGCGGGCCAGAATGATGGTCGGCGTGCCGGCAACGTCAGCTGCCAGACGGGCAGCGGTCAGCTTCTGCACGGCTTCCTGGGTTGGCACCAGAACCTTGCCGCCCATGTGGCCGCATTTCTTCACCGAAGCCAGTTGGTCTTCGAAGTGAACGCCGGCGGCGCCGGCTTCGATCATGCTTTTCATCAGCTCGTAGGCGTTGAGTACACCGCCGAAACCGGCTTCAGCGTCGGCCACGATTGGTGCGAAATAGTCGATGTAGCCATCGTCGCCCGGGTTTTTGCCGGCTTTCCACTGGATCTGGTCAGCGCGACGGAACGAGTTGTTGATGCGCTTGACCACGGTTGGCACCGAGTCCACCGGGTACAGCGACTGGTCCGGGTACATCGATTCTGCGGAGTTGTTGTCCGCAGCCACCTGCCAGCCGGACAGGTAGATCGCCTGGATACCGGCCTTGACCTGCTGAACAGCCTGGCCGCCGGTCAGGGCGCCCATGCAGTTGACGAAATCTTTCTCTGGACGGAAGGACGGCTTGGCACCCTGGGTGACCAGGTTCCACAGCTTCTCGGCGCCCATCTTCGCGAAGGTGTGCTCTGGCTGAACCGAGCCACGCAGGCGGACCACGTCGGCAGCGGAGTAAGTGCGAGTCACGCCTTTCCAGCGCGGGTTCTCGGCCCAGTCTTTTTCGAGGGCTGCAATTTGCTGTTCGCGTGTCAGTGCCATGGAGATAAACCTCGTCGCGTCTTTTATGAAAAGTTGTTCTGCGGTGGAAAATTCCTGCGCTCGCTGACCAGAAGCTTAGGTGGTCAAGTCGGATTCGGCGGGGTAGGCGACGGGATGAACGATGGGCTCGAGGGGAAGTGAGCAGGTAGTGGCGGACTGCGGGGCGCATGCGGGCGTCGTGGGCCTTTATACGGACAACAGCGTGAAGCCGGGTTACCTAAATACGCTTCCGTCCCTCGGGACAACTTCGTTCCAGTCGGCAACCTCGTCAAACACACCTTGTGGGCGGTACAGACACGAAACGGCTCGCGGGGTAGGTGCGAGCGGCGCTTCGAAGGCCCTTGCCAGGGCCTCTGATTAGCGGGAGCGAGGCCATCATGCCTTCGCTTTTTTTTCGCGTCAAACGTTTTGTAGTGCTTTTTTTCAAGCACTACATCTTTCGTCTAATACGACTAATCAGTCAGTTTTCGGTGCTTTAGTCCAGCGTGTCGACTTTCACCCGCAAGGTCATGTCATCCCGGCCTTGAGTCGAGTAGCTGCGGGTCAGGCCCTGTTTATCGGCCTGAGTCTGGCTGTTGACGCCCGCCAGAGTGATCCATTCACCGAGGCGCCCGGTGACGGTTGTGTCGGTGCTTTGCACGTTCACTACATCGGGACGTTCCTGGCTCATGCGGTCACGGTTGGTACTGATCGCCAGATGAACGGTTTCGCCGGTGACGCTGGCGGTGACATAGAAACCCTGGGTGACGTTGCGGTATTGAGTCTCGCTGCTGTAACCGCCGTAGGAATCGCTCTGGGTGTTGGTGATCGGCACGCTCTGGCCAACCTGAATCAGCGCCGGAGTGCCTTCGCTGGTCTGCACTTGCTGAACGCCGCCGTTGCGGCTGGTGGTGCTGCGGCTGATGATCCGGGTCTGGCTCGGCTGGGCGCCATTGACCGCATAACCTTCGTCGCCACGGCCGTTGTTTTCGTTGGTGTCGACGGTGATCAGCAAGCGCTTCGGTGCGGTATCGAGTTGCGCCAGCAGATCCTTCAACTCCTGAATCTTGCCCGGCTCGGCCTTGACGATCAGCTGATTGCCGTAAGCGCTGACCTGACCGTCCTGGCCGATGAAATCCTGCGCCACTGGCAACATGTCAGCGCTGGTGTGGTATTTGAGGGGGACGATTTCTGTGGCTGCCAGCACCGAAAAACTGCAGCCGAGCAGCAGGGTGGTGAGCAGGGTGCGTAGGGACATGTCCGTTATCTCCGCGTTCGAAAGGCTTGATATTGCCAGTTTGTCGGCCTGGGGTGGGGCAAGTTGAATCGTAGACAGCAAAACGCCCCGGCATCGGTGGATGGCGGGGCGTTTTGTGGTGTGCTTGCGGCCTTTTGTGGTGAGGGGATTTATCCCCGCTCGGCTGCGCAGCAGTCGCCGACCCAGCGCGCTCGATTTAACTGACTCACCGAGTTTGCTGCATTTGGGGCTGCTTCGCACCCCAGCGGGGATAAATCCCCTCGCCACAGGGATCTGGAGGTCTCGGAATCAGGCCGAATGCCGAACCATGTCGACATGCGGAATCCCGGCTTCGAGGAATTCCTCGCTGACCAGGCTGAAACCCAGGCGCTCGTAGAACGCCGTGGCTTGCACCTGAGCGCTGAGCTTCTGCTGCTTCAAACCGCGCGCTTCAGCTTCGGCGATGACCGCTTGCATCAGCGCATCACCGACCTTCATTCCGCGCCAGTCTTTGAGTACTGAAACGCGGCCGATGTGCCCGTCGGGCAACAGCCGCGCCGTGCCGATCGGGAAGTCGCCTTCGAACGCCAGAAAATGCACGGCGGTCGCGTCATCGGCGTCCCACTCAAGCTCGGGTGGCACCGATTGTTCGGCGACGAACACCGTTTCACGAATGCGCCGGATCTCGGCGATATCCTTCTGCCAGTCTGCGACACGAACGCGAATTTTATTCATCGGCGAACCCCAGGCTTCCTTGCTTGACCAGTTCGCAGAGCAGGCTGCGGCCGTCTTCGTCGCTCAGCCACTCGCCGAGGTTATCGGCATGCAGGGCGTCAGCGGCGCAGATCAGCTTCAGCAGTTCGCGCAGCTTGCCCGGCAGGTAGCGGCTCTGGCCACTGGCGAACAGCAGGAGATCGTCGTCGACTTCCGACCAGGCCAGGCGCGCGCTCGGGTTGCGGATCAGCACGGCGCCATCCTGCAGGGCGGCGAGGAAGTCTTCTTCTTCGACGTCTTCCGGGCCGACCACCAGTTCCGGGTAGCGCGGCTCGGTCATGTACTGGCCGAACCAGGTCAGCAGCAGACGCTCGTCGCTCATGTGCTCGGCGAGCAGGCTTTTCAGGCGATCCAGCGCATCGTGTTGAATCTGGTGCGGATCGACCGCCGGCTTGGCGTCGGCATCGGTGTAGCGCTCTTCGTCGGTCAGGAACTGGCTGAGGAAGTCGGTGAAGTGGGTCAGCACTTCAGCGGCGCTCGGCGCGCGGAAGCCGACCGAGTAGGTCATGCAGTTGTCGACCGCGACACCGCAATGGGCCAGGCGCGGCGGCAGGTAGAGCATGTCGCCCGGTTCCAGCACCCATTCTTCGGTTTCGTGGAATTCAGCGAGGATGCGCAGGTCGGCGTGTTGCAGCAGCGGGCTCTCGGAATCGCACATCTGGCCGATTTTCCAGTTGCGCTTGCCGTGGCCCTGCAGCAGGAAAACATCGTAATTGTCGAAATGCGGGCCGACGCTGCCACCCGGTGCGGCAAAGCTGATCATCACGTCGTCGACGCGCCAGCTCGGCAGGAAGCGGAAGTTTTCCAGCAGTTCGCTGACTTCCGGCACGAACTGGTCAACCGCCTGCACCAGCAGCGTCCACTCTTTTTCTGGCAATTTGCTGAACTCGTCTTCGGCAAACGGGCCGCGACGCAGTTCCCATGGGCGCTCGCCGTGCTCGATCACCAGGCGCGATTCGACTTCTTCTTCCAGGGCCAGGCCGGCCAGTTCGTCGGCGTCGATCGGGCTTTCGAAGTCAGGAATCGCCTGACGGATCAGCAGCGGTTTTTTCTGCCAGTAGTCACGCAGGAATTCGCGTGCTGTGAGGCCGCCCAGAAGTTGAAGAGGAATATCGGAATTCATATGTAACCTATTGAAAAAAAGCACTTTTCAGACGGGAATAAAAACGCCCGGCGCGGCCGGGCGTCTCAAGCGGGGCAAACGGACGATCAGATGCGTTTGGCTTGTGCCACTGCGTTGCCGATGTAGTTGGCCGGGGTCAGTTGCTTGAGCTCGGCTTTGGCTTCGGCTGGCATGTCCAGGCCATCGATGAAAGTCTGCAACGCTTCAGGGCTGATGCCCTTGCCACGGGTCAGTTCTTTCAGCTTTTCGTACGGGTTTTCGATGTTGTAGCGACGCATCACGGTCTGGATCGGCTCAGCCAATACTTCCCAGCAAGCATCGAGGTCGGCGGCAATTTTCTGCTCGTTGAGCTCAAGTTTGCTGATGCCTTTGAGGCTGGCTTCGTAAGCGATCACGCTGTGAGCGAAGCCGACACCGAGGTTGCGCAGGACGGTGGAGTCGGTCAGGTCGCGCTGCCAGCGGGAAATCGGCAGCTTGCTCGCCAGGTGCTGGAACAGTGCGTTGGCGATACCCAGGTTGCCTTCGGAGTTTTCGAAGTCGATCGGGTTGACCTTGTGCGGCATGGTCGACGAACCGATTTCGCCAGCGATGGTGCGCTGCTTGAAATAACCCAGGGAAATGTAGCCCCAGATGTCGCGGTCGAAGTCGATCAGGATGGTGTTGAAGCGCGCAATGGCGTCGAACAGCTCGGCGATGTAGTCGTGCGGTTCGATCTGCGTGGTGTACGGGTTGAAGCCCAGGCCCAGCTCGTCTTCGATGAAGGCGCGGGCATTGGCTTCCCAGTCGATCTGCGGGTAGGCCGACAGGTGCGCGTTGTAGTTGCCGACGGCGCCGTTGATCTTGCCCAGCAGCGGCACGGCAGCGACCTGAGCGATCTGACGCTCGAGACGGTAAACCACGTTGGCCAGCTCTTTACCCAGAGTGGTCGGCGAAGCCGGCTGACCGTGGGTGCGCGACAGCATCGGCACGTCGGCGAAACGGATGGCCAGTTCGCGGATGGCGTTGGCGGTCTGGCGCATCAGCGGCAGCATCACGTCGTCACGGCCTTCGCGCAGCATCAGGGCGTGGGACAGGTTGTTGATGTCTTCGCTGGTGCAGGCAAAGTGGATGAATTCGCTGACCTTGGCCAGCTCCGGCAGCTTGGCCGCCTGCTCTTTGAGCAGGTATTCGATGGCTTTGACGTCGTGGTTGGTGGTGCGCTCGATCTCTTTGACGCGCTCGGCGTGCTCCAGCGAGAAGTTTTCAGCCAGTTCGTTGAGAACGGCGTTGGCCTCGGCGGAGAAGGCTGGCACTTCAGGGATGCCAGCGTGGGCGGCCAGGCGCTGGAGCCAGCGCACTTCAACCAGTACGCGTGCACGGATCAGGCCGTACTCGCTGAAAATCGGGCGCAGGGCCTGGGTTTTGCCGGCGTAGCGGCCGTCAACAGGGGAAACCGCAGTGAGCGAAGAGAGCTGCATGGGGTGTTCTCGGACAGTCGGGCAACGAAATGGGGCGCGTATCATACATGAAAAAATCCGCCGGTCCGTCGCCAACTGACCGGCGTATTACGCGTTACAGACTACAAAGCCTTCGTGACGCGGCGTTTACTCGCTGCGCATCAACGGATAAAGCTCTTTAAGCAGCTTGCGACGGCTGATCACCAACTGCCAGCGATGGCCACCGAGCTGACGCCACAGGCGCGCCGAGCGGATACCCGCGAGGAGCAGGGCGCGGATCTTCGAGGCATTGCTCGGCTGCTGCAGGTTGCGCATGTCGCCGTGCACCTGAATGCGCTGGCGCAGGGTGCTTAACGTGTCCTGATACAACGCACCGCAAGCGGCGACGACGTTTTCGTGCGCAGGGCCAAAATGCTCCACCTGCGACTGAATCTGCGGCAGGCGTTTGGCAATCGTCTCAAGCATGTCGTCACGCTTGGCCAGTTGCCGCTCCAGACCGAGCATCGACAGCGCGTAGCGCAACGGCTCGCGCTGCAAGGTGCTCGGATCGCGCTCCAGCGCGCCGATCAATGCGCGGTAACCCTCGCGCAGATTGATGTCGTCGCCGCCGTATACATCCAGCGTATCTTTTGGGTCGCGGACCAGCAGGCTGCCGAGCATGCAACTCAGGCCGGCCTCGTTGGTCTGGCCAGTCTTGGCGATGCGATCGACCAGCACGGCGGCGAGAAACACACCGCCCAGCGCTGTCAGTTGTTCCTGAGTCGGGCTCATGCCTGGCCGCTCCACGGCTCGGCCACTTCGATCACGCCGCCGCCGAGGCAGATTTCACCGTCATAGAAAACCACCGACTGGCCCGGCGTCACCGCGCGTTGCGGTTCGTCAAACACGGCGCGGTAGCCGCTGGCGGTTTTTTCCAGAGTGCAGGCCTGATCGCTCTGGCGATAGCGCACTTTCGCCGTCAGGCGCAGCGGCTGGCTCAGATCGATCGGATTGACCCAGTAGATTTCCGAAGCAAGCAGGGCGCTGGAGAACAGCCACGGATGGTTGTTGCCCTGGCCGACGATCAGTTCGTTGGTGTCGAGATCCTTGCGCAGCACATACCACGGCTCATCGCCGGCATCCTTCAAGCCGCCGATGCCGAGGCCCTGACGCTGGCCGATGGTGTGGTACATCAAGCCGTGGTGACGGCCGATGACTTCGCCTTCGGTGGTCTTGATCTCACCCGGTTGTGCCGGCAGGTACTGCTTGAGGAAATCGCTGAAACGGCGCTCGCCGATGAAGCAGATCCCGGTGGAATCCTTCTTCTTGGCGGTGGCCAGTTCGTATTTCTCGGCAATCGCGCGGACTTCAGGCTTTTCCAGTTCGCCGACCGGGAACAGGGTCTTGGCGATCTGTTCGCCACCAACGGCGTGCAGGAAGTAGCTCTGATCCTTGTTCGGATCGAGGCCCTTGAGCAGTTCGGTGCGGCCATCGATGTCGCGGCGGCGCACGTAGTGACCAGTGGCGATCAGGTCGGCGCCGAGCATCATCGCGTAGTCGAGAAACGCTTTGAACTTGATCTCGCGGTTGCACAGGATGTCCGGGTTCGGCGTGCGCCCCGCCTTGTATTCGGCGAGGAAGTGTTCGAACACGTTGTCCCAGTACTCGGCGGCAAAGTTGGCGGTGTGCAGCTTGATGCCGATCTTGTCGCAGACAGCCTGAGCATCCGCCAGGTCGTCCATGGCGGTGCAGTATTCCGTTCCGTCGTCTTCTTCCCAGTTCTTCATGAACAGGCCTTCCACTTCATAACCCTGCTCGATCAGCAGAAGGGCGGAAACGGAAGAGTCCACGCCGCCGGACATGCCGACAATGACGCGCTTCTTGGATGTGTCAGAAGGGGCTGGATCACGCATAGGGATTCAATGAGTGTCTTGGAAAAGGGCGCGATTCTATCAGGCTCACGGCCGCAAGGCTAAAGAGAAGGGCGGATCAGTTCGAGGCTGAAGTGATGACCGGCCAGATAATCGTCGATGCAACGGATGATCAGTTCACTGCGCCAGTTGTCGCGCTGGGCGATTAATTCGTCGCGGGTCAGCCACTTGGCGCCGACAATGCCGTCGTCGAGTTGGTAATCCGGGTGATGCTGCACGGCTTTGGCGCTGAAGCATATGCGCTGGTAAGTCACGCCGTTGCTCGGTGCGGTATACAGATAAATGCCGATCACGCCGGTGGGTTCGACGTCCCAGCCGGTTTCTTCGAGGGTTTCGCGAATCGCCGCGTCGATCAGGGTTTCATCCGGGTCGAGATGACCGGCGGGCTGGTTGAGCACATTGCGCCCGCCCTTGTGCTCTTCGACCATCAGGAAGCGGCCGTTGTCCTCGACGATGGTGGCGACGGTGATGTGGGGGAGCCATTCCATAAGATTTCCTCGACGGTAGCGCGGTCAACTGTGGGAGCGAGCCTGCTCGCGAAAGCGGTGGGTCAGTCAACGAAGGTGCTGAATGATAAACCGCATTCGCGAGCAGGCTCGCTCCCACAAGGGATTTATGTTGTCAGTAGAAACACAAACCCCGGCACTCGGCCGGGGTTTGTTTACCGCATTACAACCTTAAACCAGCGCAGCAATCGCCGCGTTGAAGGTTGCGCTTGGGCGCATGGCCTTGCTGATCAACTCGGCGTCGGCGTGGTAGTAACCGCCGATGTCGACTGGCTTGCCCTGCACGGCGTTGAGTTCGGCAACGATGGTTGCTTCGTTCTCGGTCAGGGTTTTGGCCAGAGTCGCGAACTGCGCTTGCAGTGCAGCGTCTTCAGTCTGGGCGGCCAGGGCCTGAGCCCAGTACATCGCCAGGTAGAAGTGGCTGCCGCGGTTGTCGATGTTGCCGACTTTGCGCGATGGCGACTTGTTGTTGTCGAGGAACTGACCGGTGGCCTGGTCCAGGGTTTTCGACAGCACCAGTGCTTTCGGGTTGTTGTAGTTCACACCCAGGTGCTCAAGGGAAGCGGCGAGGGCAAGGAACTCACCCAGCGAATCCCAGCGCAGGAAGTTTTCTTCAACCAGTTGCTGCACGTGCTTCGGCGCCGAACCGCCGGCGCCGGTTTCGAACAGACCACCGCCATTCATCAGCGGTACGATCGACAGCATCTTGGCGCTGGTGCCCAGTTCCATGATCGGGAACAGGTCGGTCAGGTAGTCGCGCAGTACGTTGCCGGTCACCGAAATGGTGTCCTTGCCTTCGCGGGTGCGCTGCAGGGTGTACTTCATCGCGTCGACCGGCGCCATGATCTGGATGTCCAGACCGCTGGTGTCGTGATCCTTCAGGTAGGCCTGAACCTTCTCGATCACCACGCCATCGTGAGCGCGCATCGGGTCGAGCCAGAAGATCGCCGGCGTGCTGCTCGCGCGGGCACGGTTGACGGCCAGTTTGACCCAGTCCTGGATCGGCGCGTCTTTGGTCTGGCACATGCGGAAGATGTCGCCGGCTTCGACAGCCTGTTCCATCAGCAGCTTGCCTTTGCTGTCGGTGACGCGAACAACGCCGTCAGCCTTGATCTGGAAGGTCTTGTCGTGGGAGCCGTACTCTTCGGCTTTCTTCGCCATCAGGCCGACGTTCGGCACGCTGCCCATGGTGGTCGGATCGAAAGCGCCGTTGGCTTTGCAATCTTCGATCACAGCCTGGTAGATGGTCGCGTAGCAACGATCCGGGATCACAGCCTTGGTGTCGTGCAGCTGACCGTCGGTGCCCCACATCTTGCCGGAGTCACGGATCATCGCTGGCATCGAGGCGTCAACGATGACGTCGCTCGGTACGTGCAGGTTGGTGATGCCTTTGTCGGAGTTGACCATCGCCAGCGACGGACGAACGGCGTAGACCGCTGCGATATCGGCTTCGATCTGCGCTTGCTGCTCGGCCGGCAGGGCCTTGATGCGTGCGTACAGATCGCCGATGCCGTTGTTCAGGTTGAAGCCGATCTGGTTCAGCACGTCAGCGTGCTTGGTCAGTGCGTCTTTATAGAACTCGGCAACGATCTGGCCGAACATGATCGGGTCGGAGACCTTCATCATGGTCGCTTTCAAGTGAACCGAGAGCAGCACGCCCTGGGCCTTGGCGCTTTCGATCTCGGCAGCGATGAACGCACGCAGGGCGTTTTTGCTCATCACGGCGCAGTCGAGGATCTCGCCAGCCTGAACGGTGGTTTTTTCTTTCAGAACGGTGGCAGCACCGTCCTTGGCGATCAGTTCGATCTTCACAGCGTCAGCGGCGTCGATCAGGACAGCTTTTTCGCTGCCGTAGAAATCGCCGGTGCTCATGTGTGCGACGTGGGACTTGGAGTCCTTGGCCCAGGCGCCCATCTTGTGCGGGTGCTTGCGCGCGTAGTTCTTCACCGACAGCGGAGCGCGGCGGTCGGAGTTGCCTTCACGCAGAACCGGGTTCACGGCGCTGCCCTTGACCTTGTCGTAACGCGCCTTGGCGTCTTTGTCGGCGTCGCTGGTCACGGTTTCCGGGTAGTCCGGCAGGTTGTAGCCCTGCGCCTGCAGCTCTTTGATCGCGGCTTGCAGCTGTGGCACCGAAGCACTGATGTTCGGCAGCTTGATGATGTTGGCTTCAGGCGTAACGGCCAGGTCGCCCAGTTCGGCGAGGTGGTCGGCTACGGCTTTGTCGCCCAGTTGCTCGGGGAAGCTTGCCAGGATGCGCGCTGCAAGAGAGATATCGCGGGTTTCCACGGCGATATCGGCCGAGGCGGTGTAAGCCTCGATGATCGGCAGCAGGGAATAGGTGGCGAGGGCAGGAGCTTCGTCGGTGAAGGTATAGATGATCTTCGAGCGGGTGGGCATATTCGGATTAACTCTCTCTTCTTTGCTAAAGCGTGCGCAGAAACTCGAGGGGCGCCGGGTAAGCGCGTTCGTTCAAAGTCATCCATGAACCGAATGTCGAGATTCTTCGCGGTGATGTTGGGTGCATCAGTAGAGCGTCAAGCAGTCAGGCTGCGGTAACAACCCGACCAATCAGGCGGAAAGTCTCGTGCTAGAGAGGCCAGCCGTCGTGACCCTGTGGTCAGCGGGCGGCATTATACATAGGTAGCTGGCAATCTGCCGATGGTTCATAT
Source organism: Pseudomonas sp. Sample_23 (assembly GCF_004307595.1). Lineage (NCBI taxonomy): Bacteria > Pseudomonadati > Pseudomonadota > Gammaproteobacteria > Pseudomonadales > Pseudomonadaceae > Pseudomonas > Pseudomonas sp. Sample_23. Next base: position 39,863 of record NZ_RCNX01000091.1, read on the forward strand.
GCAACGATTCTCGTCCATTGGTCTAAAGGTCGCAGGGCGCGACCGGGCAAAGACTCGTTACGAATGCTGGAGTTTGGCGCTTTTCCCTTTGCTTTCAGGCTTGTACGAAACGAGATGTGCGCGGCGCAGGAACATAGGGTTTGCGTGTTGATTCAACTGGGTTACGCTCGAAGCAAGCCAGGTGTTCAATCCAAACAATGGAGTTCAGCATGGGTTACAAGAAGATTCAGGTTCCAGCCGTCGGTGACAAAATCACTGTCAATGCAGACCATTCTCTCAATGTTCCTGATAACCCGATCATCCCCTTCATCGAAGGTGACGGTATTGGTGTCGACATCAGTCCGGTGATGATCAAGGTTGTCGATGCTGCTGTTGAAAAGGCCTACGGCGGCAAGCGCAAGATTTCCTGGATGGAAGTCTACGCCGGCGAAAAGGCCACTCAGGTTTATGACCAGGACACCTGGCTGCCGCAGGAAACCCTCGACGCGGTCAAGGATTACGTGGTCTCTATCAAAGGCCCGCTGACCACTCCGGTCGGTGGCGGCATCCGCTCGCTGAACGTGGCCCTGCGTCAGCAACTCGACCTGTACGTCTGCCTGCGCCCGGTGCGCTGGTTCGAAGGCGTGCCGAGCCCGGTGAAAAAGCCCGGCGATGTCGACATGACCATCTTCCGCGAGAACTCCGAAGACATTTACGCCGGTATCGAATGGAAGGCCGGTTCGCCGGAAGCCACCAAGGTCATCAAATTCCTTAAAGAAGAAATGGGCGTCACCAAGATCCGTTTCGACGAAAACTGCGGCATCGGCGTCAAGCCGGTATCGCGCGAAGGCACCAAACGTCTGGCGCGCAAGGCTCTGCAATATGTGGTCGACAATGACCGCGATTCGCTGACCATCGTGCACAAAGGCAACATCATGAAGTTCACCGAAGGTGCCTTCAAGGAATGGGCCTACGAAGTGGCGGCCGAAGAGTTCGGTGCGACCCTGCTCGACGGCGGTCCGTGGATGCAGTTCAAGAATCCGAAAACCGGCAAGAATGTTGTGGTCAAGGACGCCATCGCGGACGCCATGCTCCAGCAGATCCTGCTGCGCCCGGCCGAATACGATGTGATCGCTACGCTTAACCTCAACGGTGACTACCTGTCCGACGCGCTGGCGGCGGAAGTGGGTGGTATCGGTATTGCGCCGGGCGCCAACCTGTCCGACACCGTGGCGATGTTCGAAGCGACCCACGGTACCGCGCCGAAATATGCCGGCAAGGACCAGGTCAACCCGGGCTCGCTGATTCTCTCGGCCGAGATGATGCTGCGTCATATGGGCTGGACGGAAGCGGCGGACCTGATCATCAAGGGAACCAACGGTGCGATCGGCGCCAAGACTGTTACTTATGATTTCGAGCGCTTGATGGATGGCGCGAAGCTGGTGTCGTCTTCCGGGTTCGGGGATGCGTTGATTTCGCATATGTAAAAGTTGCAGGCACGCAAAAACCGCCTGACTCGATGGGTTGAGCCAGGCGGTTTTTTATGACCGAATGTTTTGAGGCTTCAACTGGTTGCCGTTTGTTTTTCCTTGGCAATCGAGCTTGGCGTGGGCGCTGCTTCGACCGAAGTTATCTTCACGGCATGCAAGCCTTTAGGGCCTTGAACGATCTCGAAGTTCACCGCCTGACCCGCTTTCAGGGTCTTGTACCCTTCCATTTCAATGGCGGAGTAGTGGGCAAAGAAATCAATGTCCTTGCCATCCTCATCGCGACCTTCCCGGGCGTCGGTATTGATAAAGCCGAATCCCTTGGCATTGTTGAACCATTTCACCTTGCCGACAGCCATGCTCAAATCCCTCTGCAACAGACTCCATCGCTGGAGTATCATCCACGACATCCGCAATCGAATTCGATAAAAGAATTGACTCCGCGGATCTTTTTTACCCACTGTGGGCTCTATTGGTTGTAACACCGTTTTCCCGATAGTCAAGGTGACCGGGCAGTCGTAGTTGAAAACGTGTGCAACCGCCCCCACCACTGTATTCGCACAACTGACGAACCTTTTTTTCCATGCATGCAATCAGCCAGATTCGACTAACATTCAATCAGGATCGCCCGCTTCTCCAAAAGGATCTTCCACAGGAGCACGACGACGATTCGGCAGGCGTTGCTGTTCAGGAAGCAAAGCCCGCGTTACAGGCGCCGCCGATGTACAAGGTGGTTTTGTTCAACGATGACTACACACCGATGGATTTCGTCGTCGAAGTGCTCGAGGTGTTTTTTAACCTGAATCGCGAGCTGGCGACCAAGGTCATGCTGGCCGTCCATACAGAAGGACGAGCAGTATGTGGAGTGTTTACCCGCGACATCGCCGAGACAAAGGCCATGCAGGTCAACCAGTACGCCAGGGAAAGCCAGCATCCGCTACTCTGTGAAATCGAGAAGGACGGTTAATCGCCGACCACTTGGGTATGAGGTGAAGCTATGTTAAACCGCGAGCTCGAAGTCACCCTCAATCTTGCCTTCAAGGAGGCTCGTTCGAAGCGTCATGAGTTCATGACCGTCGAACATCTCCTGCTGGCCCTATTGGATAATGAGGCTGCCGCCACCGTTTTGCGTGCCTGCGGCGCAAACCTCGACAAACTCAAGCATGATCTGCAGGAGTTCATCGACTCCACCACGCCATTGATCCCCGTGCATGACGAGGATCGCGAAACCCAGCCAACCCTGGGCTTCCAGCGTGTCCTGCAGCGTGCTGTTTTTCACGTACAGAGCTCGGGCAAACGCGAAGTGACCGGCGCCAACGTGCTGGTCGCCATCTTCAGTGAGCAAGAGAGTCAGGCCGTGTTCCTGCTGAAACAGCAGAGCGTGGCGCGCATCGATGTCGTCAACTACATCGCCCACGGCATTTCCAAAGTACCGGGGCACGGCGATCACTCTGAAGGTGAACAAGATATGCAGGACGACGAGGGCGGTGAGTCTTCTTCTTCAGGCAATCCTCTGGATGCTTATGCCAGCAACCTCAACGAACTCGCGCGCCAGGGTCGCATTGATCCGTTGGTTGGTCGTGAGTCGGAAGTCGAGCGTGTCGCGCAGATTCTTGCGCGCCGGCGCAAGAACAATCCGCTGCTGGTGGGCGAGGCAGGCGTGGGTAAGACCGCGATTGCCGAAGGCCTGGCCAAGCGCATCGTCGACAACCAAGTGCCGGATCTGCTGGCCAATGCGGTGGTTTATTCGCTCGACCTCGGCGCTCTGCTTGCGGGTACCAAGTATCGCGGTGATTTCGAGAAGCGCTTCAAGGCGCTGCTCAATGAGCTGAAAAAGCGTCCGCAGGCGATTCTGTTTATCGACGAGATCCACACCATCATCGGTGCGGGTGCTGCGTCCGGTGGCGTGATGGATGCGTCCAATCTGCTCAAGCCGCTGCTGTCGTCTGGCGACATTCGCTGCATCGGTTCGACCACGTTCCAGGAATTTCGCGGCATCTTCGAGAAGGATCGTGCCTTGGCGCGTCGCTTCCAGAAGGTCGATGTCGTCGAGCCATCGGTGGAAGACACTATTGGCATCCTGCGTGGCCTGAAAGGACGTTTCGAGCAGCATCACAATATCGAATACAGCGATGAGTCGTTGCGTGCCGCTGCCGAACTGGCGTCGCGCTACATCAATGACCGGCACATGCCGGACAAGGCCATCGACGTAATCGACGAGGCGGGCGCCTACCAGCGTCTGCAACCTGTAGAAATGCGCGTCAAGCGTATCGAAGTGCCACAGGTCGAGGACATCGTCGCGAAAATCGCGCGGATTCCGCCAAAGCACGTGACCAGTTCCGACAAGGAGCTGCTGCGTAACCTGGAGCGTGACCTGAAGCTGACGGTGTTTGGTCAGGACGCGGCGATCGATTCGCTGTCGACTGCGATCAAGCTGTCCCGTGCCGGGCTCAAGTCGCCGGACAAGCCGGTGGGTTCGTTCCTGTTTGCCGGGCCTACCGGTGTCGGTAAAACCGAGGCCGCGCGACAACTGGCCAAGGCCCTGGGCATTGAACTGGTGCGTTTCGACATGTCCGAATACATGGAGCGGCACACCGTATCGCGTCTGATCGGTGCGCCTCCAGGCTATGTCGGTTTCGACCAGGGCGGTCTGTTGACCGAAGCCATTACCAAGCAGCCACATTGCGTATTGCTCCTTGATGAAATCGAGAAGGCGCATCCGGAAGTCTTCAACCTGCTGTTGCAGGTCATGGACCACGGCACGCTGACCGACAACAACGGGCGCAAGGCGGATTTCCGCAACGTAATCGTGATCATGACTACCAACGCCGGTGCCGAGACGGCCGCGCGGGCTTCGATCGGTTTCACCCATCAGGACCACTCGTCCGATGCGATGGAAGTGATCAAGAAGAGCTTCACGCCGGAATTCCGTAACCGTCTGGACACCATTATCCAGTTTGGTCGCCTCAGCCATGAGGTCATCAAGAGTGTGGTGGACAAGTTCCTCACCGAGCTTCAGGCGCAGCTGGAAGACAAGCGTGTGTTGCTTGAGGTTACTGATGCTGCGCGTAGTTGGCTGGCGGCGGGTGGTTATGACTCGGCGATGGGTGCGCGTCCGATGGCGCGTCTGATCCAGGACAAGATCAAGCGTCCGCTGGCGGAGGAGATTCTGTTTGGCGAACTGGCCGAGCATGGCGGTGTGGTGCACATCGACATCAAGGATGGGGAGTTGACGTTCGACTTCGAGACCACTGCAGAAATGGCCTGACGGCTGTGGATCAAGAGGGCGCCTTCGGGCGCCTTTTTGTTGTCCGGTGTTTTTGGGCTTTGGATGTATATCCGTTGCTGCGGTGATGGCTTATTAAGGTTTCGCCCTTACGGCGAGTCACCTTTTTCAAACGCCAAAAAGGTAACCCAAAACGCTTGCTCCTACGTTCGGCCCTCGCAGGCTCGGGTTCCTTCGCTGCGGGATCGATCCGGGCGCAGCGGCTACGGTTTGCTTCGCTGCACCTCCTTCCGCTGTGTCTGGCTGCGCCAGACGGTCGCTGCGCTCCCACCCCCGGATCAATCCCTCCACTCAGCCTTCCGACGTCGCCGGTGGATCAACAGCAAGATCAAAAGCACTCGAGCTTGCGCTCATTGTTGAGTGGGGCGGCTTCGCCGC
>NZ_RCNX01000043.1:0-162030 GCF_004307595.1 Pseudomonas sp. Sample_23
GAAACCCCAATTGCGAAAGCAGTTGGGGTTTTGTTTTGCCTGCGAGAAAGTTTTCAGCGCTATGGCGAACAAAATTGCACAGTTATTTTCGAATCAGAACACTAGAATAGCCCCATCTTTATCGGAGTCAGAGCCTGTATGTCAGAATCGGTTGACGCCCCCGGGCTGTCAGATTTACCGCTGGAAGACTTGATAGCCTGCCATGAGTGCGACTTGCTGATGCGCAAGCCGACACTTGCCCATGGTGAGAAAGCGCTCTGCCCGCGCTGCGGTTACGAACTGTACGCCCACCGCCATAACGTGGTGCAGCGCAGCCTCGCCCTGGTAATCGCCGCATTATTACTTTACGTACCGGCAAACTTTTTACCCATCATGCAACTCAATATCCTCGGGCAATCTTCGCAGGATACTGTCTGGAGTGGCGTGGTCGGTCTGTTCAACACCGATATGCAAGGAGTGTCGATTGTCGTCTTCCTTTGCAGCATGGCCATACCGTTACTCAAGTTGTTGTGCCAGCTGTTTGTCCTACTGACGATCCGCTTCAATGTCGGCCGTAGTTATGGCTTGTTGCTCTATCGTATTTACCACCACCTCAGAGACTGGGGCATGCTCGAGGTCTACCTCATGGGCGTCCTTGTCGCGATCGTAAAGCTGGCGGATATGGCAGCCATCACCGTCGGCCTCGGGCTGGCATGTTTCATTGGCTTGTTGTTGGTACAAGTCTGGCTGGAGGTGGTGATGTCACCGCATCAGATCTGGCAGGCATTATCAGGAGAGGATGCCCATGCGGGCGATTGATGCGGGCATTCTGGTGTGCACCGAATGCCACGAACTGAACAAGCAGGAAGCTGACGTCGATGAGCAGAGCTGTACCCGCTGCGGCGCGCAGGTTCACGCTCGCCGCCCCAACAGCCTGACCCGTACCTGGGCGCTGTTGATCACGGCAGCCATTATCTATATTCCGGCCAACGTCTTGCCGATCATGACGGTCAGCTCCCTGGGCCAGGGTGAACCGAGCACCATCATGTCCGGCGTGATTGAACTGGTGCAGCACGGCATGATTCCGATCGCGAGCGTGGTGTTCATCGCCAGTATTCTGGTGCCCACGTTCAAACTGGTCGGCATCGCGTTGTTGCTGTTTTCCGTGCAGCGCCGGCAGCCATTGTCGGCCCGTCAGCGCATCTGGATGTACCGATTCATCGAGTTCATTGGCCGCTGGTCGATGCTCGATATTTTCGTGATCGCCATTCTCGTGGCGGTCGTTAACTTCGGCCGGATAGCCAGTGTCGAAGCCAATTTGGGCGCCGTCGCCTTCGCCTCTGTGGTGATTCTGACGATGCTCGCCGCAGTAACTTTCGATCCCCGACTGATTTGGGATAACACGGAGTCGGACGACGACCATGACTGATTTGCCTGTAGCGAAAACCCGACCGGCTTCAAACTGGTCGGCCATTTGGGTGCTGCCGCTGATCGCTTTGATCATCGGCGGCTGGCTCGGCTGGCGTGCTTATTCCGAGACTGGTATCGAGATTCAGGTGCGCTTTGAAAGCGGCGAAGGCATCCAGGCCAACAAGACTGAAGTGGTCTACAAAGGCATGCCGGTCGGCAAGGTCAAGACGCTCAAGCTCGACGATGAGGGCAACTCCAAAGGGGTGATCGCCACCATCGAAATGAACAAGGACGTCGAGCAGTACCTGAAGACCAGCACGCGGTTCTGGCTGGTCAAACCGAGCGTGACCCTGGCCGGTATCACTGGTCTGGAAACGCTGGTCTCGGGTAACTATGTCGCGATCAGTCCCGGTGAAGGCGAGCCCGTGCGCAAGTTCAAGGCACTCGCCGAAGAACCGCCGCTGTCCGACGCCAAGCCCGGTCTGCACCTGACCATCAAGGCCGATCGCCTTGGCTCGCTGAATCGCGGCAGCCCGGTGTTCTACAAGCAGATCAAGGTCGGTCAGGTCAAAAGCTACGTGCTTTCCGAGGATCAGAGCACCGTTGAACTGAAAGTGTTCATCGAGCCGACTTACGCCAAACTGGTGCGCAAACACACACGTTTCTGGAACGCCAGCGGCATCAGCATCGACGCCAACCTGTCCGGAGTGAAAGTCCGTAGCGAGTCCTTGGCCAGCATCGTCGCTGGGGGCATCGCCTTCGCCACGCCGGAGAATCGCAAGGACAGCCCAGCGACCGATCCGAGCCTGCCGTTCCGTCTCTATGAAGACTTCGACGCCGCCGCCGCCGGGATTCGCGTGAAGGTCAAACTCAGTGATTTCGAGGGCCTGCAGGCGGGTCGCACACCGGTGATGTACAAAGGCATTCAGGTCGGCAACCTGAAAGCGCTCAAAGTCGATCCGGACCTGAACAGTGCAACAGCCGAGCTGACCCTTGATCCGTTGGCCGAAGACTATCTGGTTGAGGGCACGCAGTTCTGGGTGGTCAAACCGTCGATTTCCCTGGCGGGTATTACCGGCCTGGAAGCGCTGGTGAAAGGTAACTACATCGCCGTGCGTCCGGGCGACAAAGGCGCTGCGCCGAAACGCGAGTTCGAGGCGCGACCGAAAGCACCGCCGCTGGATCTGCGTTCGCCGGGCCTGCATCTGGTGTTGTTTACCGATTCGCTGGGTTCGATCGATGTCGGCAGTCCGATTCTGTACAAGCAGGTCAAGGTCGGTTCGGTGCAGAGCTACCAGTTCTCCCGAACCAAGAAGCAGCTGGTCATCGGCGTGCACATCGAGAAGGAATACGAAAACCTGGTCAACGCCTCGACGCGTTTCTGGAATGTCAGCGGCATTACCCTCACGGGTGGCTTGACCGGCGGCATTCAGGTCAAGAGTGAATCTTTGCAAACCCTGATGGCCGGCGGTATCGCGTTCGAAACGCCGCAAGCCAATGCGCCGTTGAAGAAACGCATACCGCGCTTCCGTCTGTTCGCCGACCACGATGAGGCAAACAAGAAAGGCGCGGTAGTGACGATCAAGGTTGATCGCGCTGACGGCTTGAGCAGCGGTACGCCGGTACGTTTCAAGGGGCTCGATGTCGGCAAGATTGAAAGCGTCGATCTGACCGATGACATGCAGTCGGTAATCCTCACCGCACGCATCACCGAAGTACCGGAAAAGATCGCCCGGGTCGGCAGTCAGTTCTGGGTGGTCAAGCCGGAACTGGGCCTGATCAAGACGCAGAATCTGGAAACGCTGGTCACCGGTAAATACATCGAAGTCCAGCCGGCGGCAAAGAATCTCGGCCCGCAGAAGAACTTCGTTGCCTTGGCCGAGGCGCCGGAAGTCACCAAGCAAGAAGCGGGTCTGAGTCTGGTGTTGAGCGCCGCACGTCGTGGTTCGCTTAAGCCTGGCGTACCAGTGACCTACCGTGAAATCACCGTCGGAAAGGTGACCGGTTATGAATTGGGCCAGACCGCTGACCGTGTGTTGGTGCACATCCTGATCGAGCCGAAGTATGCGCCGCTGGTGCGCAGCGGCAGCCGCTTCTGGAACACCAGCGGCGTGGGCTTCGATTATGGGTTGTTCAAGGGCGTGACGGTGCGCACCGAGTCGCTGGAGACACTGATTCAGGGCGGGATTGCCTTCGCCACCCCGGATGGCGAGCGCATGGGCAATCCGGCTCGGGCCGAGCAGACGTTCCCGTTGTTCGACAAGTTCGAGGATGAATGGCTGACCTGGGCGCCGAAGATTCAGCTTGGTAAATAGCAGCGTCTGTTGAGACGCCTTCGCGAGCAGGCTCGCTCCCACAGGAGAACGCATTCCAATTGTGGGAGCGAGCCTGCTCGCGAAGGGGCCAGCCAAATCAACACAAAATCCAGGCGATAAAAAAGGGCCGCGATCCCATCAGATCGCGGCCCTTTTTTTGCCTTCAGCTAAAGCCGATCAAACCGCATCCAGCTCCGGCTCATCGGCCTGCACATTCAGCGTGGCCTTGACCACATCATGCCGGCGAATGTACTTCCAGTCCGCTTCATCGATGTAGATGCCTGCCGGGCCGCTGCCGCCTTCCAGGTCGATTGCGACACTGGCGCAGACTTGCGGCTTCACACTCGCCAGAATCGGCACGAAGCCCAGTTGCAGACTGGTTTCCAGCAGCGCCGCCTGGTTCTTCTCGTCGATGTCCGCCGCCTCGTCGAGGTAGTACGGCAGACGCACGCGGCCGGCCAGGTCGCGATCCATCAAGTGCAGCAACAAGTACATGTTGGTCAGCGCCTTGATGGTCATGGTCGTGCCGTTGGACGCCGCGCCGTCGATGTCGGTGTGGATCACCGGTTGGCCGTTGACCTTGGTGATCTCGAAAGCCAGTTCGAACAAGTCCTTGAGGCCGAGCTGGTTGTGGTTCGCCGCCACCAGCCGCGCCAGATATTCCTTGGCCTCTTCGTTCTTGTTGTCCTGCTCGGCGCTCTGGCTGAGGTCGAACACCGACAGGGTTTCGCCTTCTTCGTACTGCCCGGCGCTGTGGATGATCTGGTCGATGTGCTTGAGGGCTTCCTTGTTCGGCGCGAGGACGATGCGGAAGCTCTGCAGGTTGGAGACCTGACGCTTGTTGATCTCGCGGTTGAACAACGCCAGTTGATGCTCGAGGCTGTCGTAGTCGCTGCGGATGTTGCGCAGGGTGCGGGCGATGTCGGTGACCGCCGCGCGCCGCGCCTTGCCCAAGGTCAGCGCTTCATCGGTGCGGTGTGCGTAAGCGTTGATCAGCAGCGACAGACGCCGCTCCATGTCGTCTTCGCTGTCGAACTTGGCCACACCTTTCAGACGCACCTGCGCATACAGCGCCTCGATCTGCCCATCGGCACGCAGCAGACCCTGCCAGCTGTCCTGATAGTCGTTGAGCAGCGGCAGCAGGTTGTCCATCGAATCATCGACCGGATCCATGAACGGCGTTCCGAACGGCAGGTCCGCTGGCAGCAACTGACGACGGCGCAGCGCGTCGTCGAGGGTGCGCTGCTTGGCTTCCATGTCGGCGATCTGCCGGCCGACCAGTTGCAGCTTGGCCGACAGTTGCTGGACGCGCTCGGTGAAGGCATCGCTGGAACGCTTGAGTTCGTCCTGCGCGGCTTCCATCTGCGCCAGTTGCTCGAGCTTGTCGTTTTCTTCGGCGCTCAGCGTCTGGGTGCGACGGAAATCTTCCAGCGCTTTCTGCGCGTCCAGTACTTGCTGATACAGCGCTTCGGTCTGGGTCTTGCTCGCGGCGCGGTCGGCGGCCACGGCTTGCTGGGTTTTCAGTTGCTTGAGTTCTTTTTCCAGACGCTCTTTCTGATCGCGCAACGCGGCACGGTCGGCCAGCGCTTGCAGGGCCGGCGGCTCAAGGTGCGAGATGTCGATCGACAGGCCCGGCACTTCGAAGCGCTCGCCCTTGAAGCCATCAAGTATCAGCTCGACCGATTTGACCCACTCACCGTTCTCATCGAGGGTGATGCCGTGCTCGCCCAGCGGCAGGCTGAACAGCGCGCTATTGAACAGACGCATCAGGCGTTCGACGTCCTGTTGCGAGAACTCTTCGCGCAGGCGGGCGTAGCTGTTGTTGTCGGCGTGATCGAGTTGTTGCTTCACCGACTTCAGGCGTTTTTCCAGATCGCGCAGACGCTCTTCGAGGTCTTCGGCGCTGAACTGACGCGACTGCGCCAGGGCACCGGCCAGTTCATCGTGAGCATCCTTGGCGGCGAGCAATTGTTGCTCGAGCACTTTGACGTCATCGACCAGCGCGAAGCGGTTCTTCAGCACCGACAGCTCACCGAGCCAGCGCTGAATGCCGGAAATCTCCCGCTCCAGACGCATCAGTTCCTGAGTGCCGCCGCGCTGATCGTTTTGCAGATCGTCCTGCTCGCGACGGTAGTGCTCGGCCTGGATGGTCAGCTCTTCCTTGCGCGCCGTGGCGTAGTCCGACCAAGTGCCGAGCAACGAGTCGAGCAGCGGTGACAGGCGATGCAATTTGCCGCGCAGCACGTCGCGCTGTTTCACGCCGTTGGCCAGCGCTTCAACCAATGGACCGGCGGCGACCAGCGAGTTGTAGTCCTGCTCCATGCGCCGCACATCGCGGAAGGCTTCTTCGCACGCGGCGATGTAATCGACGCTGCCCGAACGCAGGCTGTGTTCGAAGGCATCGAGGAACAGTTGCTTGAGCTTGGCCGCGGTGATTTCGCGCATGTGCAGCAGGTTGATGAACAGCGCGCGGAAGGTCTTCAGGCTCTGCTCGCTGGTGGAGCGCAGCGGGATCAGCGTCAGGTCGAGCGGGATCGAAGTGTGGCCGCCAACCAGCAAGCGGCGCAGTTCATCCGGCTTGAGTTCGTAGGCTTTCAGGCCTTCTTTTTCGAGATTGCTGAACAGTTCTTTCTGGCGCAGGCAGGTGTCGTTTTTCTGGTAGTGGGCCAGATCGAGCTTGCCGGCGTAGGCGAAGAACTGGTGCCCGAAACCGCCGCCCGGGCCGCGACCGACCACGCCGATCACGTGGGGGCCGTGGGGCAGGTTGACTTCGACGAGGATGTAACTGGTGTCGGAGGCGAAGTAGAAGCGCCGCGATTGTTCGAGGCTGTACTTGCCGAAACTCATGTCCGACATGCGCGCCAGAATCGGGAACTGCAACGCGTTGATCGACGCCGATTTACCGAGGTTGTTCGCGCCATAGACCGACAGCGGTTCCTCCAGCGGGAACAGGCCAAGGCTGTAACCGGCGGTGTTCAAAAGGGCAAAGCGGCGGATGCCGTAGCGTTCCTGGCTCATGCATCGGACTCCTGTTCTTCGGCAATGGCGCGGGCCAGTGCGTCTTCTTCGCTTTCTTCTTCAAATTCGGAAAGATCGAGCGGATCGTCGGTTTCGAGGAATTTCGCTTCGGCTTCTTCGTCGATCAGCACCGGCGCCGGCAGCGGCAGAACGCTGTGGACGCTGGCCGCCAGATCGCGGTCCTGTTGTACCGACAGGCACACGTCGAGGAAACGGTGCATCGGCGGCAGGAAGCGGTAGACACCGTTTTCTTCGCCGGCAAAACCAAGCTGGGTCATGCGGCGCATGATTTTTTCTTCGAGTTCTTCGACGGTCTGCACTTCGGCCTGAATGAACAGGTCGCGGTACTTGTCCAGCAGCGACGGCAATTCTTCGCGGCCGAGGCTGCCGCCGTCGAGCACGGCAATCGGGTCGCGGCCCTGATCGGCCAGGTGCTCGACGAGGATGAAGGTGAACAGCGCCAGACGCTGGGCGGTCTTGTTCACCGCTGCGGCGGCCATGTCCGGCACGAAGTAGTAGAAACCACGGGTGTCGCAGACCAGTTCAAAGCCCAACGCCTTGAACAGCGTCCGGTACTGGTCCTGGAAATTCGACAGTTGTGCGTACAGCTCGGGATCACGGCGGCTGACGTGGTAACCCTTGAACAACTCGCGGAAAATCGGCGCCAGTTGCGACAGTTCGGAAAGATCAAGATGCATTTGGGATGCTCGCAGAATCCTCGGCGGCGGTGTCGCTGGCCGAGAGCAGGGCGAAGGAGCGCAGGCTGACCTGGTGCTCGTGAGTGTGGTATTCGCGGCGTTCCAGACGCTCGCGCTTGAAGCGTTTTTCCCGCGACAGGCGCGAGAACCAATAAAGCAATTCGTCGGTGGCGCCATCCGGTTCCTGCTCCAGCAGCCAGGTCATCAGGTCCGGCATCGGCAACGATTCTTCGCAACGATCGACCATCTCGCGCACGGTGCGGGGGGCTCGTGGCGCGTCGCCCGCCTTCTGGGTTTTGTGCGCCTTGGGGAAGCGCGCCGGTTTCGGCTCGAAACGCGCCAGCGCATAGACGTAGGCTTCGACCTGACTGGCGCTGCCGAGGAAGGTGCTTTGCGGACGGGTGAACAGCGGCATCGCCGCTTGCGGCACGGCGTCGATGCCTTTACGCCGGATCGCCGCCAGCGCCAGTGCGGCGCCACGGGTCACGGCGTTGTGCCGACGCGCTTCTTCACGCAACGGCAGCAGCAGTTCGCGGGCATGGCGCAGGGTCAGTTGCGCGCTGGTCTGCATTTCGAGGATGCGCGCGTGGGTGCGCAGGAGCATGTCGTCATCGACCAGATGGCCGAGGCGCTGCTGTTCGCTGAGCATCTTCAGTAGCACCGTTTCGACCTTGCGCACGCCTTGTTCGAAGGCGCCGTCGGCGTTGACCAGATCAATCATCGGCTCGACGTATTCGTCCCACGTCGCCAGCACTTCGGCGTAACGCTGACGCAGCGGAATCTGCCGGTCGCTGGTCTTCGCCCGTTCGGCGACTGCCACCAGGGCCTGTTCATCGTTGTCGAGTTTCTTCAGTACGTCGCGCACGCGCATGTCGAGCAAGCGCAGCTGGCGCGCCAGATCGTTGCCATCACGAACGTCGAAAGCGTCCTGGATATAACCGGCCAGACGCTCAAGGTGACGCAGATAGGCTTCGATTTCCAGGCACAGACCGAGGCGGTGTTCGCGGCGCAGGTAGGCGAGGAAGTCGTGGATCTGCGCGTTGAGCTCGAAACGGTTCGGGCTTTTCGCCACCGGAACCAGAATATCGAGGCGAATCCACACGTCGAGCAGGCTGGTGATGTCCTGCGGCGTGCTGTCGAGTTGTTGGGCGGCCAGTTGCGTGCGCAGTTCGTTGAGGCTCAGGGTGCCTTGGTCGAAGTGCTCGCACAGTGGCTCCAGAAGTGCCCAGTGTTCAGCGAGGGCGCGCAAGACGCGCTTGGGTTCGATCATCGGAATGGCCGGCTGGTTGGCGATTAAAAGCGGCGATTGTACTGCATCACAGGCGCGGCGATTCACTCTCGGGACGGGCTGTCGCATTCTTTGCCCAAAGGGCAGCGGCGCAGCGCAGCGCGGGGTATCGATCAACAGCGAGCGATCTTGTGCGAAGGGCGGTAGAATCAGCGCACTTTCCGTTATCCACAAGTGGCCGACCTTTGCTTATCGAGTCCCGCCGCCGCGCCTATTTGAACGCCATGCAGGTGGTCAACTGGCTGCCGCGCACCGAACTGCCTTTCGCCGCACCGTCGCGGCCCGAGCTGTTGGAGATGCCCGAGCCTGAGCTTGAGGTACCGGTTGTTCCGGCGCCTCTGGCCGAAGCACCGGCGCAGCCTGCCGCGCGTCAGGCCGAGCGACCGAAAATCGAGGTGCCGCGTCCGTCGCTGGCCAGTACCCGCAACGGCGCGAAACCGGTGGAAGAAGTCGACGACACGCCGGTGGTGGTCAAGCCAGCGCCAGTGCCGCCACCGCGTTTCGCCCTGCAACTGCTGCGCGCCGGGCGCTGCCTGCTGCTGGTCGAGTTACCCACAGGCGAAGCGTTTCAGAGTCGCGATCCGGCCTACCTGCTGCTCAAGGACATGCTGCGCGCCGCCGGTCTGCCGGATGCGCCGCAAATCGTCGGCGAACCTGTGCGCTGGCCGTGGCTCAATCGCGGCACGCTGGATCAAGGCCCGGAAGCGGCGCGCGACTTCGTGCAGGGTTTCCTCTCGGTGCAGATGGAAGCGGCGCCCTGCGCCTGTCTGTGGCTGATCGGCCTGCCGGCGGTGAAATTTGCCGGGGAAGCGGACGCCGAAGCGTTCAATAGTGAATTGCAGATCGAAGGTCTGGGCCTGGCCTGGGCGATTCCCGGTCTGGAACTGTTAATGGAAGAGCCACAGCGCAAGGCCGCTGTGTGGCAAGCCATGCGTCGGCTGATGGCGCGCTGGAAACAATCCGATGAGTGAGGCTGTAACCTTTCGCCCGATGACCGAGGCGGACCTGGACGCTGTGTTGAAGATCGAATACGCCGCGTACAGCCATCCGTGGACCCGGGGGATTTTTCTCGATGGCCTGGGCAAATACCAGATCTGGCTGATGTTCGAAGGGCAGCAGCAGGTGGGCCACGGTGTGGTGCAGATCATTCTTGATGAGGCGCACCTGCTCAATATCACCGTCAAGCCGGAAAATCAGGGGCGCGGGTTGGGCCTGACGTTGCTTGAGCATTTGATGTCGCGGGCGTATGCGGCCGAGGCTCGGGAATGCTTTCTCGAAGTGCGCGACAGCAACACGGCTGCGTTCAGGTTGTATGAGCGGTATGGCTTCAACGAGATTGGCCGGCGTCGTGATTATTATCCGGCGGTGGGTGGACGTGAGGATGCGGTGGTGATGGTCTGTACCCTGGTTGACTGATCGACCTTGAAAGCTTCGCGAGCAGGCTCGCTCCCACATTGGATTTTGTAACCATCCCTGAACCTGTGGGAGCGAGCCTGCTCGCGAACGCGTCAGATCAGGCGCCTCTTATCTCCGCTTGCCATCCAGCGGATCCAGATCCGCCAGTTCCGCCTCATCCAGCCCGTCACCGCCGCCGATGTCATTTTCATCGACCACGCTCAGATCCCAATCCGCCTGATTACCATCGCCGACTTCCTCGGCATCGCGCGCACCATCCTCGCGAATCAACGTTTCCGGGCTCAGGTCATCGTCAGTCGGCTGGTGATCGTCCACCGAGGCCCCGGTCATACCCGCCTCACGCACTCGCTCAGCAGGCATCAATTGTTCACGTTCACGCTCGGGCAGCTCATCGCCGATCTTCGCGCTGGGCTCTTCGTCGTCAAAGTCCAGCTCGTGCACCGAGCCCATGCGGTCTTCGTTATCATCGATGGGTTCCGGTTGCACCGCATCATAAGGGCGTCGTGAATCAGTCATGGCAATTCCTCATAGTGTGGGCCTTACTGAGTGGACTCACCGGGCGCGCGAGAATTCCAACGAAAACACTTTGCGCTGGCGGCGTGACTTCGACGGGGGGTCGTCTATCAAACCTGCGCATCTTTCTTGAGGCCTTATCCATGCACGATCTACAAGACCTGATTGATAACAACGAGCGTTGGGCTGACGCGATCACCAAGGAAGACCCGGATTTCTTCGCCAAACTGGCGCGCCAACAAACTCCGGAATATCTATGGATCGGCTGCTCCGACGCACGCGTACCGGCCAATGAAATCGTGGGCATGCTGCCGGGCGATCTGTTCGTGCACCGCAACGTCGCCAACGTCGTGCTGCACACCGACCTCAACTGCCTGTCCGTGATCCAGTACGCGGTGGATGTGCTCAAGGTCAAACACATCCTCGTCACCGGCCACTACGGCTGCGGCGGCGTGCGCGCATCGATGCAGGATCGCCAGTTCGGCCTGATCGACGGCTGGCTGCGCTCGATCCGCGATCTGTACTACGAGAAACGCGAAGAACTGGCCAAGCTGGCGACCGAAGAAGAGCAGGTCGATCGCATGTGCGAACTCAACGTGATCCAGCAAGTGGCCAACGTCGCGCACACCAGCATCATTCAGAACGCTTGGCATCGCGGGCAGCCGCTGTCGATCCACGGCTGCATCTACGGCATCAAGGATGGCCGCTGGAAAAGTCTCAATACCACCATCAGTGGTTTCGAACAGTTGCCGCCGCAATACCGTTTGCGTCCGGTCGGCGCGCCGTAACCGCAGCTTTCAGCTTCGGCCTGGATGCCGCCAGCGCTGTAAAAGGCGCTGGCCTTCAGGCGTGGGTGGTTCGTCGTAACCGGTGATCCAGCCACGGCAGCGCGACGAACCGCAATCACAGGCGAACTGGCGTAGCAGTTTGTCTTCGGTCGATGCGTAATCGATGCTCAGATGTTCGCCGCTGTGGATATCTTTCAAGGCCCACAGCCACAATTCGCTCATGTCGAGAAATACATTCGGGTCGCAGGCGTGTTCCAGCACCCCGCAAAAGCGCGGATCGTAAACGTGTATGCCGGTTTGCAGCTGACGGGTCTGTCGACAGCGATAGGGCAGCAATTGCCCGGAAACCCGGCACATTCGGCTGATACGCAGAAATTCGCGACGCGCGACCACCGCCGTGGCCATGCCACGTTCGTCGTGGATGATCTGGAAGTCGTCGCAGGATGGAAAACCCAGCCGCACCGGAAGTCGGCGAACGGATAGATGCCTTCTGTGTCGCGCGGCAGGTGCCGGCCCATGGCTTGATTGTTCATAACGATCCTTGTTGTTGAGTGTTGCCTCCGGGTTGTGCCCATGCCTCGCCAGGCGAAGCATGATTGGATCCAAGCGTCGCGCAATTGAAGGTACCGGTCTACTGTCAAACCTGACAGGCGCGATCACCGTTGGCCCGCGTCAGCATTGGCTGACACGGGGCTCCGGCAGCGACTACAGAGCGGGTGCGGGCACGGCGGCCGCAGGCAGTGGCGCTTTCAGCTGCTGCAGTTGTGTCTTGACCGGTCGCGTGGCGCACTTGGCAGCCGCTTGTTCAGCGCTGAGGTTGCGGATCGAGGTGTAGAACAACTCGCAGGTTTTGACCTTTTGCGTCACCTGCCATGTTTGCGTGCAACTGTTCAGCGTGGCCTGCGCATCGCTGCCCGGTTTGCTGCCCATCCCGGCCTGCCAGCAAGCCGCGCTCAAATCCTGGCCCATGACTTTCAGGCCCGCCGCGTCAGCCTTGGCCTGGGCATCGTCGCCGGTATAGCTCTTCGGATCGGCGGCGTACCAGATATAGCTCGGATGATTCGAGCCGAGCACCGGCACATTCACTCCTTCGCTCGGACTGATGCTTGCCAGACCCAATACGCCCACCGTCGGCCCATACTGTTCCTTGATCCAGTTGCGCACCGGCGCCCCGAACGCAACCATCGGCAACGTCGTGCCGCTGGCGGTCTGGCTGAACTGCTTGACCAGCGTGGTCTGGTAATCCTTGAAGTAGTCGTAGACGTCCTCCAGATCCCCGCCGGCATTGGACGGCGCGGCGATCGGCGCGATGTCGATGATGGTCTGGTAAGCCGGCGTCTGCCCGGCAGGGATGCCGTTATCGGTCAGCAACGTCGCCCAGCGATCGGTGGTGTTCGAGCGCAGGTAGTCCTGCGCCTGGGTCAGCGAGTAGTCAGGCGGGAAGTGCAGCAACTCGACGCTCTTGCGATTCTCCAGGGCCATGCCCAACGGCAGGAACAGATACCAGCTATAGGCCCATTTGCCATCGGCATTCAGCTTGCTGGCGCCGGCATAAGCCAGATCGCCGGCGTCGAGCAACGCTGACAGCGGCTTGTCATAGCCGTCCGGCACACCGGTGATCTCGGCGTAGAGCTGATCGTTGTCGGTCTTCACCAGCACCTTGGCATCGGCGTAACCGTCGCGCTGGACGCTCTGACTCAGATAGTGAGCAACGGTCTGCTCCAGCGTCCAGTTGCGAAAGCAGATCACGCTGCAATTGTTGGGGTAGGCGAAGAGCCGGGTGACGCGCTCGGTGCTGCCCAGTTTCACGTCGACATCGGCGTGAGCGGCGGCGCTTAGCGTCAGTGCAACGAGGGTAAGTCCTGCGAGTTTGAACATGCTCAGATCCTTTTCAGCGTGGGTTCCCCTCGATTTGGGGGCGCTTCATAGTGGATCAGTGGTGTTTGACAGAAAAGCGGTTGAGTATGGATTTCATGATTTCCACGCCAGACCTGTGCAAGCGAGCGCTCGCTCCCACAGGCCTGGCTCGTTTTTGCTACGGCATCACCGGCGGCGTATACGCCAATGTCGTCCCCAGCGCCCACAACAGCAGCAGCACCAGTGGCGTGTGCACCAGCAGTTGCACGAACGAGAAGCCTATCAAGTCCCGCGCCTTCAACCCGAGCACGCCCAGCAGCGGCAGCATGTAGAACGGGTTGATCAGGTTCGGCAAGGCTTCGGCGGCGTTGTAGATCTGCACTGCCCAGCCGAGGTGGTATTGCAGGTCATTGGCGACTTGCATCACGTAGGGCGCTTCGATGATCCATTTGCCGCCGCCGGACGGGATGAAGAAACCGAGAATCGCCGAATAGACGCCCATCAGCAGCGCGTAGGTGTCGTGGGAGGCGATGCTGACGAAGAAGGTCGAGATGTGATGCGCGAGGGTTTGCGCGTCGGCGCCTTTGACCGTGGTCATCAGCGCGGCGATCGAGCCGTACAACGGGAACTGGATCAATACGCCAGTGGTGGTCGGCACCGCACGGGCCACCGCATCGAGGAAGCTGCGCGGGCGCCAGTGCAACAGCGCGCCGAGCATGATGAACAGGAAGTTGTAGGTGTTCAGGCCGGAAATTGCAGTGATCGCGGGTTTGGTCGAGAACTCGTGGAACAGCCATCCCGCCGCCAGAAGCACCAGCACAATGATCAGCAACGGGCTGTGTTCCAGCCATTCACCGGGGCGAGTGCGCGGTTGCAGCGGCGGCAGGTTGAACGCCGGGTCGATGCCGCAGGCCTTGGCGTCGCGTGCCGAATTCGGCCCGGGCGCGGTGGCGTAGGCGATGATGATCGAGATCACGATCAGCGCCAGCAGCATGACCCCGGATTGCCAGAGAAAAATGGTTTCGGTGAACGGGATCACGCCAGTGATCGACAGGATCGACGGCGGCAGGCTGCCCGGGTTGGCCTGCAACTGTGCGGCTGACGATGACAAGCCCAGCGCCCACACCGCGCCAAGGCCAAGGTATGCCGCAGCACCGGCCGCGCGGTAATCCATTTTCAGATCGGTGCGGCGGGCGAGGGCGCGTACCAGCAGCCCGCCGAATACCAGCGACAGACCCCAATTGAGCAGCGATGCGACCATCGAAATCAACGCTACCCAGGCCACGGCGGAGCGGCCGTTTTTCGGGATGCGTGCCAGTTTGTCGATCAGCTTGACTGCGGGCGGAGAGCTAGCGACGACGTAGCCGCCGATCACCACGAAGGCCATCTGCATGGTGAACGGGATCAGGCTCCAGAAGCCGTCGCCAAAGGCCATCGCTGCAGCGGTGGGTTTGGCGCCCATGGCCAGAGTGGCCAGCGCAACGATGATGACGGCCAACGCGGCGAACACCCAGGAATCGGGAAACCAGCGTTCGGCAAAACCGGAACAGCGCAGGGCAAAGCGCGCGGAGCGGCTATCTTCGATATCAACGGCCACAGGAAGTACCTCGGATTTTTTATGGTTATTTTGATCCGTGGGAGCAGTCGCCCGGCTCGACAGCCACAGAGACCCCTGTGGGAGCGAGCCTGCTCGCGAAGACGTCGGCACATTCAGCATCAGGTTGTCTGAACTGACGCTTTCGCGAGCAGGCTCGCTCCCACATGGGCGGCTGGTCGGTGTTGGCGTGGTCCCTTGGACAGGCGCTAACAGTAAATCAAGCGCCGCCCTTTTGTTGAGCAGGTTTTCGCAAACCGAGACTATGGTCTGACGGGTTGTCGATCCGCGCTTTTGCGTAGACCATGAGCGCCTTGGTTTTTGCCGATGCCTGAGTTCTTTGTCATGACTGCCAATTCTCCAGCCCGACCGGCGCCGTTCAGCCGTGCCGATTACAAGACCCTCGGCCTTGCGGCGCTCGGCGGGGCGCTGGAAATCTACGATTTCATCATTTTCGTATTCTTCGCACTGACCCTGAGTCAGTTGTTCTTCCCGCCGGAAATGCCCGAGTGGCTGCGTTTGCTGCAGAGTTTCGGCATCTTCGTCACCGGTTATCTGGCGCGGCCGCTGGGCGGGATTCTGATGGCGCATTTCGCCGATCGTCTGGGCCGCAAGAAGGTCTTCAGCCTGAGCATCCTGATGATGGCGCTGCCGTGTCTGCTGATCGGGATCATGCCGACCTACGCGCAGATCGGCTATTTCGCGCCCTTGCTGTTGCTGGCGCTGCGCATCCTGCAAGGCGCTGCGGTGGGTGGTGAAGTGCCAAGTGCCTGGGTGTTCGTCGCCGAGCATGCGCCTGTCGGCCATCGCGGTTACGCCCTCGGTTTCCTGCAAGCCGGCCTGACCTTCGGTTACTTGATCGGCGCACTTACCGCGACCTTCCTTGCGCAGGTGTTCACGCCTGCGGAAATACTCGATTACGCCTGGCGCTATCCGTTTCTGCTCGGCGGCGTGTTCGGCGTGGTGGGCGTTTATCTGCGCCGCTGGCTCAGCGAAACCCCGGTGTTCATGGCCATGGAGGCGCAACGCGAGGCGCGGGTCGAGCTGCCGCTGCGCACGGTGCTGCGTGAACATCGTCTGGCCATGCTCCCGGCCATGTTGCTCACCTGCGTACTCACCTCGGCAGTGGTGGTGTTCGTCGTCATCACCCCGACCATGATGCAGAAAACCTTCGGCATGACCGCCAGCCACACCTTCGGCCTCAGTGCCTTGGGCATCGTTTTTCTGAATATCGGCTGCGTGATCGCCGGTCTGCTGGTCGACCGCATCGGCGCCTGGCGCACGGTCATGCTCTACAGCCTGTTGCTGCCGCTGGGCATTGGCGTGTTGTATGGCTGCCTGATTATGGGCGGCCATTGGATCGGCATGGCCTATGCGGTCGCCGGTCTCGCTTGTGGGGTAGTGGGTGCGGTGCCTTCGGTGATGGTCGGGCTTTTTCCGGCGCGGATTCGCGTGTCGGGCATTTCCTTCACCTACAACATTGCGTACGCGGCGTGGGCAAGTATCACGCCGCTGTTGCTGATTGGTCTGATGCCGTGGAGCCCATGGATCTGCGTGTTCTTCTGTGCAGTGATGGGCGCGGTGGGGATTGTGACGGCGGCGTATTTCGGTGCGCGCATGCCACGTACCGGACCGTGTCAGGCGGCCGGCGCTGCCTGAACCGCAAGCGCCGGATTATTTTCGACTGACGGGTCTGAAGCTGGCTTCAGAAAAGCTGCGCAAGGCCGATGGCTAGGTTGTATCCGCTAACTACCCTGCCATCGGTGCTTTCCCATGTTCAATAAACGCTTGAAACAAGAGCTGGCCGCTCTGCGCGAAGAACTTTCCAGCCTTGTACAAGTGAAGGAAAGCCTGGAAAGCGAAATGCTCGCGCTGACCCTTGAGCCCGACGGGCGGATTCGTTCGGTCAACCAGAATTTTCTCGATGAAATGCTCTACAAGAGCCAGGACCTGGTCGGCCGGGCAATTGAAGACATCGTGCCGGCCCACGTCAAAACCGACGAATTCCATCAGCGCTTCAAAAACTCGATGAGCCGTGGCGAGCATTTTGCCGGCGCCGTGCGCCTGTTGCGCGGCAATGGCGACGAGGCGTGGCTGCGTTCCATCGTGCAACCGGTGCGCTCGTCCGATGGCCGGATCAGACACATCTCCTTCTACGCCAGCGACCTGACCCGCACCATCGAAGCCTCCCGCGAGCATGAGAACCTGATCGGCGCGCTGGTGCGCTCTACCGCCGTGATCGAGTTCGACCTCAACGGCAATGTGCTCAGCGCCAATGATCGCTTCCTCAACGGCATGGGTTACAGCCTGGCGCAGATCAAAGGCAAACATCACCGCACGTTCTGCGCCCCGGATGAGTACAACAGCGCCGAGTACCAGAACTTCTGGCGGCGCTTGAACAGCGGTGAATTTGTCGCTGGCCGCTTCAAGCGTATCGACAGCCATGGTCGGACGGTGTGGCTGGAGGCGTCCTACAACCCGGTGGTCGATGCCAACGACAAACTGTACAAAGTAGTGAAGTTCGCCACGGTGATCACGGATCAGGTCAACCGCGAGCAGGCGGTTGCCGACGCAGCGAGCATCGCTTACAGCACCTCGCAACAGACCGACAGCACCGCGCAACGTGGCACCACGGTGGTCACCGAAGCGGTCAACGTGATGCGTGACTTGTCGCGGCACATGCAAGCCGCCGGCGAAGGTATCGAGGCGCTCAACGAGCAGTCGTTGGTGATCGGCACGATCGTCAAAACCATCAGCGGCATTGCCGAACAGACCAACCTGCTGGCGCTCAACGCCGCGATCGAAGCCGCCCGGGCCGGCGAGCAGGGCCGTGGTTTTGCCGTGGTCGCGGACGAGGTTCGGCAACTGGCCTCGCGCACCAGCCAGGCGACGGACGAAATCGTCGGCGTGGTACGGCAGAACCAGGAAATGGCCCGCAATGCCGTGGCGCTGATGACCGACGGCAAGCTTCAGGCTGAACAGGGCCTGGCGCTGGCGGCGGAGGCGGGCACGGTGATTGTCGAGATTCAGGACGGTGCGCAGAAAGTGGTGGATGCGGTGGGGCAGTTTGCCAATCAGCTCTCTCACTGACACCGCACTGATCGTTCCCACGCTCTGCGTGGGAATGCCGCCCGGGACGCTCCGCGTTCCTTCGCTGGCGTGACGCAGAGCGTCACAGGATGCATTCCCGCGCAGAGCGTGGGAACGACCACAGAGGGGCAGCGCCGCATCTGCTCGCTCCCACAGGTTCTGTGTTTCTCCAGTGGCAGCGCTACAATCGGCTCCTTTTCCTCCGGAGCAGATCCCCATGAGCGTCTCCCACCGCCGTCCGGTGCTCTTGAACAAAGCCTACCGCCTGCTCAACCACGGGCCGACCGTACTGGTCAGCGCCGCTCACGACGGCCAGCGCAACATCATGGCCGCCGCCTGGGCCATGCCGCTGGATTTCGAACCGCCGAAAGTCGCCGTCGTCCTCGACAAATCCACCTGGACCCGCCAGTTGCTCGAAGCCTCCGGCACTTTTGTGCTGAACGTGCCTTGCGTCAATCAGGCCGATATCGTGCAAACCGTCGGCAACACCTCCGGCCTGGCAATCACCCGCAACCAAGGTCAGGACAAGTTTCAGGCGTACGGCCTGCACACCTTCGCTGGCGAACAGATTGAAGCGCCGCTGCTTGAGGGCTGTGTCGCCTGGCTCGAATGCCGCCTGCTGCCGGAGCCGCGCAATCACGAGCAATACGACCTGTTCCTTGCCGAAGTCATTGCTGCCCAGGCCGATGAGCGTGTGTTCAGCGACGGGCGCTGGCATTTCGAGGGGCAGGATAGATTGCGTACCTTGCACCACGTGGCGGGCGGGCATTTCCTGAAGATTGGGGATGGGGTGGATGGCAAGACGTTGGCGGTTTAAATGACGTTGATGGAAAACCGTCAGCGGATGTAGCAAGGTAGAGGCTTGATTCCACTGCTCAGGCGCAACGCTCATGGACGTTTCTGTTGCCGGTTATCTTGCCCCGTTGCTGTCGCTGGCGCTGTTGTGGACAGTGGCGGTGGTCACGCCCGGGCCAAATTTCTTCAACATCGCGCAACTCGCGGCCAGTCACTCGCGCCGACATGGCGTGGTGGCTGCGCTGGGCGTGGCCACCGGCACGGTGCTGTGGGGCCTTGCTGGCGGCTTGGGAATCAAGACGCTGTTCAACGCCGCGCCGACCCTCTATCTGGGCTTCAAGATTGCCGGCGGTTGCTATCTGATTTATCTGGGGCTGAAGCAATTCAAGCGCAAGGCTGCGATTGCCCCCGGTGCATCGGCTGCGCCCCGGCAGACTTATTTCGGCGTCTACGCTCGCGGTTTCCTGGGCAACATGACTAATCCGAAATCGGCACTCTTTGTCGCCACCATCTTCGCCACCGCCATGCCGCCCCACGTGCCGCCGCTACTGCTGGCGCTGGCCGTGCTGACCATGGCCACGCTGTCGTTCAGCTGGTATTGCAGCGTCGCTCTGTTCTTCGCCAGCCGCCGGGTTGCCGGTGTCTACGAGCGGTCACGCCAGTGGCTGGATCGGTTGGCAGGTGGGTGCTATTTGTTGTTTGGGGTGCATTTGGTGGCGAATCGCTGATCAATGAGAGCAATCGCTGTGCGCAAAAAAAGGCCTACCTCCCGGTAAGCCTTTTCTGCCCACTTCGTAATACTCAATCCCCCAACGCCTCTCCCTCACGCCGAGGATCGGCACCCCCCGTCAATGTCGCTTTGCCCTGCGCATCCTTCACCCGCACGATCGCTTGGGTGCCGCTGGTCATGTCGATTTCGCTGAGCGTGTGGCCCTTGTCCTTGAGTGCCTGAATCAGCGCTGGGCTGAACTGTCCCTGTTCCAGTTCGGTGGGGCCATTGCGGCTGCCGAAGTTGGGCAGGTTGATCGCACTTTGTGCATCGAGGTTCCAGTCGAGCAGGCCTATGGTGGTTTTCGCCACGTATTCGATGATCTGCGAGCCGCCGGGTGAGCCGACCGTGGCGACAAATTCACCAGTGTTGCGATCAAAGATCAGCGTCGGCGCCATCGACGAGCGTGGGCGTTTGCCCGGTTCGACGCGGTTCGCGACTTTCTGCCCGTTCTCTTCGGGGATGAAAGAGAAGTCGGTCATCTGGTTGTTCAGCAGAAAACCCTGAACCATCAGGTGCGAGCCGAACGCGGCTTCGATGGTGGTGGTCATCGACACGGCGCCGCCGAGATCATCAACCGCGACCACTTGCGAAGTCGAGATGCGCAACGGCGAGCGGTCCGGTGCGTAGGCCACCTGTACGCCCGGCGGTGTGCCCGGTTTGGCGCTGCCCATGCTGCGCTCGCCGATCAGGCTGGCGCGGCTGGCCAGGTAGGCAGGATCGAGCAGACCTTTGACCGGCACCGGGACGAAGTCGGTGTCGGCCACGTATTGCGCACGGTCGGCATAGGCCAGACGTTCAGCCTCGGCGATCAGATGCACCGCTTGCGGCGCCGGTTCGATGCCGGCCGGCCTATTGCTGTTCACTGGTTTAAGCGGGGTCAGCGACAGGCGTGGATCGCGAGTCTCCAGCGCCTGCAACGTGCCGAGAATCTGCGCCACGGCGATCCCGCCCGACGACGGTGGCGGCATGCCGCAGACCTGCCAACGCTTGTAGTCGGTACACAGCGGCGCGCGTTCCTTGGCCTGATAGCGCTGCAAATCGTTCAGCGACAGGCTGCCGGGGTTGGCGTGCTGTTGAACCTTGGCGACGATCTCTTCGGCGATCGGACCTTTGTACAGCGCATCGGCACCTTTGCTGGCGATACGTTTGAACACGGCCGCCAACTTCGGGTTCTGCAGGCGCGTGCCGACAGCTTTGACGCTGCCATCCTCATTCAGGAAGTACGCAGCCATGTCTGGCGACTGGCGTATCAGTGGATCGGCAGTCAGCAGCGAATGTAGACGCGGGGGAATCGCAAAGCCTTGCTCGGCCAGTTTGATCGCTGGCTCAAACAGCTTCGCCCATGGCAAGCGACCGTGCTGCCGATGCGCCAGCTCCAGCGCGCGCAATACCCCGGGCGTACCGACCGAGCGCCCGCCGATCTGCGCTTGCGTAAAGGCCATCGGTTTACCGTCAGCCTTCAGGAACAGCTTCTCGGTGGCCCCGGCCGGCGCCGTTTCGCGGCCGTCATAGGTGCGCACCTGCTTGCCATCCCACAACACAATCATCGCCCCGCCACCGATCCCGGAAGACTGCGGCTCAACCAGCGTCAACACCGCCTGCATCGCAATCGCCGCATCAATCGCCGAACCACCCTGACGCAACATCTCCCGCCCGGCTTCGGCCGCGAGCGGATTGGCAGCGGCAGCCATGTGTTTATTGGCGTGCCGGGTTTGCAGATCAGTGCGGTAACCGGATGCAGCTTCCGGTGCCAGCGGCAATGAAGAAGAGGGCGGGGCGTTGCATGCGGTGAGGGTCAGAGCGCTGACAAGCAGTGTCAGGGCTGGCAGGCGAAAGCGCTTCAAAGGCTGGGCTGGAAACACGCGGGATCTCCGTCCGTGGGGTAGAAGTCTTGGGGGACTTTATCGAGCGGGCCGGCGGGGTGCAAACTGCGTGAGGATTACAGCACTCCCGCTCAGCGGCCGCGCCAATCGATTGGCCGAAAACGATGCCCTTGTGGGAGCGAGCCTGCTCGCGAAAGCGGTAGCTAGGGTGGTGCGATCTTCTTGAGAGTATTGCAGGGTAATTTATTGCTTGAAGCCGGACAGACCACGGGTAGAACGCCAGTCTTTCACAATTTTGGTAATGCCCTCGGCTGTTTGTTGTTTCATATCCTCGGGCCAATAGATGAGGTCAGTGCCCGCTGGGTGCTCACACAGACGTACAAATTCAAATAACAGCGGATCGAGAATCTCGTCTGGGCTTGTGTTGGCTGCAAGAACAGATTGCACAAATTTCAAGAATTCTGCTTCGGTGTAGTCGGATATGTTAGTCATAACGTTCTCAAGTTGAAGTTCCACAGCTCAAATGAAACGGGCGGCAGGATTCATGTCTTGAACCCGGGTAGTCGATTCGCTTCGCGCCATGCCATGACTGTACGAGCTATTCCGGCAGATGTTGTATCTGCTCCGGGCTCGGGGTAGTAGATCAGATCCATCCCGCTCGGATGTCCTACTATCTTGTTGAAGTGCAGAATCAATGCATCTGCACGGAGATCTGTCGGCGCTATATCTTCCTTTCTTATTTCATCTATGAGATCAATGAAATCCTGCTCGGTATAGTCGGAAAAGCTGCTTTTGATGAATGGGTCGCTCATGCTATGCCCTTATTTACGGTGTACGTCGACATGGTTTTTGGGTGTGTAGACCCTTAGGTTATCTACGTTGTAGATATCACCACCTTCGGATATCGGTTCCACATGATGAATCTCATGAGAGATCCTTTTCCCTGCTGCATCACCTAAGCGGGCGCGGGGCGCATTTCCGTTGCGCATACGTCGTAGATTATCTTCGCTGACCTGTTGTGCCACTGCGCTGTCTTTTGAGGCAACGGCCCAAAAAGCCCGCCTAAACGAATCAAAACTAGAATATTCGCTCCCTCTGAGTTTATCCGCGATGCTGGTCGGAATAGGGGCGCCATCCTGAGCTTGAGCATGGTCAAGCCAAATACCGCCCACATCCTCCCCCACCCCCGTAACGATCCCCGGCGTCTGCCTCGCCGGCCTCGAATAAACCACATATAACGACTTCAGCCCGGTGTCCGCCGGGAACACCAGAATACAATCCTCGGCCGTTACATCCTCGCCCGGCAGACCCTCAATCTGGCTATCGGTGTTGTCCGGGATCGGGTGGACGAGGATCGGGTCGAGTGCCTCACCGTGGTCGGGATAAACCAGCGGAGGCATCGACCCCAGCGGCCCGCGTTGCGGCGTCCAGAGAATGGTGATGCCGTTGAGCTTGGCCTCCATGGCTGTCTTGTCGGCGTTCCACTTGACGTTCACCGTGCGTACGGCGTCGTCGCCAGAGGCGCCGGAATGGATGCCGTAAACCCGCAGAACACCTTCGGCATCACGACGAAACTGGAAGCGCACGCGCGTGGTGGCGCGGCTCATGCGGCGTAGTTCTTCGTCGGTGTGAAGCGTGCCGTCGGCCATTTTGCTCGGCAGCATTCCCAGCACAAACACGCTGGCCGGCCCGCCGGCGCCACGGATGGCCCAGTTCAGGCGCTGTTGCAAAATCCCGCCGCCGGCCAGACGCCCCAAAGCCAGGTCAGCACCTATCGCCGTCGCGACCGCGGTACTGGCGGAGGGCATGAGCATGGCGCCGGCGACCATGATCTTGCCGAAGTTGCTGGCTGGCTCCTTGGCAGTGCCAGCGTCCGTGCGACACCAGTTGTCCGGCGTGCAGGACTTGGCAAAGACCCTGTCTTCGCGTGGCCTGGGCGCAGGCCACTCGTCCTTCTCGATGTACACCGACTCCTCCGGCGCTCGAGGTGGCAACCACCCGCCCCATGACGCACCGCCGTAATCGCGTGCCCAAGCCCAGTCTTCGTCGAAAAGAGATTTGAATCGAGCCATGACAACTCCCTGTATGGCTTTGAATCGAGCCGGGGAAGCTTGTCGGTCCAGGGGGAGTTCGGGGAGAGAGGGGCGGGTACTTGAAATGACGAAAAATCTAGTTCTTACGTGAGCAGAGCCTGCTTCCTACAGGGCTATCTCAGTGCGTCGGTTTTGCGCCTGATTCAGGCGAAATTATCGTCGGTCGCGCCTGTAGTCTTTTCGTATGAATGGCGGATTACGCCGGATTTCTCTTACAGATTATTCAGGTCGACAACCTACGCGCCGCTGCCTGAGGATGGTTTCTGTAGTTTTTCCAGGATGGATATCAGATGAAGAGGATGAGTCCGTTGCCTTTCGATTTTATTTTCAGTCGGCCGCTGTCATGAGCATTTCCAATGAGGATCGTGATTTTCTGGTGGCGTTGGGCAGTCGCATTGCACATTTACGCACGGTGCACGAGATAACACAGACGCGGTTTGCAAGGGCTTTAGGTCTTTCCCGGCAGACCTTTCAGGGTTACGAGGAGGGCACGCGCAGCATGCCGGTCACGACACTGGTGAAGATGGCATTTGCGCTTCGCGTTCCCGTTGAAGACCTGCTCGGGGTTCCCTCGTACACGGAGACGCCCAGACGCAGCTTGACCTCGACGTGGTATCGACGGCTGCAGTCCATCAATGAGCTTTCGAAGGTCCAACAGAAGGTAATTGCGCAGATGCTTGACGCGCTGATCGCACAGGCAGCGACCAAAACAAGCGACGAAGAAAGAGAAATTTGAAGTAACCCTAAGAACGCGGAACCAGGGTGCGCCAACACCCTGGCTCCGCTAACCACAAGCAGCTAAACAGGAGCTAATCATGGCTAAAACCAAGCATACGTCATCAACCCCCATCACTGAACGCCGGTTGAAAATCGCCGCTGATTTTTACCCGGTCCACACAAAGGACACACCCTACAACCCCGGCAAGCCTGTGCCTTGGATCAGGCTGCGCGGGCTGTGGTTGGGGCAAGCGGGATTCGAGGTAAACGAGAACGTCAAAGTGCGCGTGATGAAAGGGTGACTGGTGATTACAGCGGAATAGATGAATCATCCAAGTAAAGCCGCAACGCCATTTGCGTAGGAAAAACGCCGCTAACCCTCAAGGGATAGCGGCGTTTTTTCTCATATAGCGCTCTTGATTATCTAGAGTTTTATGGCGGGCGGGGCCCGTAATACCTGGCTAAAAGCCTGGTTGGGAGGAAGGCATTATCTTGAATTTGATATGTGGCTTATATGAAAAAAGGCGCAGTGCAAACTGTAAGAAAGTCTGACGGATGAGCGGCTGCGAGCCCACTGATCAATCGAAAGGGCTGAAGATCGACCTTCTGTGGGTGGGGAACCGGAGGGGGAATTATTGCAGGCATAAAAAACGGCCTACCTTTCGGTAAGCCGTTTTTAGTACTTGGTGGCTACACAGGGACTTGAACCCCGGACCCCAGCATTATGAATGCTATGCTCTAACCAACTGAGCTATGTAGCCAAGTGGCGCGCATTATTCCCCTGAAATGGCAAAGCGTCAAGCGTAAATCGAAAATATTTCTTCCTGTTTTCAACCGCTTATCCTCCAGCCCCGAAAATCGGGGCCGGGGAGGGCGTCAGCGCAGTTGGAATCTGGCGGTATTGGCGCTCAGGGCCTCGCTGCCCTGGCTCAAGGTGTCCGCCGCGAGGTTTACGGCGCGTGCACCTTCAAGCAAACGCACCGCGGCCTGATCGACCTGCTGGATATTGCCGCTGACTTCGTCGGCGGTGCTGGCCTGTTCTTCAACTGCCGTGGCGATTTGCGCCAGGGTGTCGGTGACGCTCTGTACGGCGCTGGCGATTTCTCCCAGGCGTTCGCCGAGTCCGGTGACCGCCTCGGCATCCGATTGCGCCTGACCACAGGCGGCTTCCATCAGGCTTACCGCTTCGTTGACCGTGGCACGCAGGCTGTCGACAGTGCCGGCGATCTGCGCGGTGGACGATTGCGTGCGTTGCGAGAGGCTGCGCACCTCGTCGGCGACCACGGCAAAGCCGCGACCCTGTTCACCGGCGCGGGCGGCTTCGATAGCCGCGTTGAGCGCGAGCAGGTTGGTCTGCTCGGCGACGCCGCGAATGGTGTCCACGACCAGTTGAATCTGCTGGCCTTGCTCGCTGACCCGGCCCAGCGCCGCGGCGGTGTCGTTCAGGCGCTGATTGAGCTGCTGAATGCTGGCCGTGGTGCGCTGGCTGTCGCGGCTGCTGTCGGCGGCGATGCGCCGGGTCTGCTGGGCGCTGCCCGAGGCCTGTTCGCAACTCTGCGCGACGCCTTGCGAGGTGGCGGCCAATTGCGTGGCGGCAGCGGCAATCTGGCTGATCTGCAACTGCTGCGCCTCGACTTCACCGAGGGCGCCGCTGGAGTGTTGGTTGAGGCTGCGCACCGCATTGCTCAACTGCGAGGTCTCGTGGTCGACGCCGAGCATGCTGCTGCGCAATTGCACCACGGCGACGTTGAGCGCGGTGCTGATCGCTGCCAGCTCATCGCGCCCCACCACCGGTACTTGCAGGCTCAGGTTGCCGTCGCGCAAGGCCTCAGCGAGCAAGGTGATGCCGCTGGCACTGCGGCGGATCGAGGCTTGCAGGCAGACGAACAGGTACAACGCGGCCAGCAGCAGGCAACCGAAGATTGCGGCGACAACAATGAACTGGCGGATCGCCGAGCTGTAATAAGCATCGAGCCGCTGATCCAGCGCGACCAGGGATTGCTGGCGCAGGGAAGCAAGGTCGGTGAGCAGCGCGTCGAGGCTGCGTTCGAAGTCCTCTGGCTTGAGGTTGATGCTGCCGCCAAACACACCGTCGTCGAGAACTTTCAGGCCGCTGTCGAGGTGTTTCAGGCTGTCGTGATACTGGCCAGCCCAGGCTTGCAGCTCGGCTGGCAGATGCGCCTCCAGCAGGCCGGCGGTTTTCACCAGTTGCTCGCGGGCGTCCCCGATGCGACTGCGCAGGTCGCGCAACTGCAGGCGGCTCTGCAGGGTGAACTGCCCGGAGACGACCGAAGCCTGGCCGACCGCGGCGAGACGGCCGACCCGCTCGATCAGGTCCGGCGCGTGTTGCGTGGAAATCTGCGTCAGCAGGTAGGTTTCCAGCCACGGCGCGAGGGTCAGGCGATTGTCCATGACGATCTGCTCGCGTAAGGCTTGCAGCGCGCCCAGGGCATTGGTGAAGCGGTCATAACCGTCCGGCCACCAGCCGACACTGCTGAGGCTTTTCGAATCAAGGCCATTGAGTGCGGTTTGCAGCGCCTGAAAGCGTTCGAGGATTGCGCCGTCGGCGCCTTGCTGGTTCAGAGCATTGCCCAGCTCGGTGGTGGCTTGCAGCACCGCCGGTTGCACGCCGTCGAAGGCAGCCATGGCGGCGAGGGTGGCCGGTGTCGGCTGACGATTGGTCTCGGTGGCGCGCCAGCGGGCGGCGCGGTCGCGTTGAGCGGCGAGCAGGTTGTCCAGCGCATCCAGCGCGAGCAGCTGACGCACGCCGGCACGTTCGCCGGCGATCAGATTGAGCTTCTCGCGATAGTCATGGCCGATCATCAACAGGCTGCCGGCCAGCGGCAGAATGAACAGCAGAAACAACAATTGGAATTTACCTGCGAAGCCAAACCGCCCCAGCAATTTGATCCCCGGTGAAAGGAAAGCCTGCATGCCTCATGACTCCTCTGGACACCACGCACCATTGGCGTGCATCGCGAACCTTTCGGCTGCGACCTGTGCCCTCTAAAAGGCCTCGAAAGTTCACCCATGCCCGCTCTGTAGGCCGGCTCTGTAGCGAAACTTCCCATTGTCGAGCGCCTTTGTAAGGCGATCGTGTTCAAGGGCAGAAGCAAGGCAAGATTCAGACCATGGCGTTGCGCTATCACCGTTTGCTCGACGACCAGTCAGTTAGTTAGCTGCCTAAGGGGATGGCGCGAGCGCACCGAAAAATGGCACATTGACGCACCTGCCTGCGGGCACCCATCTGCTGTCCGGAATTTTCCATGGCTATCAGCAACGTTCAGACCGCCGCTGCCTCGGCGACCGCTGCTCCGCAAAGCAGCCCCTTGGTGATGCGCATCATCGGCGCGGTGGCGCTGGCGCATTTGATCAACGACCTGATCCAGTCGGTTCTGCCGTCGATCTACCCGATGCTCAAAGCCAACTATGGCCTGACCTTCACCCAGGTCGGCCTGATCACCTTGACCTTCCAGTTGACCGCGTCGCTGTTGCAGCCGTGGGTCGGTTACCACACTGATCGCCACCCCAAGCCGTGGCTGTTGCCGGCGGGCACGGTGTGTACGTTGATCGGCATTCTGATGATGTCGGTGGTCGGCAGCTTCCCATTGATTCTGCTGGCGGCGGCGCTGATCGGCATTGGCTCGTCAACCTTTCACCCGGAAGCCTCGCGTGTTGCGCGACTGGCCTCGGGCGGCCGGTTTGGTCTGGCGCAATCGACCTTTCAGGTCGGCGGCAATGCCGGCTCCGCGTTCGGCCCGTTGCTGGCGGCAGCGATCATCATTCCCTTCGGCCAGGGCAATGTGGCGTGGTTTGGACTGTTCGCGGTGTTTGCGCTGTTCGTGCTGTACCGCATCAGCCGCTGGTACGCCAATCACCTCAACTTGTTCAAGCTCAAGGCCGGCCAGGCGGCGACGCACGGCTTGTCGAAGGGCAGGGTGACCAGTGCGCTGGTGGTGCTCGGGCTGCTGGTGTTCTCCAAGTATTTCTACATGGCCAGTTTCACCAGTTACTTCACCTTCTACCTGATCGAGAAGTTCGACCTGTCGGTGGCCAGCTCGCAATTGCATCTGTTCCTGTTCTTGGGCGCAGTGGCGGCGGGGACGTTCTTCGGCGGGCCGATTGGCGACAAGATCGGGCGCAAGGCAGTGATCTGGTTTTCCATCCTGGGGGTGGCGCCGTTCACCTTGATCCTGCCGCATGTCGATCTGTTCTGGACCAGCATTCTCAGCGTGGTGATCGGCTTCATTCTGGCGTCGGCATTCTCGGCGATCGTGGTGTACGCGCAGGAACTGGTGCCGGGTAATGTCGGGATGATTGCCGGGATCTTCTTCGGCCTGATGTTCGGTTTCGGCGGGATTGGTGCCGCGCTGCTCGGGCATCTGGCGGATGTGCACGGGATTGAGTATGTGTACTTCCTGTGCTCGTTCTTGCCGTTGTTTGGTGTGTTGGCGATCTTTTTACCGCGTACCAGAAAGGCCTGAACAGACGAATCGAACTGTGGGAGCGAGCCTGCTCGCGAATGGGTGGGTCAGTTGACGAATGCTTAGCTTACACGCCACATTCGCGAGCAGGCTCGCTCCCACGGGGAAATATACTCAGTCACTGAATTTCAGGCACAAAAAAGCCGCGTATCAAACGCGGCTTTTTCTTGCCCGGCTGTTGCTTAGACGTTGAAACGGAAGTGCATCACGTCGCCGTCCTTGACGATGTAATCCTTGCCTTCCAGACGCCATTTGCCGGCTTCTTTGGCGCCGGCTTCGCCTTTGTACTGGATGAAGTCGTTGTAGGCGATGACTTCGGCACGGATGAAGCCTTTTTCGAAGTCGGTGTGGATCACGCCAGCGGCCTGTGGGGCGGTGGCACCGACCTTGACGGTCCAGGCGCGGACTTCTTCGACACCGGCGGTGAAGTAGGTCTGCAGGTGGAGCATTTCGTAGCCGGCGCGGATCACGCGGTTCAGGCCAGGCTCTTCCAGGCCCAAGGCCTCGAGGAACATGTCCTTCTCTTCGCCGTCGTCGAGCTCGGCGATTTCCGCTTCGATCTTGTTGCACACCGGAACGACCATGGCGCCTTCTTCTTCGGCGATGGCCTTGACCACGTCAAGGTGCGGGTTGTTCTCGAAACCATCTTCGGCAACGTTGGCGATGTACATGACCGGCTTGGTGGTCAGCAGGTGGAAGCCCTTGATCACTGCCTTTTCGTCAGCGCTCATGTTCTTCATCAGGCTGCGCGCCGGTTTGGCTTCGGTGAAGTGCGCGATCAGTTGCTCGAGCAGAGCCTTCTGAACCACGGCGTCCTTGTCACCGCCCTTAGCGTTGCGCGCGACTTTCTGCAGTTGCTTCTCGCAGCTGTCGAGGTCGGCAAAGATCAGTTCCAGGTCGATGATTTCGATGTCGCGTTTCGGGTCGACGCTGTTGGACACGTGGATCACGTTGTCGTCTTCGAAGCAGCGCACCACGTGAGCGATAGCGTCGGTTTCGCGGATGTTGGCCAGGAACTTGTTGCCCAGGCCTTCACCTTTCGAGGCGCCGGCGACGAGGCCGGCGATGTCGACGAATTCCATGGTGGTCGGCAGGATGCGCTTCGGATTGACGATGGCCGCCAGAGCTTCCAGGCGCGGATCCGGCATCGGCACGATGCCGCTGTTCGGCTCGATGGTGCAGAAGGGGAAGTTCTCGGCCGCGATACCGGATTTGGTCAGGGCGTTGAACAGGGTGGACTTGCCGACGTTAGGCAGGCCGACGATGCCGCAATTGAATCCCATGGTGTTTCCCCTCGGGTAAAAGTCAGGCCTTCTGGCTGTGCAGGTTTTTCATCGCGCGGTTCCATTCCCCGGCGAGGATATCCGGCAGCACGCCGAGGGCAAAGTCGATGCTGGCATCGAGTTTTTCCTGTTCGGCGCGTGGCGCACGACCCAGGACGAAATTTGAAACCATACTGGCAACGCCCGGATGGCCGATGCCAAGCCGCAGGCGGTAGAACGTATTCTGATTGCCCAGTTGCGCAATGATGTCGCGCAACCCGTTGTGACCGCCATGGCCGCCGCCCTGCTTGAGCTTGGCAACGCCCGGAGGCAAGTCGAGTTCGTCATGCGCCACGAGGATTTCTTCAGGCTTGATGCGGAAGAAACCGGCGAGTGCCGCCACGGCCTGGCCGCTGCGGTTCATGTAGGTGGTGGGAATCAGCAGACGAACATCCTGACCCTGATGCGAGTAGCGCCCGGTCAGGCCGAAATATTTGCGATCGGCCACAAGATTCACATTCTGTGCGTGGGCGATGCGCTCAACAAAAAGGGCCCCTGCGTTATGCCGGGTCTGTTCGTATTCAGCGCCTGGATTTCCCAGGCCAACGATCAGTTTGATGGCAGTCACGATAGGGGCCCTTCCTTGGAGTGGTGGATAACATCGCCGCGATCGGGGAAAGCGGCGAAAGTGGACGAAAAATGCTCATTTACCATGGATGTAAACTCCGCGTTCTCGCCCGCTTTCTCGCTACGTTCCAGTCCGCGATGTTACTTGCTCACTCCGGCATGACAGAGTGAATTACTCTGCTTCGCCTTCTTCGGTAGGTTCTGCAGCAACACGTGGAGCGTGGACGTTGGCAACAGCCTTGTCATCGCCGTGTGCCAGAGCAACGAACTCAACACCTTTAGGAGCTTTGAGGTCCGACAGGTGAATGATGGTGCCGATTTCTGCTTTCGACAGGTCGACTTCGATGAACTCAGGCAGATCTTTTGGCAGGCAGGTCACTTCGATTTCAGCAACAACGTGCGAAACTTCGCCGCCTTTCTTCACTGGAGCTTCTTCGCCAACAAAGTGTACAGGCACGATGGCGGTCAGTTTCTGGCCGGCAACAACGCGTACGAAGTCAGCGTGCATCACGTGGCCTTTGGCCGGGTGACGCTGCAGAGCCTTGATGATGACGTTCTGCTTGGTGCCACCAACGTTCAGCTCGATGATGTGGCTGTAAGCCGCTTCGTTTTCGAGCAGTTTGGCAACTTCTTTGGCCAGCATGCTGATGGATTCAGGGGCTTTGTCGCCACCGTAAACAACAGCTGGAACCAGAGCGGCGAGACGACGCAGGCGGCGGCTCGCACCTTTCCCCAGGTCGGAACGCACTTCAGCATTCAGAGTAAAATCGTTCATTTTGTATCTCCAAAATAGCCATGACCGAGTGGCGTTTGCGACCAGCGCCGAACACGGTATGGGCAAAAAAGCCCCGCCCCGACAGGAATGCCGGGGCGGGGCGCTTTTCGTCAACGAGACATTTCGCGAAGGGCAGGGCCCTTAACGGAACATCGCGCTGATCGATTCTTCATTGCTGATGCGGCGAACCGCTTCGGCAACAACCGGTGCGATATCCAGTTGACGGATACGTGCACAGGCTTGTGCTGCAGCGGACAGCGGGATGGTGTTGGTCACCACCAGCTCGTCCAGCACGGAATTTTCGATATTCTCGATGGCCCGGCCCGACAGCACAGGGTGTGTGCAGTAGGCAAAGACCTTGGCTGCGCCATGCTCTTTCAGGGCCTTGGCCGCGTGGCACAGGGTGCCGGCGGTATCGACCATGTCATCGACGAGAATACAGGTACGCCCTTCGACATCACCGATGATATGCATCACTTCAGAGTGATTGGCTTTCTCACGGCGTTTGTCGATGATCCCGAGATCGACGCCCAGCGACTTGGCAACAGCCCGTGCACGCACGACGCCACCAATGTCCGGGGACACGATCATCAGGTTTTCGAAGCGCTGATCTTCGATGTCATCCACCAGAACCGGGGAGCCGTAGATGTTATCTACCGGAATATCGAAGAAGCCCTGAATCTGGTCAGCATGCAGATCAACCGTGAGAACACGGTCGATGCCGACTACGGTAAGCATGTCAGCAACGACTTTCGCGCTGATAGCCACACGTGCGGAACGCGGACGGCGATCCTGACGGGCATAACCAAAATAAGGAATAACAGCAGTGATACGAGTAGCCGAGGAGCGGCGGAAGGCGTCAGCCATCACTACCAGTTCCATCAGGTTATCGTTGGTCGGAGCGCAGGTCGGCTGAATAATGAAGACGTCTTTACCGCGAACGTTTTCATTGATCTCGGCTGTGATTTCGCCGTCGGAAAATTTGCCGACAGAGATGTCACCGAGAGGGATATGCAGCTGACGTACGACACGCCGAGCCAGATCGGGGTTGGCATTCCCCGTAAAGACCATCATCTTGGACACGCGCAGTACCTAGAGGCTGAGGGTAACCTGGATGAGTAGAGAAAATGGCAGGGGCGGCTGGATTCGAACCAACGCATGGCAGGATCAAAACCTGCTGCCTTACCGCTTGGCGACGCCCCTGTATCTGTTGCTTTCAAGTGCCGGGCACTTGATTCCTTTAGAGCAGACTTTGCAGCTTGCGATGCAACATCGAAACGTTGCTTCCTTTCGCTACAAACCCTGTAAGGGTCTCTGTCAGAAGGGCCGAGACTTTATCAGCTTCAGCTTTGCTTGGGAAGCCCCCAAACACACAACTTCCAGTTCCGGTGAGCTTTGCTTCGGTAAATTTACCTAACAAATCCAATGCGTTACGTACCTCTGGATAACGCCTTGCTACCACCGGCAAGCAGTCATTTCGACTGTTTCCCTCGGGAACGGGGCGCACTTTAATGGGCGGTGTGTTACGTGTCAACAAAGGATCGGAAAAAATTTCTGCCGTACTAACAGCGACTTGCGGCACGAGCACCAGATACCACGGTTCTTCGGGTTCGACCGGGGTCAGTTTCTCGCCGACGCCCTCGGCAAATGCCGCATGGCCACGGACGAACACCGGTACGTCGGCGCCCAGTGACAGGCCCAGTTCCGCCAGGCGATCTTCATCCCAGCCCAGTTGCCACAAATGGTTTAGCCCGAGCAGGGTCGTCGCCGCATTCGAACTGCCGCCACCGATGCCGCCGCCCATGGGCAGGACTTTGTCGATCCAGATGTCGATGCCGAGCGCGCAGCCGGACTGTTGCTGCAACATCTTCGCCGCGCGCACGATCAGGTTGCTGTCGTGGGGCACGCCGGCGAACTCGGTGTGCAGTTGAATCGCGCCGTCATCGCGCACGGCGAAAGTGAGTTCATCGCCGTAATCGAGGAATTGAAACAGCGTCTGCAATTCGTGATAACCGTCTTCACGGCGACCGAGAATGTGCAGCATCAAGTTGAGTTTGGCCGGTGAGGGCAGGGTCAGGCGTGCAGCGGTCATGCTTTATTGCCCCAACTTGCGCGGTTGCCAGGTCTTGATCACCAGCGTTACGTCAAGGTCGGTGCCGTGCAGCTTGATGCGCTCGGGGAGCCAGTAACCATTCTGTTCGGTGTAGGCGGTGTATTCGACTTTCCAGCCGTCCTGCTCAAGGCTGGCCAGACGACTGTTGGCGTCCAGGTTCAAGCGACTTTTGCTTTCCGGAGCGGGCAGGCCACGAACCCACCAGGCCAGATTGGATACCGGCAATTTCCAGCCCAGCTGTTCTTCGAGCAGGGCTTCAGGAGATTGCGATTCGTAGCGGCCCTGGTTAGCGACTTCCAGTGATACTTTGCCCGGACGCCCCGTCAGCCGTGCCGCACCACGACCCAGCGGGCCGGACAGGCGAATGTCGTAGTAATCCTGACGTTGCAGCCAGAACAGCGTGCCGCTGCCGGAATCCTTCGGCGCGCGGATGCCGATCTTGCCGTCGATCTGCCAGCCGTCGAGGCCGGTCAGTTGCTGTTTGTTTGCCGCCCACTGGGCCGGGCTGCCGTGGCCCTCGACCGATTCGCGAGTGCCGAACCCCGAGCAGCCGGCGAGCAGGGCGATGAAGCTGAAAACAATAACGTGGCGCAAAAGCATGGTTTAAAGATTCTCGGATCCGGTCAGGCGCTTGATGGTGCTGCGCAGAATGGTGCTGTCGGGCTGATCCTTGAGGAACTTGCCCCACACTTGTTTGGCTTCGCGTTGATTGCCCTTGGCCCAGAGGACTTCGCCAAGGTGCGCGGCGACTTCGTGGTCGGGGAAACGCTCGAGCGCCTGGCGCAGGTATTTCTCCGCATCGTCCAGATTGCCCAGGCGATAGTTCACCCAGCCGAGGCTGTCGAGTACCGCCGGGTCTTCCGGATTGATCTGGTGCGCCTGCTCGATCAGCGTTTTCGCTTCAGCGTAGCGGGTGGTGCGATCGGACAAGGTGTAGCCCAGCGCATTGAGCGCCATGGCGTTGTCCGGGTCGCGCTTGATGATCAGGCGCAGGTCTTTCTCCATTTGCGCCAGATCATTGCGTTTCTCCGCGAGCATGGCGCGGGTGTAAAGCAGATTGAGATCGTCCGGGTATTTCTGCAGCGCTTGTTGCAGAACCTTCCAGGCCTTGTCGTCCTGTTTGTTGGCCGACAGGCTTTCCGATTCGATCAGATACAGCTGGATCGCGTAATCCGGTTGCTCGTCACGCTCGGCCGCCAGCTTGCTCTGCGCTTCAGCGGTCTTGCCGTTGCTCATCAGGATATCGGCCTGACGCAGCTGTGCCGGCAGATAGTCATTGCCCGGACCGACCTGGGCGTATTCGATGAGCGCGCCTTGCGGGTCGTTGCGCTCTTCGGCAATCCGGCCGAGGTTCAGATGCGCTGAATCGACATGGCTTTCGCGAGCGATCAGGTCTTCCAGATAACCTTTGGCCTCATCCCACGCCTTGGCTTCCAGGCACACCAGTGCCAGCGAGTAACGCAGTTCATCGTCTTCTGGGTATTGCTGAACGAGCGTGGAGAATTCTGCCTTGGCGTCGTCCATGCGGTCCTGTTCGACCAGCATGCGCGCGTAAGTCAGGCGCAGGCGCTTGTCTTCCGGGTATTTCCTGATGCTTTTCTGCAACAGCGGCAGTGCTTCGTCGCCACGGTTGAGCAATTGCAGCAGGCGCGCACGCAGCAGAATCGGTGCGATTTCGCCGTCTTCCGGTGGGTTGTCTTCGAGCAGAGTCAGCGCGCCTTGATTGTCGCCGTCCTGTTGCAACAGCAGAGCCTTGCCGAAAATCAGCTGATTGTTGTTCGGGTGGCGCTCAAGCAAACGGTCGAAACTTTTCATCAGACCGTTGCGGGTTTCCTGATCGGTGTCGGCGGCCGACAGCGCAAGGAAATCGAAATGGGTGTCGCCCTTGCCCTGCAGGACTTTCTCCATATAGATCATGGAGTCGTCGTAGCGCCCGGCGCGGGCCAGTTGCACGGCGGCGGCGCGTTGCGCTTCGAGATCGTCCGGCGCGTTGCGCGCCCAGATCAGCGCGGTGTCGAGGGCCGGTTGATCGGCGCCCAGATATTCGGCGATGCGGAAAGCCCGCTCGGAAACGCCCGGATCCTGGGTGTTGATGGCCTGGGTCACGTAGTTGTCCAGGGCAATGTCGAAACGATTGCGCTGGCCGGCGAGTTCGGCGCTCAGCAGGCTGAACACGGTTTCCTCGCTGAATGAGCCGTAAACCTTGGGCTTTTCAGGTGCGGGCGTGGTGTCTTCGACCGGCGGGGTGCCGTCCGGCGCAACGGGCGCCATGGCTTGGCAGCCGCTGAGGAAGACAAAAGCGAGGAGCAACGCGGAAGATCTATTCATATAGGAAGAGGACGACTAACCTGCGGTCGGATCATCATGACACAAGCCTTCGGCCAAACATAACCGAGACTCAATTGTGGCCATTATAGGGGCTGACGATTGGGACAATAGTCAGCGGTAGTTGTTCTGAATCTTTCGAAGTAGGACAATTGCCGGCTTCACGTCACCACCAGCGACCTTGAATGGCCTTCCTTGCACTCGGTATCAACCACAAGACTGCTTCAGTAGACGTCCGCGAGCGCGTGGCCTTTACCCCTGAGCAGCTGGTGGAGGCCTTGCAGCAGCTCTGCCGACTGACCGACAGCCGCGAAGCCGCGATCCTCTCCACCTGCAATCGCAGTGAGCTTTATATAGAACAGGATCAGCTGTCGGCCGATGTCGTGCTGCGCTGGCTGGCCGATTATCACCATCTGAGCCTCGACGAGCTGCGCGCCAGTGCCTATGTGCATGAAGACGATGCGGCTGTTCGTCACATGATGCGCGTCGCTTCCGGGCTCGACTCGCTGGTGCTGGGCGAACCACAGATTCTCGGCCAGATGAAGTCGGCCTACGCCGTGGCCCGCGAGGCCGGCACCATCGGCCCGCTGCTGGGGCGGCTGTTTCAGGCAACGTTCAATGCCGCCAAACAGGTGCGTACCGATACTGCAATTGGCGAGAACCCGGTGTCGGTGGCGTTTGCCGCAGTGAGCCTGGCGAAACAGATTTTCAGCGATCTGCAACGCAGCCAGGCGCTGCTGATCGGTGCCGGCGAGACGATTACGCTGGTCGCGCGCCATTTGCATGAGCTGGGGGTCAAGCGCATCGTCGTTGCCAACCGTACACTGGAGCGCGCCAGTCAGTTGGCCGAGCAGTTCGGCGCTCACGCGGTGCTGCTCTCGGACATTCCGGCGGAGCTGGTGCGCAGCGATATCGTCATCAGTTCGACCGCCAGCCAGTTACCGATCTTGGGCAAGGGCGCGGTGGAAAGTGCGCTGAAGCTGCGCAAGCACAAGCCGATCTTCATGGTCGACATTGCCGTACCGCGCGATATCGAGCCGGAAGTCGGCGAACTCGACGACGTTTACCTGTACAGCGTCGACGATCTCCACGAAGTGGTCGCCGAGAACCTCAAGAGCCGTCAGGGCGCTGCGCAAGCGGCGGAAGAAATGGTCTCGGTCGGCGCCGACGATTTCATGGTGCGCCTGCGCGAACTGGCGGCGGTCGATGTGCTCAAGGCCTATCGTCAACAGAGCGAACGCTTGCGAGACGAGGAATTGCAGAAGGCCCTGCGTCTGCTGGCCAACGGCGGCAACGCCGAAGACGTGCTCGGACAACTGGCCCGTGGCCTGACCAACAAACTCTTGCATGCGCCCAGCGTGCAGTTGAAAAAGCTGTCTGCCGAAGGCCGCCTCGATGCGCTGGCCATGGCCCAGGAACTCTTTGCCCTTGAGGGCTCACCGGATAGTTTTTCGGATAAAAAACCGCAATGAAAGCGTCACTGCTCAACAAGCTGGACATTCTCCAGGACCGTTTCGAGGAACTGACCGCGCTGCTCGGCGACGGTGAAGTCATTGCCGATCAGGCCAAATTCCGCGCCTATTCCAAGGAGTACGCCGAACTCGAGCCGGTAGTGGCCGCCTATAAAAAGCTGCTCGGCGTACAAAGCGATCTTGAAGACGCGCAGGCGCTGCTCAAGGACAACGACCCGGACATGCGCGAAATGGCCGTGGAAGAAGTTCGCGAAGCCAAGGAGTTGCTGGTCACGCTGGAATCCGATCTGCAGCGCATGCTGCTGCCTAAAGATCCGAATGACGGGCGCAACGTCTTCCTCGAAATCCGCGCCGGCACCGGTGGCGACGAGGCGGCGATCTTCTCCGGCGACCTGTTCCGCATGTACTCGCGTTATGCCGAGCGGCGTGGCTGGCGCGTCGAGATCCTCTCGGAAAACGAAGGTGAACACGGCGGCTATAAAGAAGTCATCGCGCGCATCGAAGGCGACAACGTTTACGGCAAGCTGAAATTCGAGTCCGGCGCGCACCGCGTCCAGCGCGTACCGGCCACCGAATCCCAGGGCCGGATCCACACCTCGGCCTGCACCGTGGCGGTATTGCCCGAGCCGGACGAGCGCGAAGCCATCGAGATCAACCCGGCGGATCTGCGTGTCGACACCTACCGTTCCTCTGGCGCTGGCGGTCAGCACGTCAACACCACCGACTCGGCGATCCGCATTACCCACATCCCGACCGGCACCGTCGTCGAGTGTCAGGAAGAACGCTCCCAGCACA
Source organism: Pseudomonas sp. Sample_23 (assembly GCF_004307595.1). NCBI lineage: Bacteria > Pseudomonadati > Pseudomonadota > Gammaproteobacteria > Pseudomonadales > Pseudomonadaceae > Pseudomonas > Pseudomonas sp. Sample_23. The sequence goes on from NZ_RCNX01000043.1 coordinate 38,020, forward strand.
AGAACCGTGCCCGGGCGATGGCGTGGCTGTCGGCGAAACTCAACGATCAGCAGAACGCAGCGGCAGCCAACGCGATTGCCAGTGAGCGCAAGTTGCTGGTCGGCTCCGGCGATCGTTCCGAGCGTATCCGCACCTACAACTACGCTCAGGGCCGGGTCACCGACCATCGCGTCAACCTGACCCTGTATTCCCTGGATGAAATTCTCGCCGGTGGCGTCGAAGCCGTGATCGAGCCGTTGCTGGCCGAATATCAGGCTGACCAACTCGCAGCGATAGGTGAATAAATGACCATCATCGCCAGCCTGTTGCGCGCTGCCGAGTTGCCGGACTCGCCGACTGCACGTCTGGACGCTGAATTGCTCCTCGCCGCCGCATTGGGCAAGTCGCGCAGCTTCCTGCACACCTGGCCCGAGCGCATCGTGCCGAGCGAGGCTGCGCTGACCTTTGCCGAATATCTGCAACGGCGGCGTAGCGGCGAGCCGGTGGCCTACATTCTCGGCCAGCAGGGCTTCTGGAAACTCGATCTGGAAGTCGCGCCGCACACGCTGATCCCGCGTCCCGATACAGAACTTTTGGTAGAGGCAGCTCTTGAGCTGCTGCCGGCAACCCCGGCCAAGGTCCTCGATCTGGGCACCGGCAGTGGCGCGATTGCTTTGGCTTTGGCCAGCGAACGCCCGGCGTGGAAAGTCACCGCCGTGGATCGTGTGCTTGAAGCCGTGGCCCTGGCCGAACGCAATCGCCAGCGTCTGCATCTGAACAACGCTACGGTGCTGAGCAGCCATTGGTTCAGCGCCCTTGAAGGCCAGCGCTTTCAACTGATCATCAGCAACCCGCCGTACATTGCCGCCGCCGATCCGCATCTGGTCGAGGGCGATGTACGCTTCGAACCGGCCAGTGCGCTGATCGCCGGTGAAGATGGCCTCGACGATCTGCGCCTGATTGTTGCGCAGGCGCCGGATCATCTTGAAGCCGGCGGCTGGCTGATGCTCGAACACGGCTATGATCAGGCCGAAGCCGTGCGTGATCTGCTGCTTACCCGTGGCTTTGAAGAAGTCCACAGCCGCACCGATCTGGGCGGCCATCAACGCATCAGTCTGGGGCGCCTGCCGTGCTGAATGATCAGGAATTGCTGCGCTACAGCCGGCAGATTCTGCTGCAACACATCGACATCGACGGGCAACTGAAGCTCAAGGCCAGCCGCGTGCTGATCGTCGGCCTTGGCGGTCTCGGCGCGCCGGTGGCGTTGTATCTGGCGGCAGCGGGCGTCGGCGAGTTGCATCTGGCGGATTTCGACACGGTCGATCTGACCAACCTGCAACGGCAGATCATTCACGACACCGACAGTGTCGGCATGTCCAAGGTCGACTCGGCGCTCAAGCGCCTGGGCGCGATCAATCCCGAGATTCAACTGGTCGCCCATCGTCAGGCGCTGGACGAGGATTCGCTCGCCGCAGCGGTGGCGGCGGTGGATCTGGTGCTCGATTGCTCGGACAACTTTTCCACGCGCGAGGCGGTTAACGCCGCTTGTGTTGCCGCGTGCAAGCCACTGGTCAGTGGCGCGGCGATTCGTCTGGAAGGGCAGCTGTCGGTGTTCGATCCACGGCGTGCCGAAAGCCCTTGCTACCACTGCCTGTACGGACACGGCAGCGAAGCCGAACTGACCTGCAGCGAGGCCGGCGTGGTCGGGCCATTGGTCGGTCTGGTCGGCAGCTTGCAGGCGCTGGAAGCGTTGAAGGTGCTGGTCGGCTTTGGCGAACCCTTGGTGGGGCGACTGTTGTTGATCGACGCCTTGGGCTCGCGCTTCCGTGAATTACGGGTCAAGCGTGATCCGGGTTGCAGCGTCTGTGGCGCCCGCCATGCGTGAAGCGCCGATCGGCGTGTTCGATTCCGGGGTCGGCGGCTTGTCGGTCCTCGGCGAAATTCAGCGCTTGCTGCCCAACGAATCGCTGCTTTACGTCGCCGATTGCGGGCACATTCCTTACGGCGAGAAAACCCCGGAATTCATCCGCCAGCGTTGCAGTGCGATGGCAGGATTTTTTCGCGAGCAGGGTGCCAAGGCTTTGGTACTGGCATGCAATACCGCGACCGTGGCCGGTGTTGCCGACCTGCGTCGTGATTTCCCGGACTGGCCGATTGTCGGCATGGAGCCGGCGGTCAAACCGGCCGCAGCGGCCACGCGAAGCGGCGTGGTTGGCGTTCTGGCCACGACCGGCACGTTGCAGAGCGCAAAGTTTGCCGCGTTGCTCGATCGTTTCGCGGCTGACATAAAAGTCATCACCCAGCCCTGTCCGGGACTGGTCGAACTGATCGAAACGGGTGATCTGCACAGCGCCGAATTACGCACTTTATTGCAAGGTTACGTCGCTCCATTGCTGGCGCAAAACTGCGACACAATCATTCTTGGCTGCACCCATTATCCCTTCCTCAAATCGTTACTCAGGTCGATGATCGCCGACGATGTCAGCCTGATCGATACCGGAGCTGCCGTGGCCCGGCAGTTGCAGCGCCTGCTCGCCGAGCGTGATCTGCTGGCGCAACGTCCGAGCCAGCCGGTGAAGTTCTGGACCAGCGGCGATCCGCAATCCCTCAGAAAAATCCTACCGTTGCTGGGCCAAACTGCGTCGAATGTGCAAAACTTCGACTTGTAAAAAAAATGTGAAATAACTAAAAAAACGCTGAACTTCTGACCAAGCGCGGATTTCTATAGCGACAGCAGCAACTAAAAACCAAACGATCGTTCCGGAAAAGGAAGTTTCAAAGTGAAGCGACTATTCTGCTTGGCCGCGATTGCGGCCGCACTGATGGGGCAAAGCATTTCTGCACAAGCCGCTGGCGTTGAATTCGCCGTCGGCGGTACCAGCGATTCGACAATGACGTATCGCTTAGGCATGAATTTCGACTGGGACAAGAGCTGGCTGCAGAGCGACGTGGGTCGCCTGACTGGCTACTGGAGCGGTGCCTACACGTACTGGGAAGGTGACAAGACTTCCAGCAACAACAGCCTGTCGTTCTCGCCTGTATTCGTTTACGAGTTTGCCGGTCAGTCGGTCAAACCGTACGTGGAAGCGGGTATCGGCGCGGCGTTCTTCTCCAACACCGAATACGAAAGCAACAAACTGGGCGGCTCCTTCCAGTTCGAAGACCGCATCGGTGTCGGCCTGCGCTTCAACGGCGGCCACGAAGTCGGCATCCGCGCCACGCACTACTCCAACGCCGGCCTGTCCAGCGACAACGATGGTGTAGAAAGCTACGCGCTGCATTACACAATGCCGCTGTAACACGCCGCTACGCGGAACCAACGTGGGAGCGAGCCTGCTCGCGAAAGCCGAGTGTCAGTCAATTCAAATGGTGGCTGACACACCGCCTTCGCGAGCAGGCTCGCTCCCACAGTTGTTTCTGCGTTGTCAAAGAAATCAGCGGTAGGCTGTCGCAATACCCCGGCGCTCTTCGATGCACTCCGGCGCGCCCATTTCAAACTCGCGGCAAATCAGCGGGCGTCGTTCATAGATCGTGCACATCATGCTGTCGCGATCCAGCGCCGCGCACCAGCCGTCGTCCAGACGCAGCATCACTTCACCGCCCCATTCATCGGTATCGATAAAGCGATCAGGTACGCCGGTGTCGGTGATCAGCATCACTTCGAGCTGGCAGCAGCACGCCGCACAGGTCGAGCAGGTGACCGCCGGTTCGGCGATTTGTGTGTGGGGGATGGTTTTCATCGTGGCAGTGTAAGGCAGTGATCGCTGTGGGTGTGAAAGCGCTGACGGACGCTCACGGCGCCAGACGCCGCGCCATCAAATGCAACAGTGGGAACAAGCCTGCCCAGAGCAGGCCAATGACGATCAGCGTCGCCGCCTCGCCATAGGGAAATTGCACGCCCGCCAGGCGTCCGCCAGCGTAGTACGACAGTGCGCCGCCCACCGCGCCAAGTGCGCTGGCCAGCCACCATGGCCGCGCGCTCCAGGCCAGGCAGTGGCGCAACGTGGTGGCGAGCAGCGCCCACAGCAGCATCAGCCACAGCGGAATCAGCGGTGAGGCGTCTGCAAAGCGGAACACGTCGAGGTAACGCAAGACGCTGTCCACCGCCGTGCCGACAATCACCACGCACAGAATCAAACGACCTTCTGCCGCCCAACTGCTGATCCAGCGCAGATGAATCACCAGAGCCGCCACCGCCAGCAACAGCCATAAACTGTTGCCGCCGAGCACGCAGGCCAGCCAGCCGAGCTGAAACAGCACGGCATTGGCGATTCGCTCACGCATCGAAGCGCCCGAGCAGCGGCGCGGTCATCGCCGCCGGTTTGGCCAGCAGCAATTGCGCGGTGCCGATGGTGCGTTCGAGGAATCCGCCCTCGCAGTAGCACAGATAAAACTCCCACAAACGCAGGAAATAATCGTCGTAGCCCAGTTCGCTCAGGCGACCATGGGCGAGACGAAAGTTCTCGTGCCACAGGCGCAGGGTCTTGGCGTAATGCAGGCCGAAATCCTCCATGTGCAGCAGGTTCATGTCGGTTTCGCGGCTGACCACATCGAGCATCTTGTGCACCGATGGCAGGGCGCCGCCGGGGAAGATGTAGCGCTGGATAAAGTCGACGCTGCGCTTGGCCTGTTCGTAGCGTTGCTCGCGAATGGTGATCGCCTGGAGCAGCATCAGGCCGTTGCTTTTGAGCAACTGCGCGCATTGCTTGAAGTAGGTCGGCAGAAACCGATGGCCGACCGCTTCGATCATCTCGATCGACACCAGTTTGTCGTACTCGCCGCTGAGGTCGCGGTAGTCCTTGAGCAGCAGGGTGACGCGATCCTGCAAGCCCAGTTGTTCGATGCGCTTGGCAGTGAACGCGAACTGCTCTTTCGACAGCGTCGTAGTGGTCACGCGGCAACCGTAATGCTGCGCAGCGTACAGGGCCATGCTGCCCCAACCGGTGCCGATTTCCAGCAGGTGGTCGCTGGGTTTGAGCGCGAGTTTCTGGCAGATGCGTTCAAGTTTGTTCAGTTGCGCCTGTTCCAGGGTGTCGCTCGGCGAAAGGAACTGGGCGGCGGAATACATCATGGTCGGGTCGAGAAACTGTTCGAACAGTTCATTGCCGAGGTCGTAGTGCGCGGCGATGTTTTTCTGCGAACCCTTGCGCGTGTTGCGATTGAGCCAGTGCAGGCCTTGTACGAAGGGCCGGCCCAGACGCGCCAAGCCACCCTCCATGGCATCGAGTACATCGAGATTGCTGACGAACACGCGCACCACAGCAGTCAGGTCCGGCGAACTCCAATAGCCGTGAATGAATGCTTCGCCGGCGCCGATCGAGCCGCTGCTGGCGACCATGCCCCACAGGGCCGGGTCGAGTACATGGACTTCGCCGAGCAGAGCACTGCCCGGGGTGCCGAAAAGCATTTGTTCGCCATCCTCGACGACCATCAATTGTCCGTGTTTGAGCTGGGCCAATTGGCGCAACACGCCACGGCGCAGCAGCGAGCCGGTCAAACCGTTGGTGCTGAAGCGACCGAGCGGCAGGCTAGAGGATTTCATGGTGCGGCTCCTTCGGAGGCACAGTGGCGGTTTTAAAGCTGCCGTCGGCAGCCTGGTGAGGGAAGATCGGCGCACGCTTGAGCAGCAGTCGCAGCGCTTGCCAATAAATCGCCAGAGCGGTTTTTGCAGTCATCCACGGGAAGCGCCGCAGGTAGCGATGCAGGCTGCGTCGATCGAGCGATTCGCGGCGCAGATTGAGCGTGGCGTCGAACAGTTTCTCGTTGCCCTGCCAATCGGCCATGTGCACGCCAAGGCTTTGCGCAGCGGGGCTGAAGCTCATGCGGTATTCGAGGTCGCGGGGCAGAAACGGCGAGACGTGAAACGCCTTGGCCACAGCGAAATGCTGATGGAAATCCACCAGGCTGGTCGGCGTCTGCGCCGGCAGCACATAGTGATAACGCTCGCGCCATGGCGTGTTGGTCACTTCACACACGATCGCCGCCAGTTGCCCGTCGGCTTCATGGCAATAGAAGAAACTCACCGGATTGAACGACAGCCCCCAACTGCGCGGCTGGGTCAGCAGGCACACCGCGCCTTGTGGCTCATGACCGATGGCTGCGCCGACCTGCTGGCGCACGGCGTCGATCAGGCGCATGCCCTTGCCGGTGAAGGCTTTCAGGTAATCGGTTTCGCGAAACGAGAACGGCGCAAAGCGGCTGCGCCCGGCCAGTGGCGACAGGGCCAGCACGGCGTCCTGTTCGCTCAGGTCGAGGTAGAGCAAACCGATGCGGTAGCGGAATTCGTGGCGGCGCGGCGAAAAACGTCGGTGGCCGATGACGCCGCTGTACAGAGCGCTGTTCACAGGGTTTCACCGAACGCGGCGGCTACGCGCAGCCCGCTGACCACGCCATCTTCATGAAAGCCGTTGGCCCAGTAGGCGCCGCAATAATGCGTGTGCTGCTCGCCATCGAGTTCGCCCCAACGGTTTTGCGCGGCCGCTGCGGCGAGGGTGTATTGCGGGTGGGCGTAGGTATAGCGGGCCAGCACTTTATCCGGGCTGATGCCGGCAGTCTGGTTGAGGCTGACGCAGAACGTGGTGTCGCTCTCGATGCCCTGCAGAATGTTCATGTTGTAGGTGACCGCCGCGCGCGTATGGCCGGCGCCGCCGAGGCGATAGTTCCAGCTGGCCCAGGCCAGTTTGCGCGTTGGCAGCAGGCGCGTGTCGGTGTGCAGCACGACGTCGTTGTCGGCGTAGAGCAGGGCACCGAGAATCGAACGCTCGGCGTCGCTCGGGTTGGCCAGCAGGTTCAGCGCCTGATCGCTGTGACAGGCGAACACCACTTTGTCGAAATGTTCGAGGCCGGCCGGGCTGTGGATAACCACGCCGTGCTGGTTGCGCTCGACGCGCTTGACCGGGCAGTTCAGACGAATCCTGTCGCTGAATGAAGCAGTCAGCGGCGCCACATAGGCACTGGAACCGCCTTCAATGACCTGCCACTGCGGACGATCGCTGACTGAGAGCAGGCCATGATTCTTGAAGAAACGCAGGAAGAATTGCAGCGGGAAATTGAGCATTTCCGCCATCGGCATCGACCAGATCGCCGCGCCCATCGGCACGATGTAATGCAGGATGAAACGCTCGCCGTAGCCGCCAGCCTTGAGGTAATCATCGAGGGTGGTGTCAGCGGCGATGCGCAGTTCGATCAGGTCGCGCTGGGCTTCTTTGTTGAAGCGCAGAATGTCGCGCAGCATGCCCCAGAACCCCGGCGACAACAGATTGCTGCGCTGGGCGAACAGGCTGTTGAGGTTGTTGCCGTTGTACTCCACCCCAGTGTCCGGGTCGGTTACCGAAAAGCTCATTTCGGTCGGCTTGAACGCCACGCCAAGCTGGTTGAGCAAGCGAATGAAGTTCGGGTAAGTCCAGTCGTTGAACACGATGAAACCGGTATCGATGGCGAACGATTGCCCGGCCACGCTGACCGGTACGGTGTGGGTATGGCCGCCGACCCAGTCACTCGCTTCGAACACGGTGATGTCGTGGCGGCGGTTCAGCAGGTAGGCGCAGGTGAGCCCGGCGATACCGCTGCCAATTACGGCGATTTTCATATCGGGTCCCGCTGCGGAGGGTTCTTGCGCACCATGCGTTTGCCGATCGCCAATTGCGCGCGGGCGGGCAGTTTCGACAGCGGCCACAGAGCGGCCATGAACAGTCCCGGAAAGGCAATTTCCAGCGGACGGTCCTTGAGTTTGGCGAAGATGTGCCGCGCCGCTTTATCCGCAGGCCAGCTCAGCGGCATCGGGAAATCGTTCCTTTCGGTCAGCGGCGTTTCGACAAAACCCGGGCTGATGATGGTGACTTCAATGCCTTCATCCGCCAGATCGATGCGCAGCGATTCGAACAGGTAACGCAGCCCGGCCTTCGATGCGCCATAGGCTTCGGCCCGTGGCAGCGGCAGGTAAGTCACCGAGCTGGCCATGCCGACCAGGTGCGGCGCCGTGCCTTTGCGCAGCAGCGGCAGGGCGGCTTCGATGCAATAGCTGCTGGCGAGCAGATTGGTGCGTACCACGTGCTCGATGATCGACGAATCGAACTGGCGCGCGTCGACATATTCACAGGTGCCGGCGTTGAGAATCACGCTGTCCAGCGAACCCCAGGCCTCGGCGATCTGCTCACCGATTTCGCGCACGGTCTGACTGTTGGTCAGATCGCCGGGCACCACCAGCACCTGGCCCGGGTAACGCTGGGACAAAACTTTGAGCGGCGCGGCCGAGCGCGAGCTGACCGCCAGGTGTGCGCCGCTTTTCAGAATGTCCTCACACAAGGCTGCACCGATGCCACTGCTGGCGCCGGTCAACCAATACCGCCGTGGAGGTGTACGACTCATCCCATTCTCCTTTTCAGCCAGGCAATCGCCCGGCCCAATATTGGCAAGTGTTCATACAGCAGCGCCCCGGCATCGAAATAATCCCGATGGCGATAAACCTTGTCGCGCCAGAGCAGGTGCGAGCAGCCACCGACCCTGATTTCCCGACCGTTGGCCAGGCGCGGATGGCGATAACTCATGACCCAGCGCAGGTAACCCTCACCTTCGCGGATCTGGTCAAAGCCGTGAAAATCGAAACGCAGATCGCTGACGTTGGCGTACAGCTCACTGAAGTAATCCCGCAGTTGTGGCAGGCCCTGAACTTCGTGCAGCGGATCGGTGAAATGAATGTCGTCGCTGTACAGCTCTCCGAGGCGATGCAGGTTGTCTTTGTTCAACCCGCAAAACTCGCGGGCGAAGCTGCGCAGGAATTCACTCATCGCTGCCGCCCACAGGCTGGCGCGACGGCAGGTTCTTGAACGCCGTCAGCGCACGCTCGCGTGAGGCGCTGAGGTTGACGATCGGGGCCGGATAATCGGCCACGCCGAACAGTCCTCCGGCTGCCGCCGGATTGTGCACTTCCTTCTTGTTGAGCCCGGCCAGTTCCGGCAACCAGTGCTTGATGAACACGCCTTCGGCATCGAATTTTTCCGACTGGCTCAACGGGTTGAAGATACGGAAGTACGGCGCCGAGTCGGTGCCGGTCGATGAGCTCCACTGCCAGCCACCGTTGTTGGCCGCCAGGTCGCCGTCGATCAGGTGGCGCATGAAAAAGCGTTCGCCCTCGCGCCAGTCGATCAACAGATTTTTGGTCAGGAACATCGCCACGACCATGCGCAGGCGATTGTGCATCCAGCCGGTTTCGAGCAATTGGCGCATCGCCGCGTCGATGATCGGCAGTCCGGTGCGTGCCTCCTGCCAGGCCTTGAGTTCTTCCGGCGCATCGCGCCAGGCCAGCGCTTCGGTTTCCGGGCGGAAGGCGCGATGCCGGGAGACGCGTGGGTAGCCGACCAGAATGTGTTTATAGAACTCGCGCCACAGCAGCTCGTTGATCCAGGTCACTGCGCCGACTTTGCCGCTTTCGAACTCGCCCTGATTGCTTTGCAGTGCAGCGTGCAAGCACTGGCGTGGCGAGATCACCCCGGCGGCGAGGTACGCCGACAATTGGCTGGTGCCGGGTTTGGCCGGGAAATCGCGTTCGCTGCGGTAGTAGTCGATCTGCGCGTCGGTGAAGGTGTCGAGGCGGCGCCGCGCCTCTTGCTCGCCGGCCGGCCACAAGGCGCGCAGGGATTCGCTCGGCGTGGCGAAGCCTTTGACCGCCTCCGGAATTGCGTCACTTTCGATACCCAGCGCGGCCTGTTTGCCCGGTGCTTTGATCAATGCCGGCATCGAGCGGTGCAGGCGTTCGTAGCAGACCTTGCGGAACTGACTGAACACCTGGAAATAGGTGCCGGTCTTGGTCAGGATCGTGCCGGGTTTGAACAGCAACTGATCCAGGTAACTGTGGAATTCGATGCCCTCGGCCTGCAACGTTACGGCCACGGCTTCATCACGACGGCTTTCGTGAACGCCGTATTCCTCGTTGACGTGCACCGCCTCGATCTTCAATTGCCGGCAGAGTTTGAGCAATTCTGCCGGTGCCTGATCCCAGTGCGGCGCGCTGCGAATCAACAGCGGAATGTTCAGCGCGCCGAGGCTCTGGCTCAGTTCGCGCAAATTGCGTAGCCAGAAATCCACTTTGCACGGCGCATCGTCGTGCTCCAGCCATTGCTGCGGACTCAACAGATACACTGCCACAGTCGGGCCGCGCGCTGCGGCGGCCGCGAGGGCGGTGTTGTCATGTTGGCGCAGGTCGCTGCGCAGCCAGATCAGTTGCATGTGATTAAACCCATCATCAAATCAATCCGCGCTCGAGCAGCGCCTGGTGTGCGGCAAGCGGATCTTCAGCCAGGAACAGATCGGCAGTCTGGGCGGTGCGTGCGGACAACTCGGTGTGGTGAATGTGCACCGTGGGGCCAGCAATCAAGGTCGGGCAATTGACGTTCGCCAACAGCTTGGGCAACTGCGCCAGTTGCATGGCTTTGCTCGAATACAGCAGCACGCCACGGGCTTGCAGATGCTCGACGGTCAGCGCCAGTTCACCGGCCGGCAGTGGCCAGTCGAACACTTGCACCGGGCAATCGGCACTGCTGATCAGCCATGCGCACAGCCACAGATGTGGCTCCAGCGGCAGGTCGGAATGATTGATCAACAGCAGCGGCGCCGAATGCAGCTGGCGGTTGTTATGGTAGATGCGTGCGCCGAATTTGCTGCGCAACCAGGAAAAGAAAAACGTCCGTTCCATCTGTGCGCCGAACTGGCCCTGCCAGCGCTGTTCGAGCTCGGCCAGCAGCGGCATCAGCAATTGCTCGCACAACGTCCGTGGCGGATACAAGGCGATGGCCTGATTGACGCTGTCATCCAGCGCGCGCTCATTGAGCGAGGTGACCGCCGACAACAACGTCTGATGCAGACGCTGCCAATCGTTTTCCACGGTTTCCGTGAAGGCCTGCGGCGCATCGAGCAGTGGCTTGACCTGGCTGACCGCAACGCCACGGTTGAGCCAAGTGAGGATGGCCATGATTCGCTGCACATGTTCAGCGCTATACAGTCGATGGCCCTTGGGCGTGCGCTGGGGCACCACCAGGCCGTAGCGACGTTCCCACGCGCGCAGGGTGATGGCGTTGACGCCGGTCTGCCGCGCGACTTCGCGAATCGGCAACCAGCCCTCGTCGAGGGCTTTCTTGAAGTCGGCGCCGAGGTCTTCCCGAGCGCTGCTGTCGGTTTTATCGTTCATTAGATCGCGTTTCGCAGACTGAGGTTTTCCGGATGCGGCTGCAGGTAAACCTGCTGCGCGATGTACGGGTCCGGATGGAGTCGAAAATGGTGTTTGAGCAGCGTCAACGGCACCACCAGCGGCACGATGCCTTGGCGGTACTGGCCGATGATCTGCTGCATTTCCTGTTTGTCTTCGGCGCTCAGCGATTGTTTCAAATAACCGCTGAGGTGCAGCAGCACGTTGCAATGGGTGCCGCGCGTGGCGCATTTCTTCAGCGCGGCCATCAGCTCGCTGAAGTAGCGCGGGCCGAGCTCGGCGGGATCGCTGTCAGCCATATTGCCGAGCATCTTGCCGAGGTTTTTGTATTGCAGCGGGTTGTGCGCCATCAGCAGGTACTTGTAGCGCGAATGGAACTCGGTAAGGGCGCGGCGGCTCAGGCCCTCGGCGAGCACTTGCTGCCAGGCGCTGTAGGCCAGGACGCGGGTGATGAAGTTTTCCCGCAGCACCGGATCGTTGAGGCGCCCGGCTTCTTCCACCGGCAGATCCGGATGTTGGGCACAGAATGCCTGCGCATAGATGCCGCGTCCGCCACCGTTCACTGGCGCGCCGTTGTCGTGATAGACCTTGACCCGTTCCAGCCCGCAGGAGGGCGACTGCTGCATGAAGATGTAGCCGGACAGGTCCTGCAACTCGGCGGCCATTTTCTCGCCGTACTCGGCCAGTGGCCTGGTGACGTTGATGGTCCGGTCGACGGTGCCGACGGCCTCGGGTTGTTCAGGGTCGCCGACCAGCCGGATCGGCTCACGGGGAATGCCCATGCCGATGGCGACTTCCGGGCACAGCGGGACGAAATCGAAATATTCGGTGAGGGTACGGCTGCATAGCCGCGATTCCTTGTGCCCACCGTTGTAGCGCACTTCTTCGCCCAACAGGCAGGCGCTGATGGCGATCTTCGGCTTGGACAGGGAAGCAGTAGACATGAGCACCTCGAATCTATACCTGTACAGAGAGTTATCGCTGTACAACTTTTCCTCAGCATAGATCGATGGATGTACAAGTCAAATGATTTGTATAAGATTTTTGTGCGGCGTTGATCTGTGGGAGCGAGCCTGCTCGCGAAAGCAGTGGGGCAGTCGACGAATTCGAATCTGATACAGCGCTTTCGCGAGCAGGCTCGCCACCGCAAGGGAAATCTATTTCCAGCCGAGTAACCAGTGCTCGCTGTCTTTCAGCACCTGCCAATCGAGTCGCTCGCTACGCTGGGTCAGCACCGCCTGCAATTCAACTTCCAGCACCGTACCTTCCTCGTCGCGGATCAGTTCGGTGACCAGAAAATGTTTTTCGCGATTTTGCGGATGGGCTGCTGTCCACTTCGACAGCAGCAATTTGCGCGGATTGATGCGATTCATTGCAGGTGTTCGTGCAAGCGACGTGCAGCCTCCTGACCACTGAGCCAGGCGCCTTCAACGCGGCCCGACAGGCACCAGTCGCCACAGGCGTACAGGCCCAGATCGACATCAGCCAGTGTGGTCCATTCATGGCCGGTAGCGGGGCGGGCGTAGAGCCAGCGGTGGGCGAGGCTGAAGGTCGGCGCAGGCATGGCGCTGTGCAGCAGTTCGGCGAACGCACCGTGCAGATGCTCGATCACGGCTTCCTTGGAGAGGTCGATGTGTTGCCGGCTCCAGGCGCTGGTTGCATGCAGCACCCACGTGTCGAGAGTGCTGTCGCGCCCGGGTTTGCTGCGGTTGCGCGCCAGCCAGTCGAGTGGGCTGTCCTGTACGAAGCAGCCTTCGATCGGCGTATCGAGTGGGGTTTCGAAGGCAAGGGCGACCGCCCAGGTCGGTTCCATTTTCACCCCGGCCGCGACGCCGGCAAGTTTCGGTGCGGCGGCCAGCAACGCGGTGGCTTGCGGTGCCGGTGTGGCGATCACCACATGGCTGAAGGGGCCGTGGGTGCAGCCATCGGCGTCCTGCAGATGCCAGTGTTCTTCACCGCGATAGACCTCGGTGATGCGGCAGGCAAACTGCACGTCCAGGCCATCGAGCAGGCCGCGCGTGATGGCGCTCATGCGCGGCGTGCCGACCCAGCGGGTCTGCTCGTCCGGCGACATGTTCAGTTGGCCGCCCTGGAAGGTGTACAGCTGCGGCGCCCACTCGGCGGCCCAGCCCTGGCTCTGCCAGCGCTGCACTTCGGTGACGAAGCGCCGGTCACGCGCGGTGAAGTATTGAGCGCCCAAGTCCAGCGAGCCGGCGTCGCTGCGCTTGCTCGACATGCGCCCGCCGCTGCCGCGGCTTTTATCGAACAGTTGAACGGTATGCCCGGTCTCTGTCAGAGCCTGAGCGGCGGAGAGCCCGGCGATGCCGGTGCCGATGATTGCGATAGGTACAGTCATAGGGGCCTCGTTTACCTTTCTGTACAGACTACGCCGTCGATCAAACCTGTACAATTCTGTTTTTTGGTATAACTTCTAGCGTTCTCGTTCTGACAGCTTGGCCTATTGTTAAACCATAGAGCCTGCCCGATCGAAAAGATCCCTGCCTATAAAAATAGACTAGTGATCCGGGTTAAACGCCACGCGAGGAAGATGTCATGCACATATTGCTGACCGGCGGTACTGGTTTGATCGGACGTCAGCTCTGCCGGCACTGGCTGGAGCAGGGCCATCGGCTGACGGTGTGGAGTCGCCGCGCGGAAAAAGTCGCGCAGATCTGCGGCGCGCAAGTGCGCGGAATTTCGCGTCTGGAGGACCTCGGCGAAGAGCCGCTGGATGCGATCGTCAATCTCGCCGGTGCGCCGATTGCCGACCGCCCCTGGACCCATCGCCGTAAGGCGTTGCTGTGGAGCAGCCGCATCACCCTGACGGAAACGCTGCTGGCGTGGCTGGAAACTCGCGCGCAGAAACCGGCGCTGCTGATTTCCGGCTCGGCGATCGGCTGGTACGGCGACGGTGGCGAACGCGAGTTGACTGAAGAATCACCGCCCGGCATCGACGACTTCGCCAGTCAGTTGTGTATCGCTTGGGAAGAGACCGCGCTGCGTGCCGAGAACCTCGGCATCCGCGTGGTGCTGGTGCGAACCGGTCTGGTGCTGTCGGCCGAGGGCGGCTTTTTGTCGCGGCTGTTGCTGCCGTTCAAACTCGGGCTGGGCGGGCCTTTGGGCAATGGTCGACAGTGGATGCCGTGGATTCACATCGAAGATCAAATCGCCCTGATTGATTTTCTTCTGCACCGGAATAAGGCCAGCGGTCCTTATAATGCCTGCGCGCCGAAACCTGTGCGCAACCGCGAATTTGCCAAGACCCTGGGCAGTGTATTGCACCGCCCGGCGTTCATGCCGATGCCGACCCTGGCGCTGAAAGTCATGCTCGGCGAGCTGTCACTGTTATTGCTCGGCGGCCAGCGTGCGACGCCGGCACGCCTGGTGGAAGCGGGGTTCAGCTTCCGCTTTACGGATTTACGCGCGGCTCTGGATGATCTCTCCAGCCGCCTCTGAAATAGGACGTTGCATGACCGATCACGCTTTGCTTCTGGTCAACCTGGGCTCTCCGGCCTCCACCTCGGTGGCCGATGTGCGCAGCTACCTCAATCAATTTCTGATGGACCCCTACGTGATCGACCTGCCATGGCCGCTGCGGCGGTTGCTGGTGTCGCTGATCCTGATCAAGCGTCCCGAACAATCGGCACACGCCTATGCCTCGATCTGGTGGGAAGAGGGCTCGCCGCTGGTGGTGCTCAGCCGCCGCTTGCAGGAGCAGATGACCCGGACGTGGAAACACGGCCCGGTGGATCTGGCGATGCGTTATGGCGAGCCGTCGATCGAAACCTGTCTGCTGCGTCTGGTCAAAGCGGGACATAAGAAGATCACGCTGGCGCCGCTGTACCCGCAGTTCGCCGACAGCACCACGACCACGGTGATCGAAGAAGCCCGGCGCGTACTGCGCGAGAAGAAGCTCGATGTGCAGTTGTCGATCCTGCAACCGTTCTACGATCAGCCGGAATACATCGAAGCACTGGCCGCCAGTGCGCGTCCGCATCTGCAGCAGAATTACGATCATCTGCTGCTGAGCTTTCACGGCTTGCCGGAGCGGCATCTGAGCAAGCTCGATCCGACGGGCAACCACTGCCTCAAAGGCGCCGATTGCTGCCAGACCGCCTCGCCGGCGGTATTGGCAACCTGTTATCGCGCGCAGTGTTTCCGCACCGCCGCCGCCTTCGCCAAAAGCATGGGCCTGCCGGACGGCAAATGGTCGGTGTCGTTTCAGTCGCGCCTGGGCCGGGCGAAATGGATCGAGCCGTATACCGAAGCGCGGCTGGATGAACTGGCCAAAAGCGGGGTGAAAAAGATTCTGGTGATGTGCCCGGCGTTCGTTGCCGATTGCATCGAGACGCTGGAAGAGATCGGCGATCGCGGCAAGGAACAGTTCCGCGAAGCGGGGGGCGAGGAGTTGCTGCTGGTGCCGTGCCTGAACGACGACCCGCAATGGGCCAAGGCGCTGGCCACGCTCTGCGAACGAGCGCCGCTGGCCCTCTGAGCAAGCCCGCTCACACAGTGATCGTTCCCACGCTCTGCGTGGGAATGCAGCCCGTGACGCTCCGCGTCACTTGAGGCATCCCCACGCGGAGCGTGGGAACGATCATTGCGGGGGTTAAATCAGTGGCTCATCCGCCTTCTTCTGCTTCCAGCCATCATTGCCCGGCAGGATCAGGTTCAGCGCAATCGCCACCACCGCGCACAGCGCGATGCCTTTGAGGCCGAAGTCATCCGGACCGGTGCCGGTGCCGACCAGCACGCCGCCGATACCGAACACCAGCGTCACCGAAACAATCACCAGGTTGCGCGCTTCGCCCAGGTCGATCTTGTGGCGGATCAGGGTATTCATGCCCACCGCTGCGATCGATCCGAACAACAGGCACAGAATCCCGCCCATTACCGGTACCGGAATGCTCTGCAGCAGCGCGCCGAACTTGCCGATGAACGCCAGGGTGATGGCGAAGATCGCCGCCCAGGTCATGATTTTCGGGTTGTAGTTCTTGGTCAGCATCACCGCGCCGGTCACTTCGGCGTAAGTGGTGTTGGGCGGGCCGCCGAACAGGCCGGCGGCGGTGGTGGCGATGCCGTCACCGAGCAGGGTGCGATGCAGGCCCGGCTTTTTCAGGTAATCGCGACCGGTCACGCTACCCACGGCAATCACGCCGCCGATGTGTTCGATCGCCGGGGCCAGCGCCACTGGAACGATGAACAGAATCGCCTGCCAGTTGAACTCGGGCGCGGTGAAGTGCGGCAGGGCGAACCATGGCGCTGCAGCAATTTTCGCTGTGTCGACCACGCCGAAATAGAACGACATGGCAAAACCCACCAGCACCCCGGAAATGATCGGCACCAGACGGAAGATGCCTTTGCCGAAGACCGCCACGATCAGCGTGGTCAGCAGCGCCGGCATGGAAATCATCATCGCCGTCTGATAGTGGATCAGTTCAGTGCCGTCACCGGCCTTGCCCATCGCCATGTTCGCGGCAATCGGCGCCATGGCTAGGCCGATGGAGATGATCACCGGACCAATCACCACCGGTGGCAGCAAACGGTCAATGAAACCGGTGCCTTTGATCTTCACGGCGAGGCCGAGGAAGGTGTAGACGAAACCGGCCGCCATCACCCCGCCCATGGTCGCGGCAAGACCGAACTGGCCCTTGGCGAGAATGATCGGCGTGATGAAAGCGAAGCTCGACGCGAGGAACACCGGCACCTGTCGCCCGGTGACGATCTGGAACAGGATCGTCCCCAGACCCGCGGTGAACAGTGCCACGTTCGGGTCCAGGCCGGTGATCAGCGGCATCAGCACCAGGGCGCCGAAGGCCACGAACAGCATCTGCGCGCCGGACAGCACCGTGCGCCAGAGCGGATCGTTGAACTCTTGCTGCATGGTTACGCGTCCTTCTGCTTGGTGCCGAAGATCTTGTCACCAGCATCGCCAAGCCCAGGAATGATGTAGCCGTGCTCGTTCAAACGTTCATCGATGGACGCGGTGTAGATGGTCACGTCCGGGTGCGCCTGTTCGACAGCAGCAATGCCTTCCGGTGCGGCCACTAGGACCATGGCGCGGATGTCGCGGCAACCGGCCTTTTTCAGCAGGTCGATGGTGGCAACCATGGAGCTGCCGGTGGCGAGCATCGGGTCGATGATCATCGCCAGGCGCTCGTCGATTTCCGGTACCAGTTTTTCCAGATAGGTGTGCGCTTGCAGGGTTTCTTCGTTGCGGGCAACGCCCACAGCGGAGACCTTGGCGCCCGGGATCAGGCTCAGCACGCCTTCGAGCATGCCGATACCGGCACGCAGGATCGGCACGACGGTGATCTTCTTGCCGGCGATCTTCTCCACCGACACGGTGCCGCACCAGCCGGCAATGTCGTAGGATTCGAGCGGCAGATCTTTTGTAGCTTCATAGGTCAACAGGGCGCCGACTTCCTGAGCGAGCTCGCGGAAATTCTTGGTGCTGATGTCAGCGCGGCGCATCAGGCCGAGTTTATGACGGATCAGCGGATGGCGGATCTCGAGGATGGGCATGGGAAAGGCTCCGGCGGCGGGCAAAAAAACCGGCCTAGATTAATCTATCCGAGGGTGATGTCCTATAGGACATTCTGTACGTTAGTCCATAAGAGCTTGATTCGACCTCGCGGGATGCGTACCTTTGCCCGCTTTTCCAATTCCGCCAACCCCTGGAGAGCGCCATGTCCGCTGATCTCGAGCATATCCGTCAAATCATGCGAGAGGCTGACTGCCTGTACACCGAGTCTGAAGTCGAGGCGGCCATCGCCCGCGTCGGTGCACAAATCAACGAACAACTGGCTGACAGCAATCCGGTGGTGTTCTGCGTGATGAA
Source organism: Pseudomonas sp. Sample_23 (assembly GCF_004307595.1). NCBI lineage: Bacteria > Pseudomonadati > Pseudomonadota > Gammaproteobacteria > Pseudomonadales > Pseudomonadaceae > Pseudomonas > Pseudomonas sp. Sample_23. The sequence goes on from NZ_RCNX01000043.1 coordinate 56,040, forward strand.
CGGCGGCCTGATCTTCTCCGGCAAACTGCTGACGCATCTGCAATTCCCGCTGGAAGCGTCCTACCTGCACGCGACCCGTTATCGCAACGAAACCAGCGGCGGCGACCTGTTCTGGAAAGCCAAGCCGGAAGTCTCGTTCATCGACCGCGACGTGCTGATCATCGACGACATTCTCGACGAAGGTCACACCCTGGGCGCGATCATCGACTTCTGCAAACACGCCGGCGCGCGCAAAGTGCACACCGCCGTGCTGATCGACAAGGATCACGACCGCAAGGCACGTCCTGACCTGAAAGCCGATTTCGTCGGCCTGCCATGCATCGACCGCTACATCTTCGGTTATGGCATGGACTACAAAGGCTACTGGCGCAACGCCAACGGGATTTACGCCGTTAAAGGCATGTAAGAACCTGCATTGCCCCCTGTGGGAGCGAGCCTGCTCGCGAAGGCGTCGTGTCAGTCAGCATCATTGAAAACTGACACACCGCTTTCGCGAGCAGGCTCGCTCCCACAGTTGTTTTTGTGTGTGCTGATCCATCCGCGTTACCCATGCTAGAGTGCTCGGCCCCGCCTCCGGAGCCTGTCATGCGCCTCTTGATCTGCAGTCTCGCCGCCCTGTTGCTGTCTCTCAGCCTGCCGCTGTCCGCCGCGCCGATGCACAGCCAGTTCCTGCCGCCGGACGATCTGACCCTGCGCGACGCTGAACCCGAGCAACAGCAACTGCTGCAGGTCAGCGAGTATTCGGTGGTGGTCGGTGCGCAGCGCCAGTCCAATCAGCAGCCGATTCCGGTCACCTCATCCTTGTTGATCCGCCTCAAAGGCAAATCGCTGAACAAGGGCGCGAGCATTTCTCAGGTGCTGGTGAGTTTCGACGGCGAGAGCAAAAGCCTGAAAAAGCCGGCCTACGATGACAAAAGCAAAACCCTGACGCTGTTCTATCCGCTCGCTCAGTACCGCGTGGTGATGGATCTGCTGCGCAACGACACGGTGTATGTACAGTTCCTCAGTTATGCCAATGGCCATATCTGGGCCGATTTGCACACCGGGGCGATTCGTCCGCGTTGAGCCGGGCGGTCGGGCAGGGGTAAACTGCCCGCCCCGTGTCATGTCTGCGAGCTGGAGTCGGCAATGCGTAAAGATAAGAAACAAGTGATTGGTGACGAGATCGGCGATGAGCAGATCAAGCTGTTCCTCGATTTTGAGCCGGTCGACGCCACTTCGCCGTCGCTGCACAAACTGATCAAGGCCTACCGCGGTTTGCGCATCGATGACTTCGAGCGCTTTCTGGGCTTCTTTGTTGCGGCGGGTTATGACGTCGATGGCGAGGATGAGCAGGGCAACACTTTCGTCAAATTGATCAAGGATCATCGCAACGCTGGCGACTACATCGAATTGATCAAGAAGGCTCGCACCTGAGGCCACCTCACTACAAAGGTTTGTAAGCCAGGATTATTGGTTCTTGCCTGGCCATAAAAAACGCCCCGCACTCAAGGAGTACGGGGCGTTTTTTATGCCGCAAGATCAAGCGAAGCTTGGTGTCTCGCTGCTTTCTTCAACCAGTTCCAGGGCGATGTTGTTCTGCGTGTTGATCTTGCGATACAGCGCAGCATCGGTTTCCAGAACCTTTTCACGGGCCGGGAAGATCTCCGCCAGTTTGCTTGCCCACTCGCCGGACGCCTTGGCCGGGAAGCATTTTTCGATCAGTTCGAGCATGATCGAAACGGTCACCGACGCACCTGGCGAAGCGCCGAGCAGGGCAGCGAGGGAGCCGTCTTTCGCGGCGACCAGTTCGGTACCGAACTGCAGGATGCCGCCCTTTTTCGGATCCTTCTTGATGATCTGCACCCGTTGGCCGGCCACTTCCAGGCGCCAGTCTTCGGCTTTCGCCTGCGGGTAGAAACGGCGCAGGGATTCCAGACGCTGTTCCATCGACTGCATCACTTCGCTGACCAGGTACTTGGTCAGGTCCATGTTGTTTTTCGCCACCGCCAGCATCGGCCCGATGTTGCCAGCGCGCACCGACATCGGCAGGTCCATGAAGGAGCCATGCTTGAGGAACTTGGTGGTGAAACCGGCGTATGGCCCGAACAGCAGGGATTTCTTGCCGTCGACGACGCGAGTGTCGAGGTGCGGCACCGACATCGGCGGCGAACCCACGGCCGCCTGGCTGTAGACCTTTGCCTGGTGGTGCTTGACCACTTCCGGGTTGTCGCAACGCAGCCACTGGCCGCTGATCGGGAAGCCACCGAAGCCTTTGCTTTCTTCGATGCCCGAAGCCTGGAGCAACGGCAGGGCCGCGCCACCGGCACCGAGGAAGACAAACTTTGCGTCGACTTCGCGGGTGTTGCCGTTGTTGACGTCCTTGATGCTGACGGTCCAGCCGGCGCCGTTACGCTTGAGGCCGGTCACGCGCTTGCAGTATTTGACCTGGGTGTCCGGAGCACTGCTCAGGTGCTTGAGCAACTGATTGGTCAGGGCGCCGAAGTTGACGTCGGTGCCGTTCATTACGCGGGTGGCGGCGAGGACTTCGTCGGGCGAGCGGCCCGGCATCATCAGCGGCATCCACTCGGCCATCTTGCCCTTGTCTTCGGTGTACTCCATGTCGGCAAACGCGTGGTGTTTGCTCAACACGTTGAAGCGCTCCTTGAGGAACGACACACCGCTTTCGCCCTGAACGAAACTCAGGTGCGGTACCGGGCTGATGAAGGATTTGCACGAGCCGAACGTGCCTTTTTTGGTCAGGTACGACCAGAACTGCTTCGACACCTCGAACTGGGTGTTGATGTGCACGGCTTTCTTGATGTCGACGCTGCCATCGGCAGCCTGCGGAGTGTAGTTCAGCTCGCACAGGCCGGCGTGACCGGTACCGGCGTTGTTCCACGGATTGGAACTCTCGGCGGCGCCGGAATCCATCAGCTCGACGACTTCCAGCTTGATCGCGGGGTCGAGCTCTTTGAGCAGTACGGCCAGGGTGGCACTCATGATGCCGGCCCCTACCAGAACTACGTCGACTGCTTCGTTATGCGCCATTTAACGCGTCTCCCAAATCTGCAGCACCAAATTGTCGGCATGGCTGCCAGGCGTTCCAGGGCAGGTCAGTGGGCCCGGGCTATCCGTGGTCAGGTGGGCCATGTCCGAATCTTCGCAATTTTTCGCAACTTCGACGGATGCGTGCGGCCTGGTTTCAAGCGTTCCATGAACGCATTTTGACGCAGGGCTGGCAATTCGACTTATGGTCGAGTCATCCGTTTTCGTGCAACCAAATCCGTAGCGGACAGGCTTCAGGCTCCGATGTTCGAGGTATACCCGGTCCTGTGTCGTTGGGCTGTTTCAGACGCTAATGGTGCATGTTCAGACGCAAAACTATTCATTTGCTCGCCACACTCTTGTGAAGTTGTGAAAACCCGTTTTTTTCACGCTCTTTTGAAGACGTGAACCTCAAAAAAGGGCTGCCTTGGCCTGGCACCTGCCCGCTAGGGCAAAACAACGCGGTGGCCGAGCGAATGACAGCTCTGCAGATTCGCGAAAAGCGGGTTTTTGCCGGAAGAACAGGCAAGCGCGCCAACTTCACTCGATCTGTGTGGGCGGCTCTCTGTGGGCGATTTTGATGTCGATGCATGCGCATTGACGCTGTTGCGGGGCCCGATCAGGAGACGTCCTTATAATCGGGGGGAGATTGTAGCGAAGAAATGCGCGCAGTTGCTCGTGTTTAATGACTTTTATTAGGCATCCGGTCAGATGCTCAACTGCACCTGACCCCGTGCGCGCATTTGTCGCGGTACGACTCGGGCGCTGGCGGGCAGCGGCTGGTTCAACCAGGTCAGGCGGATTTCTTCGATTTCCACCCAGCCATCGCCCATCGGTTGCAGGCTGCACTGCTTGAAAGCCTGGCAACGGCCGTTGCGGTCGAGCAGGGCGAAGCTGCGATGCAGTGGGCGAGGGGCGAACAGCGAGATCAGATAACGCATGGCAGAGTTCCTTGAAGGAGGACTGCTTTGAAGCTTGTCGGCAAGCCATGACGCCAGAGTGTATGGACGGTGAAGAATGTGTGACAGGAACCGCTTTCGGCGGGGTTTGTCTGACATTGCAGTATTCACTGTGCGGCGCTGGTTACGCGCAGTGGCCCACCGCTATACTGCCGGCCTGTTTGTGCCTGATTCTGGAGAGAAGAGCATGTTGCAACGCCTGTTGTTCGGTTTGATCACTGTCGCCGGTTTGACCCTCGCCGGCTGCGCCCACAGCCCGCAACAACTGAATCCGGAGCCGAAGCTGACCACGCAACTGCCAGCGGTCGGTCGCGGCCAGCCTGTCATCGTGCGTGTGGTCGACGGTCGTCCTTCGCCGACCCTCGGCACCCGTGGCGGTCTGTACCCGGAAACCAGCGCCATCACCGTACAGCGCGAGCAGATCCTGCCCAAGCTGCAGGCCCAGGCCGAAGCCGCCGTACGCCTGCTCGGCTTCACCCCGACCACCAACGCACCCAACGCGCCGCAGCTGACCGTGACCCTGGCCGAGCTGAAATACCAGTCGCCAAAAGAAGGCATGTACGTGACCGAAGCCACCATCGGCGCGACCTTCCGCTCCGACGTGCAGAACGCCAACCGCCGTTACAGCGGCCGTTACGGTGCGTCGCTGGACCAGCGCTTCGGCATGGCGCCGAATCAGGAAACCAACACCAAACTGGTCAGCGATGTATTGAGCGATGCGCTGACGCGTCTGTTCAAGGACCCGACCGTGGGTCAGGTGCTCGCTGAGTAAGTTTGCAGCGAATGTGAAAAAGCCCGGGGCCAGTGATGGTTCCGGGCTTTTTTGTGGATCTGAGATTTGTGTCGTATGGGAAATCGATTCCCCTCACCCCAGCCCTCTCCCGAGGGAGAGGGAGCCGATCGCGTGTGCTTCAAAACCTGAGTTCGGCGCGGTATCTCAAGTCGGCGTATCTACCGCAAACACCTCGTTCAGTCCCCTCTCCCCAAGGAGAGGGAGCCGATCGCGTGTGCTTCAAAACCTGAATTCGGCGCGGTATCTCATGTCGGCGTATCTACCGCAAACACCTCGGTCAGTCCCCTCTCCCTCTGGGAGAGGGCTAGGGTGAGGGTGCTTTTGACGTTCAGGCAGCCTGGGAATAGAAATCAAGCACGCTCACGCCAGTCAGCAAATCGGTCTCGGGCAAGTCCGCATGCTGATGCCCGCCCAGCGCGCAATACACCAGCCAGTGCCGGTCCTGCACGTTGAAGGCGAGGCTGCCGACCAGGCTTTGCTGCTCGTCGTAAGGAGTGATGAGGTACAGGCGATCCTGGTTTTCCGCGTGCAGCATGTCGCATTCCATTCGGGTTTCGAGGCGCGCAGGGTGAAGCATCCACGTGACGATGCCATGACACAGGACAGCCATCGGTCGATTGTCAGGTTATTTGTCGCAAAGGCTGGGGCAGGGTGGGCCGGTTTGGGTAGAATCCGCGCCGCGGTCGTCGGTCTGGCGTCTGCCACACCGGTTAAGTTCGAGGTCTGTGATGTCGCTGCACTTGATGACGCTGTTTACCGCCCATCCCGCCAAGTTGATCAACCTGCTGGCCTTGCTGCTGGCCTTTCCAGGCAGTTGGCTGCTGCACGCGACCCGCCGACGAGAGCAACGCGCCCAGGCCAGTCTGGCGGCACAGCGCCAGGCGCAGCCCAATGCCGAGCCGATGCTCGATTGGGCGACGTTGCGCATGAACCGGTTTTTCTATCGTTTTGGTTTTGCTTGCCTCGGTCTGGCGCTGCTGGTGTCCTGGATCAGCACGCGCTTCTGAAGCAGTAGCAAACCTGTGGCGAGGGGATTTATCCCCGTTGGAGTGCGCAGCGCTCCCAAGTTTTTACCTGAGAAAAACAGGGCCTGCTGCGCAGTCCAGCGGGGATAAATCCCCTCGCCACAGCTGTTGCTTTACAGCGGCAATCCAGCCTTGACCCGATACTGGTTGCGCACCGGCGTCGCATATTGCAGCACCAGGTACGGCCGATGCTCAGCGGGGCAGGCGTCCAGTCGGCTCTGCCATTCATCCTGCGCCTTGGCCAGTTCGTCAGCCGGGAACACCTCGGCCGCTTTCGGCACGTTCAGTTGCGAATCGGCATCCGCCCACTGCGCGTACGCCAGGTAATGCACCGGGAACAACCGGTAGCCGCCGAGAATCTGCTTGTCCATTTCGATCGCCAATTGCTTGGTGTCTTCAAACACCTCGGTGATCGGCGCGGCAAAGTTCACGTGGACCCGGCCCTTGTAGCCGGTGATGCCCTTGGCGATGCTCACGTCATCCTCGCCCGGCGCCTTGGCGTAGGTGCCGGTGGTGGCGCGGATGTATAGCTCGCGGGCCTTGGCCTGATCGCACGGGTCGTACTCATAGCTGATCGACACCGGCGTCACGTTGAGCGAGCGGATCACTTCGCCGAACGGCTCGTCCTTGCGGCTCATGTGAAACATCTTGAGGATCGCCGACTCGGTACGGTCGTCGCCGTCCTTCGCCCGACCTTCAGCCTGAGCAATCCAGATCGACGCGCAATCGTTGCGGATCGAGTGGTTGATGTACGCCGACAGCAATTGATAAGCCGCCATCTTCTCGCGGCGGCCGGTGATCGAACGGTGGACGATGAAGCTCTTGTTCAAGCGCATCAGGTCGCTGACAAACGGCTTTTGCAGCAGGTTGTCGCCAATCGCGATGCGCGGCGTCGGCAGGCCGGCGTGGTACACGGCGTAGTTGACGAAGGCCGGGTCCATGACGATATCGCGGTGGTTGGCGATGAACAGGTAGGCGCTGCCGGACTTGAATTGCTCGACACCGGTATACGTCACGCCGTCGGTGGCGCGCTCGATGGTGTGGTCGACGTAGAACTCGACTTTGTCCTGTAAGGTAGCCACGGAATTCACGTCGGCAAACTCACGACGCAGCCGATGGGCTATAAGAGGTTTGAGCATCCAGCCGAAGGCACCGGCAAAACGCGGGAAGCGGAAGTGGGTGAGGATATCTAGAAACGCCTTGTCGCCGAGCAGTCTTGCCAGTACCGCAGGTACTTCGCTGTCGTCGTAAGGTCGGATGGCATCGAATTCGCCCATCATGCTCTCTTGTTGGAAACGGCTAGGGTAAGTAAAGGGTTTGATCGAAAACCCGCGGGGCACGGTCTGAAAAGTAGCCAGACAAAAATAGCCCTGCAAACAGACCGGCGATTATACGCACAAGTCACTGGGGAGACCGCGATGCTGGAAAATGCACTGTATGAATGTCCGTATTGCGGTGAGGAAGTCGAGACCACTCTGGATTTGTCCGCTGGAGATCAGACGTATATCGAAGACTGCCAGGTGTGCTGTCGTCCGATCACCTTTGTCCTGCAGGTACATGAAGAAGAGTGGCATCTGGAAGTCTTCAGCGAAAACGAGTGAGGGCCGCGTATGCAGCGCATCTACGAACCGGCGAACCTGATGGAGGGCGAAATGCTCAAGGGCATGCTTGCCAGTGAGGGGATCGAGGCGCATCTGATCGGCCGTGATCTGGTGGGCGGTGCGGGTGAATTGCCGATCTTCGGCCTGCTCTGGCTGTCGGTGGATAACGATCAAGCCGAATACGCCCGCGAGCTGATCACCGCGTACAATGCCGCGCTGCCGTTGCCCGGCGACGAACCGGAAAGCTTTCCCGGCACGCTGGTCTGTTAGGCTGGCCTTCGTTTTATTCAGAGTCGTGTTGCCCCATGTGTGGACGTTATGCCCTGTTTCGCTGGAACCGCGAGTTCGCGGCCCTGCCAGGTTTTCCCGCCGATCAGCAGGCGCAGTGGAACATTTCCCCGAATGATTCGGTGTTGATGCTGCGTGCCGAAGAAGATGGCCAGCGCACGTTGGCCCGTGCGCGCTGGGGCCTGACGCCGCCGTGGCTGACCGATCTGTCGAAAACCCCTGCACACGCCCGCGCTGAAACTGTCGCAGAACAGCCGATGTTTCGTGAGGCCTTGCGCTTGCGTCGCTGCCTGCTGCCGGCCAACGGCTTCTACGAATGGCGCGGCACCCAGCGCAAGCGGCCTTACTGGTTGACGCCGGGGGAGGGCTCTTCGTTGTTTTTCGCCGCGATCTGGGAAGCGTATCCGGTGCAGGAGCAGGTCTGGCTGAGCACGGCGGTGATCACTCAGTCGGCGGCGAGTCAGCGCCGGCCGTTGATTCTTGATGAAGCGGGGCAGGCGGCCTGGCTTGATCCTGAAACGCCGCTGCATGTGTTGCAGGGTTTGCTCGCCAGCGAACCGGCGGCGCTGCGCGAGCGAGTGTTGGCGAATCTGGTGAATGATCCGAAGTTGAACGGGCCGGAGTGTTTGACCCCGGCTTGATTTGCGTGGATCAAAAGCCCCTCACCCCAGCCCTCTCCCGGAGGGAGAGGGAGCCGAATGGGGGATGCTTCAGAGGTACACCGACCTGAACGATCTGTTGTGAATCCATAATCGACTGTTTTTTTCCAGGTCGATGTAGAGCGCAAGACATCGCGGTCGGTCCCCTCTCCCTCCGGGAGAGAGCTAGGGTGAGGGGCTCTTGATCTTTCAGACCTTGAACTGATTGATCAACCGCCGCTGCTGTTCCGCCAGTTTGGTCAACCCGGCGCTCGCCGAACTCGACTCATCCGCACCGCCGGCCACTTCATTCGCCACCTGACCGATGTTGATCACATTGCGGTTGATGTCGTCGGCCACTGCGCTTTGCTCTTCTGCCGCACTGGCGATCTGCGTGTTCATGTCGTTGATCACCGACACGGCCTGAGTAATGGTCTCCAGCGCTTCGGCCGCTTTCGCCGCGTGCTGCACGCTTTCGTCGGTGCGGTTCTGGCTGTCTTCCATGACGCGCACCACATCGCGGGTGCCCTGTTGCAACTGCTGGATCATGCTCTGGATTTCTTCGGTGGCCTTCTGGGTTTTCTGCGCCAGATTGCGCACCTCATCCGCGACCACGGCAAAACCGCGACCCTGCTCGCCGGCCCGGGCGGCCTCGATTGCCGCGTTCAGTGCCAGCAGATTGGTCTGTTCAGCGATGCCGCGAATGGCGGTGAGGATGGCGTTGATGTTTTCGCTGTCCTTGGCCAGCGTCTGCACCACCTCGACAGCCTTGCCGATTTCCACCGCCAGTACGCCAATCGAATTCGAGGTGTCGCGCACGATCTGCATGCCCTGGCTGGCGGCCTGGTCGGCGTGGCTTGCCGCTTGTGCGGCCTGGGTGGCGTTGCGCGCCACGTCCTGGGCGGTGGCGGTCATTTCCTGCACCGCAGTCGCCACCTGATCGATTTCGGCCATTTGTTTCTGCACGCCGATGTTGGTGCGAATGGCGATGTCGGCGGTGTGTTCCGAGGAATCGCTGACGCTCTGCACCGAGGTCACCACTTGCGTAATCATCGCCTGCAATTTGGCGAGGAAGGTGTTGAAGCCTTTGGCAATCGAGCCCAGTTCATCGCTGCGGTCGCTGCTCAGACGCCGGGTCAGATCGCCTTCGCCCTGAGCGATGTCATCGAGCATGGCGACCATTTGCTTGAGTGGCCGCGCAATGCCGTGGCCCACCAGCCAGATCACCAGCAGGCCGATGCCGGCGATGATCAGGCCGACCATGGCCATGCCGAAGGTGTCGGATTTGCGCTGGGCATCAAGGTCGGTCTGGAGGTTTTGCAGATCGGCCATGACCGCGTTGAGCGGCAATTGCAGCATCAGCGTCCAGCGTGCGTCGGTCTGGCCGATGCCGAACGGCAGGTACAGCTCGATGCGGCCCTTGGCCTGATTCACCGAATAGGTGACCTCGTCGCGCTTGAGATTGGCGAGATTGCTGGCCTGTTCGGCGTCGAGGATGTCGCTGACTTTTTCACCGAATTTGCTCGAGTCCTTGGTGTAGGCAACGATCCGCCCGTTGCCGCCGACTAGGGCCATTTCACCGGCGCCGCTGTAAAGCTTCTGGTTGGCGGCGAGCAGCATGTCCTGAATGAAGTTCACCGAGAGGTCGGCGCCGACGATGCCCTGGAACGCGCCGTTGACCATGATCGGTTCGATGAACGAGGCGAGCATGACGATCTTGTCACCGACCTTGTACGGTGCCGGGTCGATCACGCAGGGTTTCTTTGTCTCTTTCGAGCACAGGTAATACTCGCTGGCGCGTATGCCGGTGGACAAGGTTTTCTGGTCGTCGACATCGGCCAGTTTGTCCACGCCCAGGCTGCCGTCGGTATTGCGGAACCACCACGGCAAAAAGCGCCCGGTGGCGGGGTCGATACCGACCACGGCGCTGCCGATGTAGGCCGCGTCATTGTGGTCCAGTGCGTTTTTTTCCCAGCCGATGTAGGTGCCGAGAATCTTCGGGTTCTTTTCGACGTTTTCCTTGATCAGGCTGATCAGTTGCTCGCGGCTGACGCTCAGGCGCGGCTGGCCATCGGCGGCGGTCGTGCCGAGCAGGGCGTTGACCCGTACCAGACCGCCGGCAATCAGCAGCGGCGCTTCCAGTTCGCGCTGGATCTGGCTGACCTGGGTCTGCGCCAGCGAGGTCAGGCGCTGTTCGATGACTTGCTCGAACTGCGCCTGGGTGCGCTGTTGCACCATTTCTTGAGTGCGAGCGCCGGAGAATAGCGCGTACAGCACCAGCGCCGCGACCACGCTGAGAACGATGGCGCCGGCCAGAGCGGCGACGGAAAACTGGATCGACTTGAACTTCATGGGAGCTCCGCACGCAAGAGGACAAACTGCGAGGGATTTATCGGCGGGGTGGGCGCGGCCATGAGAGACGCTGGTCGGAATCGCCGCGCGATGTCGCTGATGGATCGGTGCACGGCGGATTCAATGCGCTTGAGGAATTTCCACGAGGTCTTGCGGCCATAGGTGAATGTACGCGCAATGCGTCCGTTGTGTCTGGCGCCGATACAATTAGCCGCCTAGGATACGCCTCAGGTTTTCAGGGAGCTTTTGAATGAACAAGACATTAGTAGTAAGTGCTTTGAGCGCAGCGCTGTTGCTGGCCGGTTGTCAGTCGGTCAACACCACCAGCGGCGGTGCCGTGGGCGTGGAGCGCAAGCAGTACATGTTCAGCATGCTGTCCTCGCAAGAGGTCGATCAGATGTACGCGCAGTCGTATCAGAAGACTGTCGGCGAGGCGTCGAGCAAAGGTGTGCTGGACAAGACCAGCCCTGAAGCCAAGCGCGTGCAGACCATCGCCAACCGCTTGATCGCCCAGGCGCCAACCTTCCGCCCGGACGCGGCGCAGTGGCAATGGGAAGTCAATCTGATCAAGAGCGATGAGCTCAACGCCAACTGCGGTCCCGGCGGCAAGATCATCTTCTACACCGGGCTGATCGACAGCCTGAAACTCACCGACGATGAAATCGCTGCGGTCATGGGCCATGAAATCGCCCACGCCCTGCGCGAGCACGGTCGTGAAGCGATGTCCAAGGCGTACGGTATGGAGATGGCCAAGCAGGGCGCCGGTGCCTTGTTCGGTCTGGGCCAGGACAGCCTGGCGCTGGCCGACACCGTGGCCAACTACGGCATGACCTTGCCCAACAGCCGCGCCAACGAAAACGAAGCCGACCTGATCGGCCTGGAACTGGCCGCCCGCGCCGGCTACAACCCGAACGCGGCAATCACCCTGTGGGACAAGATGAGCAAGGCTTCCGAAGGCGCGCCACCGGAATTCATGAGCACTCACCCGGCATCGAGCAGCCGCATTGCTGCGTTGCAGGCAGCGATTCCGAAGGTGATGCCGCTGTACGAAAAAGCCCCGAAGTCCTGAGCCAATGATCGTTCCCACGCTCTGCGTGGGAATGCAGCCCGGGACGCTCTGCGTCCCATTGGAACGCGGAGCGTCCCTTGAGGCATTCCCACGCAGAGCGTGGGAACGATCCTTCAAATCCCCTCACCACAGGTTTTGGGTAGTTCAGTAGACGGGGTTAAACCCAGCCGCTGCTCTGCATCGCTTTATAAACCGCAACAATCGCCAGAATCATGAACGCCGAAGCCGCGAGGCGGCGGATCAGGGTCAGCGGCAGTTTCTCTGCGGCAAAGTTACCCGCCAGGACCACCGGCACGTTGGCAATCAGCATGCCCACGGTGGTGCCGATAATCACCAGCCACAGTTCCGGATATTGCGCGGCGAGCATCACCGTGGCGATCTGCGTCTTGTCGCCGATTTCCGCGAGGAAGAACGCGATCAGCGTGGTCAGGAACGGCCCGAACTTGCGCGCCGTGCTGGCTTCGTCGTCATCCATTTTGTCCGGGACCAGGGTCCACAGTGCCGTGGCGGCGAAGCTGGCGGCGAGGATCCAGTGCAGGACGGCGTCGGAGAAGAAACTGCCGACCCAGGCACCTACCGCACCGGCTGCTGCGTGGTTGGCCAAAGTCGCGGCGACAATCCCGGCAATGATCGGCCAGGGTTTGCGAAAGCGAGCGGCGAGAATCAGCGCGAGCAGTTGCGTCTTGTCGCCGATTTCGGCCAAGGCAACGATAGCGGTGGGAATGAGTAGCGAGTCCAGCATCAGGGATTTCCTAAGGGGCGGGTCGACACGGCTATGACACGTACAGCCTTCCCGCCCCGGGTAAGGTGTGCGTGTCATAGGTCTTGTCAAACCCTGCGATCCGTCTGGTGCGGACGCTTGGGTCGCATACGCCATGATCTGAGGATCAAGTATGTTGACGTATGCCGGACGAGCATGGCGCTCGTGGGAGACTACTCCCCTAGGACGGAGCGGATTCTGCCTAGGCAAATCCGATTGGGCAAGAACAAATTTTCAGCCGCGCTTGGCCCGGTAGATCCGGAAACCATTGCCTTCAGCCTTGATTGCACACACGCCCAGATGCTCCTCGATCAACGGCTGATACTTGAGGAAGCTGTTCGCCACAAGGCGCAGTTCGCCACCGTTTTTCAGATGTTTCGCCGCTTTTCGCAGCAGGTTCTCCGTAGCGAAATAATCGGTGTGCACGCCGACATGGAATGGCGGATTGCTCAGAATCGCGCTCAAACCCATCGGCGCGGCGTCGATGCCGTCGCCGGTCAGCACTTCGGCTTCCAGGCCATTGGCTGCCAGGGTCAGACGACTGCTGGCGGCGGCGAACGCGTCGACATCCAGCAACGTCACCTGATTGTGCGGATAGCGACGTTTCACCGCAGCCCCGAGCACGCCGGCGCCGCAACCGAAATCGAGCAGATGGCCGCTCGGCAGTTTGTCCAGATGCTCCAGCAGCAGGGCGCTGCCGCGATCCAGGCGCCCATGGCTGAACACGCCCGGCAAGCTGATGACTTTCAACGGCCCTTCGGCCAGCGGCAGTTCGTAGGTCTGCGCCAGGCTTTCCAGCGGTTTCGCTTCAGGCGCATTGGCCACGGTGACTTGCCAGAGCTGGCAGTGCCGGGCGCTGTCGAGTTTGCGTGGCTTGCCGAACGGATTGAGCTGCTTGGATGCGCCTTCGATGCCGCTGCGTTTTTCCCCGACCAGAAACACCTCACGCCCCGCCAGACGCGACGCCACGGCGTTGAGGATGTAATCGGTGAGGTCCTTGGACTTGGGCAGGAACACCACAGCGCTGTCGAAATCGCGCTCCGGGACATTCACGCCGAACTGGCTGCGGCCCTCGAAACGCGCGTCCAGTGCGGCTTGGTCGCCAGCGTGCCAGCACCAGCCGAACGCATTCGGCAGACACCCGAGCAAATCATCGGCGGGCAGGCCGGCCAACAGCAGCGAACCCTGGAATAACTCGGCCTGACGAAGCAGTACTTCACTGCGCGGATCCATAACTGCTCCTTGAAAAAAAGTGCCGCAGTTTATCAACTGACGACCCGCAGCGCCTCACCGCTGAAGAACGCCTGGGCATTTTCGCTCAGTTGCCCGACGATACGCTGGCGTGCCTCGCGGCTGCCCCAGGCGTTGTGCGGGGTGACGATCAGGCGCGGGATATCGGCGGCGAGTAGCGGATTGCCCTGGGTCGGTGGCTCGACACTCAACACATCTGTCGCCGCACCGCCGAGATGGCCGCTACGCAAAGCGTCGGCCAGCGCTTGCTCGTCGATCAGGCCGCCACGAGCGGTATTGACCACAAATGCGCCGGGCTTCATCGCGGCCAGTTCGCCGGCACCGATGAAGTTCCGGGTGTGCTCGTTGAGCGGGCAGTGCAGGGTCAGGGCGTCGATCTGCGGCAGCAGTTCTTCCAGCGGCAGGCGATCCGGCCGAGCCGGGCGCCCCGGAATCTGCCCGAGCAACACGCGCATGCCAAACGCTTCGGCCAGTCGCGCCACGGCGCCACCGAGTTCGCCATGGCCGAGCAGGCCGAGGGTTTTGCCTTGCAGTTCGACGATCGGGTAGTCGAGCAGACAGAACTGTTTCGCCTGTTGCCAGCGGCCTGCGCCCACAGCCTTTTGATAGTCGGCCAGGCGCGTGGCGAGGTTGAGCAACAGCATGATCGTGTGTTGCGCCACCGACGGCGTGCCGTAAGCCTGGCAATTGCACACGGTGATGCCGTGGGCGCGGGCGGCAGTGAGGTCGACATTGTTGGTGCCGGTGGCGTTGATCAGGATCAGTTTCAGTTGCGGGTTGGCAGCCATTGCAGCGGCGTCGATCACGACTTTGTTGGTGATTGCCACACTGGCGCCGTGCAGGCGTTCGCTGACCTGTTCCGGCAGAGTCTGCGCGAACAGCTGCAAGTCGCTGAAGCATTCGCGCAACGGACCGAGGTCCAGATCGCCGAGGTCCAGCGAAGGGTGATCAAGGAATACCGCGCGGCGCGTGTTCGTCATCAACTGTACCTTTTGTGCTGTGAGCGGAGGGCGTAATCTGCCGAGCCTACCAGATGAAACAAATCGTTACGCTGACCCCGCAGCGGACACATAACCCTGTGGCGAGGGGATTTAGCGAAACGTCGCACCGCCCCGATCGGCTGCGCAGCAGTCGCAAAATCATTGCCTGCGGGCCAGACAGAAGTTTTTGGGGCTGCTTCGCAACCCAACGGGGATAAATCCCCTCGCCACAGGACTGTGTTCTTTACAGATTTTTTATTGACCAAGCTGCCCCAAAGGAGCCCCCATGTACTGGACCGAGTTCTTGACCGTTGCCCTGATCCATCTGCTCGCCGTGGCCAGCCCCGGACCGGACTTTGCTGTCGTCGTGCGCGAGAGCGTGACCCACGGGCGCCGCGCCGGCACCTGGACCGCGCTGGGCGTGGGCTCGGCGATTTTCCTGCATGTCGGCTATTCGTTGCTCGGCATCGGTCTGATCGTGTCGCAATCGATCGTGCTGTTCAACGCGCTGAAGTGGGCCGCCGCCGCGTATCTGCTTTACATCGGCTTCAAGGCCTTGCGCGCGCAACCGGCGAAAACCGTCACCGATGACTTGCACCGGGAAACCGGCGTACGCACCGCGCGGGGCGCCTTTACCTCGGGCTTCGTCACCAACGGTCTGAACCCGAAAGCCACGCTGTTTTTCCTCTCGCTGTTCACCGTGGTGATCAACCCGCACACGCCGTTGGCGGTGCAGGCCGGTTATGGCGTTTACCTGGCGGTGGCGACGGCGATCTGGTTCTGCCTGGTGGCGATGCTGTTCAGCCAACAACGCGTGCGCGCCGGCTTCGCCCGCATGGGCCACTGGTTCGACCGCACTATGGGCGCGGTGCTGATTGCTCTCGGCGTGAAAATCGCATTCACCGAGATGCATTGAGAACTGGAACACATCAATCCTTGTGGGAGCGAGCCTGCTCGCGAAAGCGCCAGTCCAGTCACCAAAAATGTCGACTGACCCGACGCCTTCGCGAGCAGGCTCGCTCCCACAGGTCGTGTTTTCTTCAACTTCGGCCCGAAATGCTGGCGCAAAGCTAGCATTTGTACGGCTCTGCAAATCATTCCTTTGGCTGATTTGACTGTCATGCAGGCGCACTAGAGTACGAATCTCTCCGCCAACACCGTGCAGTCAGAAAAGGGATTCTTATGTTGCAGACTCGGGTCATTCCGCCGGCCGATGGGGCCTACCAGTATCCATTGCTGATCAAACGGCTGCTGATGTCCGGCGCCCGTTACGAGAAAACCCGCGAAATCATCTACCGCGACCAGTTGCGCTACAGCTATCCGACCCTGATCGAGCGGGTTGCGCGGCTGGCCAACGTGCTGACGGCTGCCGGCGTCAAGGCTGGTGACACCGTGGCGGTGATGGACTGGGACAGCCACCGTTATCTGGAATGCATGTTCGCCATTCCGATGATCGGCGCGGTGATCCACACCATCAACGTGCGCCTGTCGCCGGAGCAGATCCTCTACACCATGAACCACGCCGAAGACCGCTTCGTGCTGGTCAACAGCGAGTTCGTCGGGCTGTATCAGGCCATCGCGCCGCAGCTGACCACGGTGGAGAAAACCCTGCTGCTGAGCGATCTGCCGGAGAAAACCGCAGAGCTGCCGAACCTCGTCGGCGAATATGAGCAACTGCTGGCCGCTGCGAGTGCGCAATACGATTTCCAAGACTTCGACGAAAACTCGGTGGCCACCACGTTCTACACAACCGGCACCACGGGCAATCCGAAAGGCGTGTATTTCACCCACCGGCAACTGGTGCTGCACACCATCGGCGTGGCGACGATCATGGGTTCGATCGACAGCGTACGGCTGCTCGGTACCAACGATGTGTACATGCCGATCACGCCGATGTTCCATGTCCATGCCTGGGGTTTGCCTTTCGTGGCGACCATGCTCGGGCTCAAGCAGGTTTATCCGGGGCGTTACGATCCGGAGTATCTGGTGGAGTTGTGGCGCAAGGAGAAGGTCACCTTTTCCCATTGCGTGCCGACCATCCTGCAGATGCTGCTCAACGCCAAAGCCGCGCAGGGCGCCGACTTTGGCGGCTGGAAAATCGTCATCGGCGGCAGCGCGCTCAATCGCAGCCTCTATGAAAACGCCAAGGCCCGAGGCATTCAACTGACGGCCGCGTACGGCATGTCGGAAACCGGGCCGCTGGTGTCCTGCGCGCACCTCAACGACGAATTGATGGCCGGCAGCGAAGACGAGCGCACCACTTACCGGATCAAGGCTGGCGTGCCGGGGCCACTGGTCGAAGCGGCGATTGTCGACGGCGAGGGCAATTTCCTTCCGGCCGACGGCGAAACCCAGGGCGAACTGGTGCTGCGCGCGCCATGGCTGACCGAAGGTTATTTCAACGAGCCGCAGAAGGGCGCCGAGCTCTGGGCCGGTGGCTGGTTGCACACCGGTGACGTCGCCACGCTCGACAGTATGGGCGTGATCGATATTCGTGATCGCATCAAGGACGTGATCAAGACCGGCGGCGAGTGGATCTCCTCACTCGACCTCGAAGACCTCATCAGCAGGCATGCGGCGGTACGCGAAGTAGCAGTGGTGGGCATCGCCGATCCGCAGTGGGGCGAGCGTCCGTTTGCCTTGCTAGTGGTCCGCGAAGGGCAGGTGATTGGCGCACGGGAACTGAAGGAACACCTCAAGCCGTTCGTCGAGCTGGGGCACCTGAGCAAGTGGGCGATTCCCAGTCAGATCGCCCTTGTTACCGAAATTCCCAAGACCAGTGTCGGCAAGCTCGACAAGAAGCGCATCCGCCTCGACATCACCGAATGGCAGGCCAACAACAGCACCTTCCTTTCGACACTTTAAGTGCCTGCTGGCGCGCCGAAACCGGCGCGCCAGACCCACCAAGCAAGCGCTTGGCTTGTGAAATCGAAAAAATCAGCCATCCTTGCCGTGCCGACGTGTGTCGGACTGGCGAAAGGACTGTTCCAGAGTGGTTGGCGGCTGCAAATCACACTTTAGAGGGATCAAGCACTACCACCCGCTGGCTATAGTCCGCTCAAGGACTTTTTGAAAACGGAGCACACGCACTGAACGGGGCGAGCAACTCTGGAACGATTTCGGGCAGCCCTGGCGCCCGGTCCTCCACAGCGTTTTTAAAAGTACTCACTGCCATAACAATAATGCACATGGAGTAGCGTCGATGACCTCAGTAAACCAGTTCTGGCGCCGGGCAAAACTGCCTCTGGCGGTCAGTCTTGCCTCCTCGCTCGCCGGGCCTGCATTCGGCGTCAGTTTCAACGTCGGTGAAATCGAAGGCCAGTTCGACTCGTCCCTGTCGATCGGTGCCAGTTGGTCTACTCAGAGCCCGAACAAGAACCTCATCGGCGTCAACAACGGCGGCCGTGGCCTGTCGCAGACCTCCGATGACGGTCACGCCAACTTCAAGAGCGGCGAGACCTTCTCGAAGATCTTCAAGGGTATCCATGACCTCGAACTGAAATACGGCGACACCGGCGTGTTCGTCCGTGGCAAGTACTGGTACGACTTCGAACTGAAGGACGAGAGCCGCGAGTTCAAGGACATCAGCGACAGCAACCGCAAAGAGGGCGCCAAGTCCTCCGGCGGGCAGATCCTCGACGCCTTCGTCTACCACAACTACGCGATTGCCGATCAGCCGGGCTCCGTGCGTCTGGGCAAGCAGGTAGTGAGCTGGGGTGAAAGTACCTTCATCGGCGGCGGCATCAACTCGATCAACCCGATCGACGTCTCCGCGTTCCGTCGTCCGGGCGCCGAGATCAAGGAAGGCCTGATTCCGGTCAACATGTTCTACGTGTCGCAGAGCCTCACCGATAACCTCTCGGCCGAAGCGTTCTACCAACTGGAATGGGACCAGACCGTCGTCGACAACTGCGGCACCTTCTTCTCCCAGCCGGACATCGTTGCCGACGGTTGCGACAACAATCTGCGCGTACTGAACAAGCGTTCGCAGATTCCGGCGATCGCTTTGGGGCCGTTGGCCGCCAACGGTGTGAACGTCGACCAGGAAGGCGTGCTGGTGCGCCGTGGGCCGGACCGTGACGCGCGCGACAGCGGTCAGTGGGGCGCGTCCCTCAAATACATGTTTGAGCCACTCGACACCGAGTTCGGCGCCTACTTCATGAACTACCACAGCCGTGCGCCGATCTTCAGTGCAACCGGCGCACCGCAGTCGGTCTACAACACTGCCGCCGCGCTGCCGGGGCCGTTCGCCGCACTCGCACCGCTGCTGGTCGCGGGCAATTCGAATTACTTCATCGAATACCCGGAAGACATTCGTCTCTACGGCCTGAGTTTCTCCACCACCCTGCCTACCGGTACGGCGTGGAGCGGTGAGATCAGCTACCGTCCGAACGCGCCGGTACAACTCAACTCCACCGACATCCTGTTTGCCGGCGTGCGTCCATTGGGCGGTGCACTGACCAACGCTTCGCTGCTGACCGGCGTGCCGGGTCAGGATCTGCATGGCTATGAGCGCAAGGAAATCACCCAGATCCAGACGACCTTCACGCACTTCTTCGATCAGGTCATGGGCGCCAGCCGTCTGACCCTCGTCGGTGAAGTCGGCGCGACCTACGTCGGTGGCCTGGAAAGCCGTTCCGACAAGCGCTATGGCCGTGACCCGGTCTACGGTCCGGGCGAATTGCCGGCCACTGGCGGTATCGATACCTGCGCTAACATCCTCAACAACAGCACCATCAACGGTGCAGGTCCCGGTTCGCCGCAGAACAACCGCAGCCGCAATTGCGAAAACGACGGTTTCACCACGTCGATGTCGTGGGGCTACCGTGGTCGGGCGATCTGGGAATACAACGACGTGTTTGCCGGTGTGAACCTCAAGCCGAACGTGGCCTGGTCCCACGACGTCAGCGGTTACTCGCCAGGCCCTGGCGGCAACTTCGAGGAAGGTCGCAAAGCGGTCAGCCTGGGCGTCGATGCCGAGTACCAGAACACCTACACCGCGAGCCTGGCCTACACCAATTTCTTCGACGGCAAGTACACCACCGTGGATGACCGCGACTTCGTGGCGCTCAGCTTCGGCGTGAACTTCTAAGCACTGCATTTCAGGACGAACGAATTTATGAAAATAACAAAGAGTCTGTTCCACGCCGGTGTTCTGGGCCTGTCGCTGCTGGCGACCAGTGTCATGGCGGCGGTGCCTGCTGCCGAAGCGGACAAACTGGGCAAGAGCCTGACGCCGATGGGCGCGGAAATGGCCGGTAATGCCGACGGTTCGATCCCGGCCTGGAAACCGCTGCCGAAAAATGCCGGCAGCGTCGACAGCAAAGGCTTCCTGTCCAACCCTTACGCCAGTGAGCAGCCGCTGTTCACCATCACTGCCAAGGATGTCGACAAGTACAAGGACAAGCTTGCCCCGGGCCAGTACGCGATGTTCAAGCGCTACCCGGAAACCTTCAAGATGCCGGTCTACCCGTCCCATCGCGGCGCCACCGTGCCGGATGACGTGTTCGCCGCGATCAAGAAGAACGCCACCAGCACCAACCTGGTGTCCGGCGGCAACGGTCTGGAAAACTTCGATACCGCCGTGCCGTTCCCGATCCCGAAAACCGGCGTGGAAGTGATCTGGAACCACATCACCCGCTATCGCGGCGGCAGCGTGACCCGTCTGGTGACCCAGGCCACGCCGCAACCGAACGGCTCGTACAGCCTGGTGTACTTCCAGGATCAGTTCGTATTCCGCGACAAGATGAAGGACTACGATCCGGCGAACCCGGGCAACATCCTGTTCTACTTCAAGCAGAAAGTAACCGCGCCGGCGCGTCTGGCCGGTGGCGTACTGCTGGTGCACGAGACGCTCGATCAGGTCAAGGAGCCGCGTTCGGCGTGGGTCTACAACGCCGGTCAGCGTCGTGTGCGCCGTGCACCACAAGTGTCGTACGACGGCCCGGGTACCGCCGCCGACGGCCTGCGTACTTCCGACAA
Source organism: Pseudomonas sp. Sample_23 (assembly GCF_004307595.1). NCBI lineage: Bacteria > Pseudomonadati > Pseudomonadota > Gammaproteobacteria > Pseudomonadales > Pseudomonadaceae > Pseudomonas > Pseudomonas sp. Sample_23. Next base: position 76,765 of record NZ_RCNX01000043.1, read on the forward strand.
CCTCGACATGTACAACGGTGCGCCGGATCGTTACGACTGGAAGCTCGAAGGCAAGAAAGAGATGTACATCGCCTCCGACAGCTACAAGCTCGACGATCCGAAACTGAAGTACTCGGACATCATCAAGGCCGGCCACATCAATCAGGACCTGGCACGCTATGAGCTGCGCCGCGTCTGGCACGTGGTCGCGACCCTGAAGGAAGGCCAGCGCCACATCTACGCCAAGCGTGACTTCTACATCGACGAGGACACCTGGCAGGCAGCGGTCATCGACCACTATGACGGTCGTGGCCAACTGTGGCGTGTAGCCGAGGCACATGCCGAGAACTACTACGACAAGCAAGTGCCGTGGTACGCCCTCGAAACCCTCTACGACCTGCAGTCCGGCCGTTATCTGGCACTGGGCATGAAGAACGAAGAGAAGCAGGCGTATGACTTCGGCTTCACCGCCACCACCAGCGACTTCACCCCGGCCGCTCTGCGTCAGGATGGTGTTCGCTAAACCTGCGTAAACCCGAGGCCGCATCCTCGTGAAAACGCCCCGACCGGTTCGGGGCGTTTTTGTGTCAGTAGCCTTTTTGTAGCCATTTGTAGCAGTGACCTTCATTACCTCTTCGTTTAAGGCTAGGCTGCGGACATCTGCAACGCCGCCAATCGCCTTCGAACAAGAGCCGGCCATGACTGATCTGTCCCCACTTCCGGGTCCCGCAAGCATCACCGTCGCAGCACTGGACGGGCGTTTTTTCCGCCCGCCGCTGCCTGATGGCTATGTCTTGCGGCCGCGCCTTTGCCAGCGTCTGCAGGCCGGGCTCGGAGGTCGGTTGCTGCTGGTCAGCGCCCCGGCCGGGTTCGGCAAAAGCTCGCTGGCGGTGGAGTTCTGTCAAAGCCTGCCGGCGCATTGGCAAAGTCTCTGGCTGGGCTTGAGCCCACGAGACAGTGATCCCGGGCGTTTTCTCGAGCGCTTGCTCGAAGGTCTGCAGGACTATTTTCCGGCCTTGGGCGCTGGCGCTCTCGGTCTGTTGAAAATGCGTCAGCGCCATCAGCCGTTTGCGTTCGAAGAGTGGCTCGACGGTCTGCTCGATGAGCTGGCGCTGCATCTCGATCCTGCTGCACCGCTGCTGCTGGTGCTCGACGACTACCACCTCGCCCAAGGGCCGGTGCTGGATCGTTGCCTGCAATTTTTCCTCAATCATCTGCCCGATGGCTTGCTGGTGATGGTCACCAGCCGTCAGCGCCCGGACTGGCATCTGGCGCGTCTACGCCTGTCGCGGCAGTTGCTCGAGCTGCACGAACAGGATTTGCGCCTGACCCACGACGAAGCCCTGACCTTGCTCGATCGCCACAGCAGCTCACTGCGCGGCGAAGCACTTGAAAGCCTGATCCAGCGCAGCGAAGGCTGGGTCGCCGGCCTGCGCTTCTGGCTGCTGGCGGTGGCCGAGGCGGGCAACGATGCCGCGCTGCCGCAAGCGCTGAACGGCGGCGAAGGGCTGATTCGCGACTATCTGCTCGAAGAAGTCATCGATTGCTTGCCGGCCGAAGTGCAATCGTTTCTCTACGAAACCGCTCCGCAGGAACGTTTTTGCAGCGAGCTGTGCGATGCGGTCCGCGAAGCCCACGACAGCGCCGAGATCCTGCGCTTTCTCCTCGCTCACCAAGTGTTTCTGGTGCCGCTGGACGAGCACGGTCACTGGTATCGCTATCACCATTTGTTTTCTGACTTGTTGCGCAGCCGGCCGATCGCCCAGGCGATGGTGCCCAACGCCACCCTGCATTTGCGCGCCTGCCGCTGGTTCAACGCACAGGGCTTGCTCGACGAAGCGGTGGAGCAGGCGTTGCGTGCCGGGCATCTCGATGTCGCGGCAAATCTGGTACAGAACCTTTCCGAAGAACAGCTGCTCGCCGAGCAGAACGTCGGCATGCTGCTGCGCTGGAAAATGGACTTGCCCGACAGTCTGCTGATCAGCACGCCACGCCTGATCGTGCTCTACAGCTGGGCGCTGGGGCTGGCCTGTCAGCTCGACGCCGCTGAAGAGCTGGCCAGCCATTTGAGCCGTTTCCTGCCGGCGCCTTCGGCCACGGCGCAGAAATCCATGCTGGCGCAATGGCTGGCGCTGAGCGGGATCATCGCTCGCGGACGCGGCCATCGCGAACTGGCCCTGCGTTATTGCAGCGAAGCGCTGGAGAGCCTGCCGGCCAAGCGTTACGGCCAGCGCCTGATGTGCCTGTCGACCTTGTCCAATCTGGCGATCGCCGACGGCGATCTGTGGCGCGCCCGTGGCCTGAACCGCGAATCCCTCGAGCTGGCACAGCGGGTCGGCAATCCATTATTCGAAGCACTGGCGCATTACGACAGGGCGCGGGTTCTGCAATCGCGGGGCGAGATTCTGCGCGCGCTGGATGAAGTGCATCAGGGCCTGGAACGCTTGCGCGGTCTGTCGCCGCAACGACTGTACGCCGTGCGCGCGCGGCTGACGTTGTATGAAGGTTTCCTGCTGGCGATGCGTTTGCAGCCGCAAGCCGCACGTGTGCGTCTGCTGGCCGGCATTGGCGAGGCGCGCGCCTGTCGCGACATCAGCGTGCTGATCGGCCACTGCGTGATTGCCCGCCTCGACGGCGCCAGCGGCGAGTTCGCCAAGGCCTTCGCCGAACTCGCCGAGGCCGAACGCCTGATGCACATCTGGGACGTACCGCCGATCTACTACCTAGCGATGATCACCCTGGTCAAATGCGAGCTGTGGTTGGCCCAGGGCCGCATCGATCTTGCCGAGGCGTGGCTTGCACGATTGGGCCAGACCTACACCGGCGAAAACGCTGCGGCACCGCCGGAGTTTCATCCACAGCTGCCGCTGCATGTGGAGCTGCAACAGGCGCTGCTCGATGTGATTCAGGGGCAACCGATGCTTGCCGAAGGGCGCTTGAACGTGTTGCATGAAAACGGCCAGCAGACCGGGCGGCAGTTGCTAAGCGTGATGGCGTTGACGCAGAAGGTAGCGCTGTTGCTGTCCGGTGGGCGCGAGCCCGAGGCGCGCAAAGTGTTGAGTCAGGCCCTGGAAGCAGCGGCCGGCGGCGTCTTCCAGCCCTTCGATGCGCTGCTGAAAATTCATGCCGACTGGATGCGCGGGCAATTGCAGGCGCTTTCCTGCAACGCCGTCAGCCAGCAATTGCTCACACATTTCCCAACAGCCGCGCCGCGCCCGACCGTGGAAAGCTCCGCTACCGAACAACTCAGCAGCCGTGAACTGGCGGTGCTGCGTCTGATCGCTCAGGGCTGTTCCAATCAGGAAATCAGCGAGCAGTTGTTCATTTCCCTGCACACCGTGAAAACCCACGCCAGCCATATCAACAGCAAGCTCGGGGTTGAGCGGCGTACGCAGGCCGTGGCGCGGGCGAAGGCATTGGGGTTATTGCTCTAGCGACGGTAAAATTCGCCATCGGCCGTTGCCAACGGCGTTGACCCTGTCCAGGATTTTTCCATGACCACGCCCAGCCCTGCGCTTATCCGCGAAACCTTCCCCGTCGGCCCATTGCAGTGCAACTGCACCATCATCGGCGACCCAATCACCAAAAAAGCCATCGTCGTCGACCCGGGTGGCAACCCTGACCTGATCATGGCGCGCCTCGATGCGCATGGCCTGAAGGTCGTCAGCATCATCCACACCCACGCCCATCTCGATCACTTCCTCGCGTCCGGGCAGATGAAAGAAAAAACCGGCGCGACCCTGCATCTGCACAAGGACGACCAGTTCCTCTGGGACAACCTCGAGATGCAATGCCAGATGTTCGGCGTGCCTTACACCCCGGTGCCGTCGCCGGATCGCTGGTTGAGCGATGACGAAGAACTGGCCTGCGGTTGCGGCGTGGCACTGCACACGCCGGGACATACACCCGGTTCCATGAGCTTTTGGTTTTCCGAGGCTAAGCTGTTGATAGCCGGCGACACGCTGTTTCGTCGCGGTGTAGGGCGCACGGATTTGTGGGGTGGCGATCAGGCGACCATCGTGCGTTCGATCAAGCAGCGGCTGTATACGCTGGACGAGGACGCGACGGTGGTTACCGGGCACGGTCCGGATACGCGTCTGGGTGATGAGATGCGCGAGAACCCGTTTGTGCGTGCCTGAATTTTTTGTCACGGGTGTGCGGCGGAATTTTTGCGCATTGTCATGATCCAACGCCCGCGCAGGTCCATTGATTGATCAGTGGCCGCTGCACCACAGAATGCAAAAAACCAGGAGCTCTCCATGTTCACCACGCGTCGTTTGATTATTGTCGCTACTGCCGTGGCCGTGCTGTCCGGCTGCGCCTCGCCCAATCCGTATGACAATCAGGGTCAGGCCGACGGTGGCTCGCAAGGCATGAGCAAAACCGCCAAATACGGTGGCCTCGGTGCGCTGGCCGGTGCACTCGCCGGTGCCGCCATCGGCCACGACAACCGTGGCAAGGGCGCCTTGATCGGCGCTGCCGTGGTCGGTGCTTCCGCGGCAGGCTACGGCTACTACGCCGACCAGCAGGAAAAGAAACTGCGCGCGAGCATGGCCAACACTGGCGTTGAAGTGCAGCGTCAGGGCGATCAGATCAAGCTGATCATGCCGGGCAACATCACCTTCGCCACCGATTCGGCGAACATCGCACCGAGCTTCTACCAGCCTCTGAACAACCTGGCCAACTCGTTGAAAGAGTTCAGCCAGAACCAGATCGAAATCGTCGGCTACACCGACAGCACCGGCAGCCGCCAGCACAACATGGACCTGTCCCAGCGTCGTGCGCAGAGCGTCGCGACCTACCTGACCTCGCAAGGCGTCAGCGGTGCCAACCTGTCAGCCCGTGGCGCCGGCCCGGATAACCCAATTGCCAGTAACGGTGACGTCAACGGCCGCGCGCAGAACCGCCGGGTCGAAGTCAACCTGAAGGCGATTCCGGGCCAGCAGTATGGTGGTCAGCAGCAACAGCCGGGTACGGTGCAGCAGTATCCATAAGCGATTGCCTGGATGAAGAAATGCCCGGTCCTGTGATCGGGCATTTTTTTGTGTCATCGGTGCGACCCCTTACGGGAGCAGGCTCGTTCCCACATTTGAAATGCATTCCCCCTGTGGGAGCGAGCCTGCTCGCGAAGAGGCCGGCAAGCGCAGCGAAGATTGCAGATACAAAAAAGCCCCCGGACACATCACTGTCCGGGGGCTTTTTGTTGGGCGCGAAACCCGATTACTTCTTCAAACCATAATGCTCATCAAGCATGCCAGGGGAATTTGGCGATTTCGGTGCATAGTCACGCGGTGGTTCCTGATCGCGCGGTGGCGTCAGGCGTTCACGTGGTGCCTGCGCTGCGTCGGCGTGCAGGGCGGCGATCAGGCGCTGGCGGGTCTGCTCGTCCAGGGCCAGACGATTGGCGCCCTCGGCGAGGTGGTCCTGCACTTCCTGATAGCTCTGGGTCAGCTTCTTGACCAGCATCGCGGTGCTGTTGAAGTGGGTGACCACCTCGTTTTGATAACTGTCGAAGCGCTCCTGGATATCATCCAGTTGACGCTGCGTGCGGCTCGGTGCGGCGTTCGGCGCAACGCGCGCGATCAGGAATCCAATGGCGACACCCACAACCAGGGCAAGAGTCGGTAACAACCAAACTAAGAGCGAGTGTTCCACGAGTCCTTCCTCTATAAACGGCTTTGCTTTACGTTAACGGCTCGAACCTGCGCTGTATACCGCGATTCACTCGCAATAGATTGGCACAGACAATTTGCTAGACGAGTCGACCCGATTCGAGGTCACGGAGTTCCTCCCTTGCTGATGCGTGAAACCCCTGTAGTGATTGACGGCCCTGTCGGCCAAATTGAGGCTTTGTATCTGGATAACGAGCAGCCACGCGGCATCGCGCTGATCTGCCATCCGAACCCGGTGCAGGGCGGCACCATGCTCAACAAGGTCGTCTCGACCCTGCAGCGCACCGCGCGCGACGCAGGCCTGATCACCTTGCGTTTCAACTATCGCGGCGTCGGCGCCAGCCAGGGCACGCACGACATGGGCACCGGTGAAGTCGACGACGCCCAAGCCGCCGCTACATGGCTGCGGGAAAAACACCCGGATCTGCCGCTGACCCTGTTCGGTTTCTCCTTCGGCGGATTTGTTGCAGCAAGTCTCGGCGGCCGTCTCGAAGCCCAAGGCGTCCAGCTTGCACACCTGTTCATGGTTGCCCCGGCGGTGATGCGTCTGGGCGAGCAGGATCAACTGCCACAACACGGCGAGTTGACCGTGATCCAGCCGGAAACCGATGAAGTCATTGATCCGCAACTGGTCTACCAGTGGTCGGCACAACTCCAGCGCCCCCATGAGCTGCTGAAAGTGGCAGAATGCGGACACTTTTTTCACGGCAAGCTGACCGATCTCAAGGATCTGATCCTGCCGCGTCTCTCGAATTGATTGCAGTCTGACAAGCGATTACCCATGACGACTCGTACCCGTATCCTCACCGGCATCACCACCACCGGCACGCCGCACCTGGGCAACTACGCCGGTGCGATCCGCCCGGCAATCCTCGCCAGCCGCGACAGCAACGCCGATTCGTTCTACTTCCTGGCTGACTACCACGCTCTGATCAAATGCGATGACCCGCTGCGCATCCAGCGCTCGCGTCTGGAAATCGCCGCGACCTGGCTGGCCGGCGGCCTCGATGTTGACCGCGTGACCTTCTACCGCCAGTCCGACATCCCGGAAATACCCGAGCTGACCTGGCTGCTGACCTGCGTTGCCGCCAAGGGCCTGCTCAACCGCGCGCACGCCTACAAGGCCTCGGTGGACAAGAACGTTGAGACGGGTGAAGACCCGGACGCCGGTATCACCATGGGCCTCTACAGCTACCCGGTGCTGATGGCGGCGGACATCCTGATGTTCAACGCGCACAAGGTGCCGGTCGGTCGCGATCAGATTCAGCACGTGGAAATGGCTCGCGATATCGGCCAGCGTTTCAACCATCTGTTCGGCCAGGGCAAAGAATTCTTCACCATGCCTGAAGCGCTGATCGAAGAAAGCGTGGCCACCTTGCCGGGCCTCGACGGTCGCAAGATGTCGAAGAGCTACGACAACACCATTCCGCTGTTCTCCAGCGCCAAGGAAATGAAGGACGCGATCTCGCGGATCGTCACCGACTCCAAGGCCCCGGGCGAAGCGAAAGATCCCGATAACTCGCACCTGTTCACTCTGTTCCAGGCCTTCGCCACTCCGGCGCAGGCTGACGAGTTCCGCAGCGAGCTACTCGGTGGTCTGGGCTGGGGTGAAGCGAAGAATCGCCTGTTCCGGTTGCTCGACAACGAACTGGGCGAGGCGCGCGAGAAGTATCACCAGTTGATCGAGCGTCCTGCGGATCTGGAAGACATTCTGCAGATTGGTGCGAAGAAAGCCCGCGCGGTGGCCACACCGTTCCTCAATGAATTGCGCGAAGCCGTTGGCCTGCGTTCTTTTGTCAATCAGGTTCAGGTCGCCGCGACCACCAAAAAGAAAGCTGCGAAAACCGCACGTTTCGTCAGCTTCCGCGAGGACGACGGCAGCTTCCGTTTCCGTCTGCTGGCGGCCGATGGCGAGCAATTGCTGCTGTCGCGCAACTTCGCCGACGGCAAGACTGCCGGCCAGGTGACCAAACAGTTGCAGTCCGGCGAGCCGCTGGACGTGCGTACTGAAGAATTGAGCTTCAGCGTCTGGCTGGCCGGTGAGTGCGTGGGCGACAGCCCGGCGTTTGCCGACATCGGTGCGCGGGACGCCGCCATCGAGGCGTTGCGCGTCGCACTGACTCCAGCTCAAGACTGATCGGCGGCACGACCCGACCAAGGGCCGATTGCCATTCCCACAGGCCGTCGCTACAGTGACGGCCCGTTTTTGTTGCCTTGCTAACGAATTATGACGCCCCTAGAACGATATCAAGCTGATCTGAAACGCCCGGATTTCTTCCATGACGCCGCGCAGGAAACTGCTGTGCGTCACTTGCAGCGTCTGTACGACGACTTGATCGCCGCTGACCAGAACAAGCCGGGCTTGCTCGGCAAGCTGTTTGGCAAAAAGGATCAGGCACCGGTCAAGGGCCTGTATTTCTGGGGCGGCGTCGGTCGAGGCAAGACATACCTGGTCGACACCTTCTTCGAAGCGCTGCCGTTCAAGGAAAAGACCCGCACGCACTTCCACCGCTTCATGAAGCGCGTGCACGAAGAAATGAAGACACTGGGCGGCGAGAAGAACCCGCTGACCATCATCGCCAAGCGCTTTGCGGCCGAGTCGCGGGTGATCTGCTTCGATGAATTCTTCGTCTCCGACATCACCGACGCGATGATCCTCGGCACGCTGATGGAAGAGCTGTTCAAGAACGGCGTGACCCTCGTCGCGACGTCGAACATCGTTCCGGACGGTCTGTACAAGGATGGCCTGCAACGTGCGCGCTTCCTCCCGGCCATCGCGCTGATCAAGCAGAACACCGAGATCGTCAACGTCGACAGCGGCGTCGATTATCGTCTGCGTCACCTCGAGCAAGCCGAGCTGTTCCACTATCCGCTCGACGAAGCCGCCCACGAAAGCCTGCGCAAGAGCTTCAAGGCACTGACGCCGGAGTGCACGGCAGCGGTGGAAAACGATGTGCTGATCATCGAGAACCGCGAAATCCGCGCTCTGCGCACCTGCGACGACGTGGCCTGGTTCGACTTCCGCGAACTGTGCGACGGCCCGCGCAGCCAGAACGACTACATCGAACTGGGCAAGATTTTCCACGCCGTGCTGCTTAGCGGCGTCGAGCAGATGAGCGTCACCACCGACGACATCGCCCGGCGCTTCATCAACATGGTCGACGAATTCTACGACCGCAACGTCAAACTGATCATTTCTGCCGAAGTCGAGTTGAAGGATCTTTACACCGGCGGACGCCTGACCTTCGAGTTCCAGCGCACCCTGAGCCGATTGCTGGAAATGCAATCCCACGAATTCCTGTCGCGGGCGCACAAGCCTTAAACGGAGTTTCGGCAACGAAAAAGGCCTGCGATTGCAGGCCTTTTTTATGCGCTGAAGTTTTTCCCTGTGGGAGCGAGCCTGCTCGCGAAAGCGCAGTAACTGATCGTTCCCACGCTCCGCGTGGGAATGCATCCCGTGACGCTCCGCGTCACTTGCGAGCCGGACGCAGAGCGTCCAGTGGCGGCATTCCCACGCAGAGCGTGGGAACGATCATCAGGTCGGATTACGCAGCCTGCTGAAACTGCTGCCGATACTGATTCGGCGACAGCTCGGTGTGCTGGCGGAACAGTCGCGCGAAGAAGCTCGCATCGTCGTAACCGACCTCGTAACTGATGGTCTTGATGCTCTTGCGCGTGCCCGAAAGCAGGCCCTTGGCCGTCTCGATGCGCAGGCGCTGCAAGTAGTGCAGCGGTTTGTCGCCGGTGGCGGTCTGGAAGCGGCGCATGAAGTTGCGGATGCTCATGCCGTGCTCGCGGGCGACGTCTTCGAAGCGGAACTTGTCGGCGAAATGTTCTTCGAGCCACTGCTGGATCTGCAGGATGATCACGTCCTGATGCAGCTTCTGCCCGCCGAAACCGATACGTCCCGGCGAATAGCTGCGCTGCACTTCGTAGAGAATGTCGCGGGCCACGGCTTGTGCCACGTTTGCGCCGCAGAAGCGTTCGATCAGATAGATGTACAGATCGCAGGCCGAGGTCGTGCCGCCGGCGCAATAGAGATTGTCGGCGTCGGTCAGGTGCTTGTCCTGATTCAGATAGACCTTTGGAAAGCGCTCGGCGAAGGCATTGAAGAAGCGCCAGTAAGTGGTCGCTTCCTTGCCGTTGAGCAGCCCTGCTTCGGCGAGCCAGAACACTCCGGTGGCTTCGCCGCATAACACCGCGCCGCGCGCATGCTGTTCGCGCAGCCACGGCAGGATTTGCGGGTAACGGCTGCACAGCGTGTCGAAATCGTCCCAGAACGCCGGGAGGATGATCACGTCGGCGTTTTCCAGGCCACCGTCGACCGGCATGACCACGTCGCTGAAGCTTTTTACCGGTTTGCCATCGGGGCTGACCAGGCGAGTTTCGAACGCCGGTGTCAGGCCGTGGCCCAGTTGTTTGCCGTAACGCAGGCTGGCCACATGGAAAAAATCCTTGGCCTGCATGAGGGTGTAAGCGAAAACCCGGTCGATGGCCAGGATGCTGACGCGCCGCAAGGGCGGGGAGACGTGCTTAGACATAATTCAACTTTTGTTTTGTTTTTATAAGGGAAAGTGGTCACCAGACGGCTGGATCGTCTTATTTTTTGTCGGATGTGTCCAGTGTCCCGTAACAGGAGTCGGGCTTAGTCTCTGAGAGCCGTATCCCTCCAACAACAAAGAAAGGTGCCGCATGATCCCCAGAACCCTGTTCAGCTCCGAGCACGAATTGTTCCGCGACAGCGTGCGAACTTTCCTCGAAAAGGAGGCCGTGCCGTATCACGCGCAGTGGGAGAAGCAGGGGCACATCGATCGCGCACTGTGGAACAAGGCGGGGGAGGCGGGGATGCTCTGTTCGCATCTGCCGGAAGAGTACGGCGGGCTCGGCGCGGATTTCCTCTACAGCACCGTGGTCATCGAGGAAGTCGGGCGTCTGGGTCTGACCGGTATCGGTTTCTCGCTGCACTCGGACATCGTCGCACCGTACATCCTGCATTACGGCAGCGAAGCGCTGAAGCACAAATACCTGCCGAAACTGGTCTCGGGCGAAATGGTCACGGCGATTGCCATGACCGAGCCTGGCGCCGGTTCCGACCTGCAAGGGGTGAAAACCACGGCGGTGCTCGACGGTGACGAATATGTGATCAACGGTTCGAAAACCTTTATCACCAACGGCTTTCTGGCTGACCTAGTGATCGTGGTGGCCAAGACCGACCCCAAGGCTGGCGCCAAGGGCACCAGTCTGTTTCTGGTGGAGGCGAATACACCGGGCTTCGAGAAGGGCAAGCGCTTGGAGAAGGTCGGCATGAAGGCGCAGGACACCTCGGAACTGTTCTTCCAGGACGTGCGCGTGCCGAAGGAAAACCTTCTCGGCCAGGCGGGTGCCGGGTTTGCCTATCTGATGCAGGAGTTACCGCAGGAACGTCTGACCGTGGCTATCGGCGGCCTGGCCTCGGCCGAGGCAGCGCTGCAATGGACGCTGGATTACACCCGCGATCGCAAGGCGTTCGGCAAGGCGATTGCCGACTTCCAGAACACCCGCTTCAAACTGGCCGAAATGGCTACCGAGATCCAGATCGGCCGGGTCTTCGTTGACCGCTGCCTGGAGCTGCACCTGCAAGGCAAACTCGATGTGCCGACGGCGGCGATGGCCAAATATTGGGGTACCGACCTGCAATGCAAAGTGCTCGACGAATGCGTGCAACTGCATGGCGGCTACGGCTTCATGTGGGAATACCCGGTGGCCCGGGCGTGGGCGGATGCGCGGGTGCAGCGGATTTATGCCGGCACCAATGAAATCATGAAGGAGATTATTGCGCGGTCGCTTTGATGATCGTTCCCACGCTGTGCGTGGGAATGCCGCCGGGGACGCTCCGCGTTCCGCTGTTAAGGTAATCCGACTGGCCTCTTCGCGAGCAGGCTCGCTCCCACAGGGGATCACCGTACCTGTGGGAGCGAGCCTGCTCGCGAAGCTTTTGGCGGTCAGTTACGGCGCGGGATTCGGATGATCCTTGTGAATCGCCTCGATTCCGGCCAGCACTTCATCGGACAGTTTCAGATCAAAACTGGCAATGTTGCTGTCCAGTTGCTCAAGCGTCGTCGCGCCAATGATGTTGCTGGTGACGAACGGTTGCTGGGTCACGAAGGCCAGGGCCATTTGTGCCGGGTCCAGACCGTGTTCACGGGCCAGGGCAACGTAACGGCTGCACGCCGCCTCCGATTGCGGGTTGAAATAGCGGCTGAAGCGGCTGTAGAGGCTCAGACGGCCTTTCGGTGGACGGGCGCCGCCTTCGTACTTGCCGGAGAGGAAGCCGAACGCCAGTGGCGAGTAGGCGAGCAGGCCGCACTGTTCGCGGATGGCGATCTCGGCCAGGCCGACTTCGAAGCTGCGGTTGAGCAGGTTGTACGGGTTCTGGATCGACACTGCACGCGGCCAGCCACGGGCTTCGGCCAGAGCCAGAAAGCGCATGGTGCCCCACGGCGTCTCGTTGGACAGACCGATGTGACGAATCTTGCCGGCCTTCACCTGTTCGTCGAGGGCTTCGAGGGTGTCTTCCAGCGGCGTCAGGTTGGCTTCGATCTTGTGCTTGTAGCCCAGCTGTCCGAAAAAGTTGGTGCTGCGTTCCGGCCAGTGCAGTTGGTACAGATCGATGTAATCGGTCTGCAGGCGCTTGAGGCTGCCGTCCAGTGCTTCGGTGATATGCTGGCGGTTGTGGCGCAGGTTCTTGTCGCGGATGTAGTCGATGGTGTTGCCGGGGCCGGCGATCTTGCTGGCGAGGATCCAGTCGGCGCGGTCACCGCGACTCTTGAAGTAATTGCCGATGTAGCGCTCGGTGGTGGCGTAGGTTTCGGCTTTGGGCGGCACCGGATACATTTCGGCGGTGTCGAGGAAATTGATCCCCGCTTCTTTCGCCCGCTCGATCTGGGCGAAGGCTTCAGCCTCAGTGTTTTGCTCGCCCCAGGTCATGGTGCCGAGGCAGATTGCACTCACGTTCAGGTCGGTACGGCCTAGCTGGCGATAGTCCATCGGGTGCTCCTTGGGCAAAACAATCATAAAAGCAGGTTGAAAAATTTTTCGCAATCTGCATAATTGCCGACCTCTTTCTGCAGTGGAAGTGATGCGCCGCCGCCGAAGAATCTTGCCGTTGAACGGACGCGCCGACCCGAGCCCCCGAAAGCGTCTGTATCCGGCTGCCTTTGACTTGTCAAAGTACGCACTATTCAGTAAGATCCGCCGTCTTATTTACAGGCGGCCCCTGAGGCTATAAAGAATGAAAACTTTTACTGCTAAACCGGAAACAGTAAAGCGCGACTGGTTTGTCGTCGACGCTGCTGGTCAGACCCTGGGTCGTCTGGCCACCGAAATCGCGAGCCGTCTGCGTGGCAAGCACAAGCCTGAGTACACTCCTCACGTTGACACCGGCGACTACATCGTCGTCATCAACGCCGAGCAGATCCGTGTTACCGGCGCTAAAACCACTGACAAAATGTACTACTCCCACTCCGGTTTCCCGGGCGGCATCAAGTCGATCAACTTTGAAAAGCTGATCGCCAAAGCCCCTGAGCGCGTGATCGAGACCGCGGTTAAAGGCATGCTGCCTAAAAACCCACTGGGTCGCGACATGTACCGTAAGCTGAAAGTCTATGCGGGCGCTGCACACCCTCATACTGCTCAGCAGCCCCAAGAACTGAAGATTTAACGGAATAGTTCATTATGTCGGCGACTCAAAATTACGGCACTGGCCGTCGCAAGACCGCAACCGCACGCGTTTTCCTGCGTCCGGGTACTGGTAACATCTCCATCAACAACCGTTCGCTGGATAACTTCTTCGGCCGCGAAACTGCCCGCATGGTAGTTCGTCAGCCGCTGGAGCTGACCGAGACTGTCGAGAAGTTCGACATCTACGTCACCGTGATCGGCGGTGGTGTAAGTGGTCAGGCTGGCGCAATCCGCCACGGCATCACTCGCGCTCTGATGGACTACGACGAAACCCTGCGTAGCGCTCTGCGCAAAGCTGGCTTCGTTACCCGCGACGCCCGTGAAGTTGAACGTAAGAAAGTTGGTCTGCGTAAAGCGCGTAAGCGTCCGCAGTACTCGAAGCGTTAATTCCGCTTCCACGTTCAAAAAAGAACGCCCGCCTCCTCACGGAAGCGGGCGTTTTTTTATGCCTGCGATTTATCAAAGAATTGCGTTGTGACAACTTGCCACAGCTGTAGACCCCCTATACTCCAAGGCTTAAGGGGCTGAGCCCCGGGGAATTAACCTTGTCAGAATTGGGGGTTTTCATTACCATTCGGGCAAAATTTTTATAAGTAACATTTGATTTATTTAGTAGACGCCTGATTTAACAGGCCAAAAAAGCTGATGGGAGAGGACTGAATGAGCAATGACGGCGTGAATGCAGGCCGGCGTCGCTTCCTGGTGGCAGCCACATCCGTGGTGGGTGCTGCAGGAGCGGTGGGGGCTGCGGTCCCGTTCGTGGGGTCATGGTTTCCCAGTGCCAAGGCGAAAGCTGCCGGTGCACCGGTGAAAGTGAATGTCAGCAAAATCGAGCCAGGCCAGCAGATGATTGCTGAATGGCGCGGCCAGCCGGTGTTCATTGTCCGCCGTACCGAGGAAATCCTGGGGAATCTCAAGAAGATCGAGGGTCAGCTCTCCGATCCGACCTCCAAAAACTCCACGCAACCCACTTATGTCGACCCTGAAGTACGCTCGATCAAGCCGGAAATTCTCCTGCTGATCGGGATCTGTACGCACCTGGGTTGCTCACCGACCTTCCGTCCCGAAGTGGCACCTGCGGATCTGGGCAAGGACTGGGTAGGCGGCTATTTCTGCCCGTGCCACGGTTCCCACTACGATCTGGCTGGCCGCGTCTACAAGTCGCAACCTGCGCCTTTGAACCTGCCAGTTCCCCCGCATTCCTATGAGACCGATGACCTGATTGTCATTGGCGTCGATACGGAGAAAGCGTGATGAGCAAGTTCATGGATTGGGTTGATGCGCGCTTTCCCGCGACCAAAATGTGGGAAGACCATCTCAGCAAATATTACGCACCAAAAAACTTCAACTTCTTCTATTTCTTCGGCTCGCTGGCGCTGCTGGTGCTGGTCAACCAGATCGTCACCGGTGTCTGGCTGACGATGAGTTACACGCCGTCGGCAGAAGAGGCCTTTGCTTCCGTTGAATACATCATGCGCGACGTCGAGTACGGCTCGATCCTGCGTCTGCTGCACTCGACCGGCGCCTCGGCGTTTTTCATCGTCGTCTATCTGCACATGTTCCGCGGTCTGCTCTACGGCTCGTACCAGAAACCGCGCGAGCTGGTCTGGGTGTTCGGCATGCTGATCTACCTGGCACTGATGGCCGAAGCGTTCATGGGCTATCTGCTGCCGTGGGGCCAGATGTCCTACTGGGGTGCTCAGGTTATCATCTCGCTGTTCGGCGCGATTCCGTTGATCGGCGATGACCTGACCCAGTGGATTCGTGGTGACTACCTGATCTCCGGAATTACCCTGAACCGCTTCTTCGCCTTGCACGTGGTCGCGCTGCCGATCGTGATTCTCGGTCTGGTGGTGTTGCACATTCTGGCGCTGCACGAAGTCGGTTCGAACAACCCTGATGGCGTCGATATCAAGAAGCACAAAGACGAAAACGGCATCCCTCTGGATGGCATCGCGTTCCACCCGTACTACACGGTGAAGGACATTGTCGGCGTCGTGGTGTTCCTGTTCATCTTCTGCTTCATTGTGTTCTTCTTCCCGGAAATGGGCGGCTACTTCCTCGAAAAACCAAACTTCGAGCCGGCCAACCCGTTCAAGACGCCTGAGCACATTGCCCCGGTCTGGTACTTCACTCCGTTCTACGCAATCCTGCGTGCGGTGCCGGACAAACTCCTGGGCGTTATCGCCATGGGTGCGGCGATTGCGGTGTTGTTCGTGCTGCCTTGGCTGGATCGCAGTCCGGTGAGATCGATGCGCTACAAGGGCTGGCTGAGCAAAATCTGGCTGGTAGTGTTCTGCATCTCCTTCGTGATTCTCGGCATTCTTGGCGTTCTGGCGCCGACACCAGGGCGCACGTTGCTGTCGCAGGTCTGCACCTTCCTGTACTTCGCCTACTTCATTCTGATGCCGTTCTACACCCGGCTCGAGAAGACCAAACCGGTTCCGGAAAGGGTGACTGGCTGATGAAAAAGTTATTTCTTGCTCTGATTTTTGCTGCGCTGCCTTCCCTGGTTTTTGCTGCCGAAGGTCATGGTCCGGAACTGGAAAGTGTCGATATCGACGTCTCCGACAAAGCCGCCCTGCAGGATGGGGCGCGGACCTTTGCCAACTATTGCATGGGTTGCCACAGTGCCAAGTTCCAGCGTTACGAGCGCGTCGCCGATGACCTCGGCATCCCGCACGAGTTGATGCTGGAGAAGCTGGTGTTCACCGGTGCCAAGATTGGCGACCACATGAACATCGGCATGCAGCCTGCCGACGCCAAGACCTGGTTCGGCGCAGCGCCGCCGGACCTGACGCTGGTAGCGCGAGTACGCGGTACCGACTGGCTCTACGGTTACCTGAAGTCGTTCTATGAAGATCCGGCGCGTCCATGGGGCGTGAACAACAAGGTCTTCCCGAACGTCGGCATGCCTAACGTGCTGGTCGGCCTGCAAGGTCGTCAGGTCGTCGGCTGCAAACAGGTGCAGATCGTCGAGGACGGCAAGAAGCAATACGATCCGCTGACCGGCACGCCGCTGACCCATGAAGCGTGCGATCAGTTGACCATCGTGCCGAAGTCCGGTGCTCTGAACGAAGAGCAGTTCGATGAGAAGGTCAAGAATCTGGTAACCTTCCTGGCTTACTCGGCTAACCCGGTTAAGCTGCAACATCAGCGCATCGGTACTTATGTCTTGCTGTACCTGGCGTTCTTCTTTGTGTTCGCCTACCTGCTCAAGCGTGAATACTGGAAAGACGTGCACTGATACGCTTCAAGCATTGCTGTTAATCGCGCGCGCCCAAGGGCGCCTCCGCTAAAGCAGGATCTGCTCAGTCAGACCCTGCGGGAGGTGCCCTCTGGGCGCGCGCGTTTTTCCGGTTCCGACAAATTCAACAAGCGAGGAGGATCGCCATGGGCGTGACCAATCGGTTGGCCTGTTACTCCGACCCCGCCGACCACTATTCCCACCGAGTGCGCATCGTGCTTGCAGAGAAGGGTGTCAGCGCCGAAATCATTTACGTGGAAGCGGGCCGCCAGCCGCCTAAACTGATTGAGGTGAACCCTTACGGCAGTCTGCCGACGCTGGTCGATCGTGACCTGGCGTTGTGGGAGTCGACCGTGGTGATGGAGTATCTGGATGAGCGTTACCCGCACCCGCCGCTGATGCCGGTTTATCCGGTGGCGCGGGCCAACAGCCGTCTGCTGATCCACAGGATTCAGCGTGACTGGTGCGGGCTGGTGGATCTGATTCTGGATCCCAAGAGCAAAGAGGCAGCACGGGTCGTGGCGCGCAAGGAATTGCGCGAAAGCCTGACCGGCGTTTCGCCGCTGTTCGCCGACAAGCCGTTCTTCCTCAGTGAGGAACAAAGTCTGGTGGATTGCTGCCTATTACCCATACTCTGGCGTTTGCCGATTCTGGGTATTGAACTGCCGCGGCCGGCCAAGCCGCTGCTTGATTATATGGAGCGCCAGTTTGCGCGTGAGGCTTTCCAGGCGAGTCTGTCTGGTGTCGAACGCGATATGCGCTAAGGCTTAAGGAGCCGCTATGAACTCCAGTCGACCTTATCTGGTCCGCGCGCTCTACGAGTGGATTGTGGATAACGATTGCACCCCGCACATGCTGGTCAACTCCGAGTACCCGGCGGTGCAGGTGCCACAGGGTTTTGCCAGTGACGGCCAGATCGTCCTGAACATCTCGCCGAGTGCCGTGCGTCATCTGCACATGGATAACGACGTGGTGACGTTCGAAGGCCGCTTCGGCGGTGTTCCGCACAGTCTCTACGTGCCGATCAGCGCGATCCTGGGTATTTACGCGCGGGAGAACGGCCAGGGCATGGTGTTTGATCTCGAGTTGCCGATGGACGACGAAGAAGACATCGATCCGGATGACGACTCGCCGCCACCGGGCAGCGAGCCGCCACGCCCGAGTGGCCGGCCAAGTTTGAAGGTTGTGAAATAAAAAAAGGCGATCCGGATGGATCGCCTTTTTGTGTCTGCCTTTTACGGTCAGTCGATGTATTCGAACAGCTTCACAATCTTCTGCACACCAGACACACCCTGAACCAGATTGGTTGCCTGGGTGGCTTCCTGTTTGGTCAGCAGACCCAGCAGGTAGACGATGCCGTTCTCGGTCACGACTTTGATGCGCGAGCCAGGAATGCTGGCGTCGGTGAGCATCTGGGTCTTGATCTTGGTGGTCAGCCACGCGTCGTTCTGGCGCGCGAGCAGGGAGGACGGTTGCAGCACTTGCAGCTCGTTGTGCACCTTCTTCACGCGCTGGACGTTGGCGGCGGCCTGTTCGGCTTTGGCCTTGAGGTCTTCGCGCGGAGTCTGGCCGGCGAGCAGGACGACGCCGTTGAAGCTGGTGATGACAATGTGCGAGTCGTTGTCCAGTGCCGGATCGGCCTTGGCGATGTTCACGCCTGCTTTGGTTTCGATCAGCGAGTCGTCGATCTTGCTGCCGAAGGTGCGCGTGCCACGGTCGTCTTCGATCGGCGCTTCACGGCTGGCGTTCACCACCGAGGTGCAGCCGCTGATGCCGAGGCACAGGGTCAAGGCCAGAAGGCCAAGGCGATTAGGGGTCATTCTTCACTCCCGAACAGTTGGCTGTCGATCAGATCGCAAAGGCAATGGATCGCCAGCAAGTGGACTTCCTGAATACGTGCAGTGACGTTGGCCGGTACGCGAATCTCGACGTCCTCGGGCAACAGCAGCGACGCCATGCCGCCGCCATCGCGTCCGGTCAAAGCTACGACAATCATTTCGCGATCATGTGCGGCCTGGATCGCTTGAATAATGTTCGCCGAGTTGCCGCTGGTCGAAATCGCCAGCAACACATCGCCCGGCTGGCCGAGCGCGCGGATCTGCTTGGAGAACACTTCGTTGTAGCTGTAATCGTTGGCGATCGAAGTGATCGTCGATGTGTCGGTAGTCAGCGCAATCGCCGGCAGACTCGGACGCTCGCGCTCGAAGCGGTTGAGCAGCTCCGAAGAAAAATGCTGGGCATCGCCGGCCGAACCACCGTTGCCGCACGAGAGCATTTTGCCTTCGTTGAGCAGGGCGTTGACCATGATCTGGCTGGCTTGCTCGATGTGCGGTGCAAGTACGTCCATCGCCTGTTGCTTGGTGTCGATACTGGCCTGGAAAAGCTGGCGAATTCGGGATTGCATGTCCATCTGTGTGACCTTAAGTGGCGCGGCTGTTCGGCACGTGAATGTGCAGCCGGCAAAACAAAGAGCAAAATGTGTCGGACGAAAACAGGGCAGGGTGCAGGCGATCAACTGTCGAAAGCATTCTGCAACCAGTTCAGCTGATTCGGGTGGCTGTCGATCGCCACCACATCGAAGCGGCAGGGGGAATTGGCCCAACGCGACTCGCGCTGAAGAAAATACTGTGCTGCAAAGATCAGTTTCTGCTGCTTGCGCTCGTCGATACTGGCGAGCGCGCCACCCCATTGAGTGTTTTTTCTGTAGCGAACTTCAACGAATACTACTGTATCGCCATCAAGCATGACCAGATCAAGCTCGCCGCGTTTGCATAACCAGTTCTGCGCCAGCAGGCGCAGACCTTGTTGTTGCAGATGTTCGAGCGCCTGGCGCTCGGCATCCTTGCCGCTTTGCGAGCGTGACCTGTCGGGCATCAGCGCGGTGTGTCCGGCAGGCGCTGCACCTGACCGCTGACGAACTGTGCCCACGGCAACTGGCGCACAACGCGCTGGGTCTGGGTCATGCCGAGGCTGCCCGACTGACCTTCGATGCGGCTGTCCGGCAGGGCCTTGAGTTGGCCAAGGCGCGGTGCCAGGCGATAGGCGTCGGCGCCCATGGCGTACAGGCGGCCGAGGCTGCCATTGGCTTGCGGCCATTGCGAAGCTACTTGCTGGCGCAGCGGATCGCTGGTTTCCAGCAGCCACGGGGTTTCGCAGAAGCGAATGCCGTTCATGTCGTTGTACTGGTTGACGTCGCCGCTGGCGCTGTACACGTGGGAAGTCGCGTAGACCGGCACGTCACCGGCGTACTGGAAGTTCAGGGTCGGCTTGATCTGCTGGGCCTGTTGCGGCGTGGCGGCCAAGAAGATGAATTCGATGTCCTGGCGACGCGAAGGCTGGGCGGCGACATTGGTGCCGGCAACATTCTGCAGGCTCTTCGCGCGAGCTTCGCTCTGACGCAGCTGGAACATGTCGGCGATCTGCTGGGCCAGTTGCACCGGCTGATCGACACGCTCGGTGGCAACAATACTGCCGCCATTGGCTTGCCAGTCCTGGCTGAAGGCACGCAGGACG
This sequence comes from Pseudomonas sp. Sample_23, assembly GCF_004307595.1. Classification (NCBI taxonomy): domain Bacteria; kingdom Pseudomonadati; phylum Pseudomonadota; class Gammaproteobacteria; order Pseudomonadales; family Pseudomonadaceae; genus Pseudomonas; species Pseudomonas sp. Sample_23. Next base: position 96,895 of record NZ_RCNX01000043.1, read on the forward strand.
CGATCGCCCCATTCGCCTTTCGGCACCATGATCGCGGCGCGATGCAGGCCATCGGCGCGGGCGCGACGGGAGACTTCGCGAGCTTCATCTTCAGCAGCGAGGCCGAACTGGAACAGTTGCGCCGGGCCTTGCTCGCCTTCGCTGTAGTTCAGCGCCAGGGTGGTGATTGGCAGTTGCGGGCGAGTGCTCAGTTGCTTGACCAGTGGTTTTTCCAGCGGGCCGACTACCAGTTGCACGCCGTCAGCCTGAGCCTTGCGATAGAACTCGTCCATCGAAGTCAGCTTCGAGCTGTCGTAGAACTCGATGGCAGGTGGGTTCTGGCCGGCCTGTTGCGCCTGATAATGCGCGGCCATGAAGCCTTCACGCAGCGCTTTGCCGACCGACGCCAACTGGCCGTCCTGTGGCAGCAGCAGGGCGATTTTGCTCAGTGGCTGGCTGGCCAGTTCCTTGAGCTTGGTCAGCGGCAGCGGCAGGTTGACAGCCGCCGGGTGCTTTGGATTCTGCGCACGCCAGTTGTCGATCGCGGCTTGTTGCTGTTCCAGCGTGCCTGCGGTTTTCACCGCTTGCGCCAGCGCCATCCAGCCGCCGAGATCGTCGGTGTTGTTCGGTTGCAATTGATCGGTTGGCAGCGACGCGATCAGGGTCCAGATCGCTTCGTGGTTCTTGCTCGCCGCTTCGCCTTCCAGCATCGGTGCAATGAACACACGCTCACGGGCAGCGGCCAGCGTCTGGCCATCGGCTTCAAGGGCGCGGGCCTGAACAGTGCCAGTGCGCACTTGCTGCTCTTCCGGCATTTCCCCGAGCTTCTGGAAGCTTGGATGGCTCAGGGCGGTCAGCGCAGCTTTCGGCTGATTGCGCGTCATGGCCAGTTCGGCGGACAGCGTATTGGCGAAAATCTGCTGGCCTGGCTTGAGTTGCTCCACCGGCACTTGTTGCAGGATTTGCGCGGACTGGCCGGCATTGCCTTGGCGGTAAGCCTGGTCCGCCGCGCTCAGGCGCAGCAGGGCGGCTTGTTCCGGGGTTTTAGCCTGGGCAGCCTGTTCGAGCAGTTGCTCGATGCTGGCGTCCGGAGTCCGTGGAAGTTCGCCAAGGCTGGAGGAAGGGGAGCTGGCACACGCGGCCAACAAGGCAGCGAGGCAGAGGGCAGTGAACAGCCGCAGGCAAGCGATCATGTAAGTGTTCCTGATACTCGATCAAATTAGCGTGGAATTGTACCCAAGCACTGGCCGGGGCGCGATGTTACTGGCGTGAATCGGTCAATTTAGCTGGAGTAAATGTTGCGGCAGCGCACAACCGGGCGAAAAACCGCGCTCGGCCGGAGCGCATCGCAAACCTCATGACGCGCTACAATGGCCGCTTTTACCGATCACGAGGTGTGCGCTTTGACTGCTCCAGGTCCTTTGAATTCCGCTGCTGGCTCGCTTTATGTGGTGGCGACGCCCATCGGCAACCTGGACGACATCAGCGCCCGGGCGTTGAAGATCCTTCGTGAAGTGGCCCTGATTGCAGCGGAAGACACGCGGCATTCGGCGCGCCTGATGCAGCACTTCGGCATCGGCACGCCGCTGGCCGCATGTCACGAACACAACGAACGGGATGAGGGTAGCCGCTTTATTACCCGGTTGCTGGCGGGCGACGACGTCGCGCTGATCTCCGATGCCGGCACGCCGCTGATTTCCGATCCGGGCTATCACCTGGTGCGTCAGGCCCGTGCGGCCGGGATCAACGTGGTGCCGGTGCCGGGTGCCTGTGCGTTAATCGCAGCGCTGTCGGCGGCGGGCTTGCCGTCCGACCGTTTTATCTTCGAAGGTTTCCTGCCGGCCAAGTCGGTCGGACGCAAGGCGCGTCTGGAAGCGGTTAAAGAAGAGCCGCGCACATTGATTTTCTATGAAGCGCCGCATCGCATTCTCGAATGCCTGCAGGATATGGAAGCGGTGTTTGGCGGCGAGCGTCAGGCTCTGCTGGCGCGGGAAATCACCAAAACCTTCGAAACCCTCAAAGGCCTGCCGCTCAGCGAACTGCGTGCGTTCGTCGAGTCCGACAGCAATCAGCAGCGCGGCGAGTGCGTGGTGCTGGTGGCCGGCTGGACCGCGCCGGAGTCGGAAGACGCGGTCAGCAGTGAAGCCATGCGCATCCTCGATCTGCTTCTGGAGGAAATGCCGCTCAAGCGCGCCGCCGCACTGGCAGCGCAAATCACCGGCGAGCGCAAAAACGTGCTGTATCAGGTGGCGCTGGATAAACAGAAAGGCGTGTAAGCCGTCGCCCGTGGCGGTCCGGAGGGTTTTAGCGCTTGTTCTTCCGGCGCTCTGCCGTTAACCTTCGCGGCGGAGAGTCGATCGGACAGTCGCTGCCCTCTATGAAAATTAGGGGGGGGAGGAAAGTCCGGGCTCCATAGGGCGAAGTGCCAGGTAATGCCTGGGAGGCGTGAGCCTACGGAAAGTGCCACAGAAAATAACCGCCTAAGCGCGCAAGCGCCGGTAAGGGTGAAAAGGTGCGGTAAGAGCGCACCGCACGTCTGGCAACAGTTCGTGGCTAGGTAAACCCCACTTGGAGCAAGACCAAATAGGGTCCCAAGGCGTGGCCCGCGCTGGGACCGGGTAGGTTGCTAAAGATGTCCAGTGATGGCCATCGTAGACGAATGACTGTTCAAGACAGAACCCGGCTTACAGATCGACTCTCCACCTTTTTCTTTCCCTGCTTGAAACAAAGAAGACGCGGCTGTGTAATATCAGTCGGCCTGGTCTGAAACTCCGGCAGCGGCAAACGCGGTAATAGCCTTTTCCCACCCTGCTTCAATCAACAGCCGAAGCGCCTTTGTAATACCGAAAAAATCTTACTCTTAACAAACTACTTTAACTTTCGAGCGCAGCTTTCAGTGCTGCATCAAGTTATTGGTCGAAACTTCACGTCAGATTCTCGTTGCGCCTCCTTTTACGTCGCTAAATCTCCGTTCTGTAAGGCTTTTCCTTTAATCCGCGCCTTGACGGTGTGGTGGGCGCATTCCTATAGTGTGCGCAAGTGGCGGAAAGTGGCATGAAGTGGGTTTTTTGAGCTCAAAACGATAAAAATTGGAGAAACGCTGACGTGTTTCGCGGAGCTAACGCTATCAGTCTCGATGCAAAGGGCCGTCTCGCCATGCCGAGCCGGTACCGTGACGAGCTCGATTCGCGCAGTTCCGGTCAATTGATCGTGACCATTGATGCCGTTGATCCGTGCCTGTGTGTCTATCCACTCGATGAGTGGGAAATTATTGAAACCAAGTTGCGCGCACTCCCTTCGCTTCGCGAAGAGAACCGTCGCCTGCAACGTTTATTGATTGGTAATGCCGTCGACCTCGAACTCGATGGCAGTGGTCGTTTCCTGGTTCCGCCGCGTTTGCGCGAATACGCCAAGCTCGATAAGCGCGCGATGCTGGTCGGCCAACTGAACAAGTTCCAATTGTGGGACGAGGATGCATGGAATGCGGTATCTGCCGCTGACCTTGCTGCTATTCAACAACCGGGCGCGATGCCTGATGAACTGCGTGATTTGATCCTGTGACTATTGATAGCGGCTTTAACCACATCACCGTACTGCTTGACGAAGCCGTCGAGGCTCTCGCCGTACGTCCTGATGGCTGCTATCTGGACGGCACGTTCGGGCGCGGCGGGCACAGTCGGTTGATCCTCAGCCAGCTCGGGCCAGACGGTCGACTCATCGGATTCGACAAGGATCCTCAAGCGATTGCCACCGGGCAAACGCTAGCGGCCGAAGACGGCCGCTTTGTCGTTGTGCAGCGCAGCTTTGCCGAGCTCGGTTCGGTGGTTGCCGAGCAGGGGCTGGCCGGCAAGGTCAGCGGCATTCTGCTCGACCTCGGTGTGTCGTCGCCGCAGCTCGATGACGCCGAGCGCGGCTTCAGTTTCCTCAATGACGGGCCGCTGGACATGCGCATGGACCCGTCCCGTGGTATCAGCGCTGCCGAATTCGTCAACACCGCGCCGGTGGAAGAAATCGCCCGGGTGTTCAAGGAATACGGCGAAGAGCGTTTCTCAGGGCGTATGGCCCGTGCCGTCGCCGAGCGCCGTGACATCAAGCCGTTCGAGCGCACCGCCGATCTGGCCGAAGTGCTGAAAGTCGCCAACCCGGCGTGGGAAAAGGGCAAGAACCCGGCCACCCGCGCATTTCAGGGTTTGCGCATTCACGTCAACAACGAACTCGGCGATCTTGAAGCCGGCCTCGACGCCGCGCTGGACGCGCTGGAAGTTGGCGGCCGTCTTGTGGTCATCAGCTTCCACTCGCTGGAAGACCGCATCGTCAAACTGTTCATGCGCAAACTGGTGAAAGGCGAGGCGGATAATCTGCCGCGCAATCTGCCGGTTCGCCACGTCGCCTTCGAACCGAAAATCAAAATCCACGGCAAAGCGCAGACGGCCTCCGACGCCGAACTCAAAGCCAACCCACGTTCCCGTAGCGCCGTCATGCGTGTCGCGGAGAAGTTGCGGTGAGCAAGCTTTTCGCAAAACCCCTGCCCGGCGGCAGCTTTCTGATGCTGTTGCTGTTTATCGGCGTGCTGTTTTCGGCCATTGCCGTGTCGTACAGCGCGCACTGGAACCGGCAATTGCTCAACACGCTTTATAACGAACTCAGCGTGCGCGACAAGGCGCAGGCCGAATGGGGCCGGCTGATTCTCGAGCAGAGCACCTGGACTGCGCACAGCCGCATCGAAGTGCTGGCCACCGAACAACTGAAGATGCACATCCCTGGCGCGGCTGACGTGAAAATGGTGGCGCCATGATGAAACTCGAAGGCGCACTGTTCCCATGGCGCTTCCGCCTGATGGTGGCGCTGCTAGGTCTGATGGTCGCGGCGATCTGCTGGCGCATCATCGACCTGCAAGTGGTCGACCGTGACTTCCTCAAAGGTCAGGGCGACGCGCGCAGCCTGCGGCACATTCCGATTCCGGCGCACCGTGGCCTGATCACCGACCGTAATGGCGAACCTCTGGCCGTCAGTACGCCAGTGACCACGTTGTGGGCCAACGCCAAGGAAATGCAGACGGCCAAAGAGAAGTGGCCAGCGCTCGCCGCCGCGTTGGGCCAGAACCCGAAAGCCCTGAGCGAACGCCTTGAAGCCCAGGCCAACAAAGAATTCATTTACCTGGTGCGCGGGCTGACCCCCGAGCAGGGTCAGGCTGTGCTCGATCTGAAAGTGCCGGGCGTTTATGGCATCGAAGAATTCCGCCGCTTCTACCCGGCCGGTGAAGTCACCGCGCACATGGTCGGCTTTACCGATATCGACGATCACGGTCGCGAAGGTGTCGAGCTGGCCTATGACGAATGGCTGGCCGGGGTGCCGGGCAAACGACAAGTCATCAAGGATCGCCGTGGCCGGCTGATCAAGGATGTTCAGGTCACCAAAAACGCCAAGGCCGGCAAGCCCTTGGCGTTGTCGATTGATCTGCGTCTGCAATACCTGGCCAACCGCGAACTGCGCAACGCGATCATCGAGAACGGCGCCAAGGCCGGCAGTCTGGTGATCATGGACGTGAAGACCGGCGAGATCCTGGCCATGGTCAACCAGCCGACCTACAACCCGAACAACCGTCGTAACCTGCAACCGGCGATGATGCGCAACCGCGCGATGATCGACGTGTTCGAGCCGGGTTCGACCATGAAAGCCATTTCCATGAGCGCGGCGATCGAAACCGGCCGCTGGAAACCGAGCGACACCGTCGAGGTGTATCCCGGCTCGTTGCAGATCGGCAAATACACCATCAAAGACGTGTCGAAGACCGAAGGGCCGGTGCTCGATCTGACCGGCATCCTGATCAATTCCAGTAACGTCGGCATGAGTAAAGTCGCCTTCGATATCGGCGGCGAAACGATTTTCCGTCTGGCGCAGAAAGTCGGCCTCGGTCAGGACACCGGCCTGGGCTTCCCCGGCGAACGTGTTGGCAATCTGCCCAACTACCGCGAATGGCGCAAGGCTGAAACTGCAACCTTGTCTTACGGCTACGGTATTTCCGTGACCGCGATCCAGTTGGTGCACGCGTTCTCGGCGCTGGCCAACAACGGCCGCCTCGCGCCGCTGACCCTGATCAAAACCGACAAGATGCCGCAGACCACCCAAGTGCTGCCGGAAGCCGTGGCGAAAACCATGCAGGGCATGTTGCAGCAAGTGATCGAAGCGCCGCGCGGAGTGTTCCGTGCGCAGGTGCCGGCTTATCACGTCGGCGGCAAGTCGGGTACCGCGCGCAAGACTTCGGTCGGCACCAAGGGCTACGCAGAAAACTCCTACCGTTCGCTGTTCGCCGGCTTCGGCCCGATGAGCGATCCGCGTTACGCGATTGTTGTGGTGATTGATGAGCCAACCAAGGCCGGTTACTTCGGTGGTCTGGTGTCGGCGCCAGTGTTCAGCCGTGTGATGTCCGGCACCCTGCGCCTGATGAACGTGACCCCGGACAACCTGCCGACCACCCAACAGGCCAATGCCACCCCGGTCGTTCCGCTGAAAGCCAATGGAGGGCGCGGCTGATGTCATTAAGTCTGAACAAGATATTCCCCCACGCCGGCCACGATCTGTTGATCCGTGAACTGGCGCTGGACAGCCGCAACGTGCGCGCCGGCGATCTGTTTCTTGCTGTACCCGGTGGCCGTTTCGATGGCCGTGCGCATATCGCCGATGCCTTGCAACGCGGCGCGGCTGCCGTGGCGTATGAGGTCGAAGGCGCCACCGTATTGCCGATCACTGACGTGCCGCTGATTCCGGTCAAAGGTCTGGCGGCGCAGCTGTCGGACATAGCCGGGCGTTTTTACGGTGAGCCGAGTCACCATCTGAACCTGATCGGTGTCACCGGCACCAATGGCAAGACCAGCGTGACCCAATTGGTCGCGCAGGCGCTGGATCTGCTCGGCCAGCATTGCGGCATCGTCGGTACGCTGGGTTCCGGTTTCTACGGCGCGCTGGAAAGCGGCCTGCACACCACGCCGAACCCGATTGCCGTGCAAGCGACCCTGGGTGACCTGAAAAAGGCCGGCGCGAAAGCCGTGGCCATGGAAGTGTCGTCCCACGGTCTGGATCAGGGCCGGGTCACCGCGCTGGCGTTCGACGTGGCGGTGATGACCAACCTGTCCCGCGATCATCTGGATTATCACGGCACCATGCAGGCGTACGCCGAGGCCAAGGCCCGGCTGTTCGCCTGGAATGACCTGAAGTGCCGCGTGGTCAACCTCGACGACGATTTCGGCCGGCAACTGGCGGCGGAAAAACGCGAGTCGCGTTTGATCACCTACAGCCTGCTCGACAGCAGCGCCTACCTGTTTTGCCGCGAAGCGCAGTTCGACGACCACGGCGTACGCGCCACGCTGGTAACGCCGCAAGGCGAGCACCACCTGCGCAGCACGCTGCTCGGGCGTTTCAACCTGAGCAACGTGCTGGCGGCAGTCGGCGCCTTGCTCGGTCTGGATTACGCCCTCGACGAAATTCTCAAAGTGCTGCCGAAACTCGAAGGCCCGGCCGGGCGCATGCAGCGTCTGGGTGGCGGCACGCAGCCGCTGGTGGTGGTCGATTACGCCCATACCCCGGATGCGCTGGAAAAAGTTCTCACCGCACTGCGCCCGCACGTCAAAGGCCAACTGCTGTGCCTGTTCGGCTGCGGCGGTGATCGCGATCGTGGCAAACGTCCGTTGATGGCCGAAGTGGTAGAGCGCCTCGCCGACCAGGTGCTGGTCACCGATGACAACCCGCGCACCGAAGATCCTGCGGTGATTTTCGACGACATCCGCGCCGGTTTCACCGCTGTGGATAAAGTCACCTTCGTCGCCGGTCGCGGTCAGGCCATTGCGCAATTGATTGCCGGCGCAACCGCTGACGACGTGATTGTGCTGGCCGGCAAAGGTCACGAGGACTATCAGGAAATCAACGGCGTGCGCCATGCGTTTTCCGATCTGGTCGAGGCCGATCATGCCCTGACCGCGTGGGAGGTGGCCCATGCTTAAGGCCCTGACACTCAGCGCACTGACCAACGCACTCGAGGCCCGTTTGATCGGCGCTGACGTGAGTTTCGACGGCGTCAGTATCGACAGCCGTGCGATCCAGCCCGGCCAGTTGTTCATCGCCCTGACCGGCCCGCGTTTCGACGGTCATGATTATCTGAACGACGTTGCCGGCAAAGGCGCCGTGGCGGCACTGGTCGAGCGCGAAGTCGCCGACAGCGCGCTGCCGCAATTACTGGTCAAGGACACCCGTCAGGCGCTGGGCCAACTCGGCGCGTTGAACCGTGCCGCGTTCACCCAGCCCGTGGCAGCGGTGACCGGTTCCAGCGGCAAGACCACGGTCAAGGAAATGCTCGCGAGCATCCTGCGTACCCGCGGTCCGGTGCTGGCGACCCGTGGCAATCTGAACAACGACCTCGGCGTACCGCTGACCCTGATCGAACTGGCGCCGGAGCACACCTCCGCCGTAATCGAACTGGGCGCCTCGCGTCTCGGTGAAATCGCCTACACCGTCGGGCTGACCAAGCCGCATGTGGCGATCCTGAACAACGCCGGCACCGCTCACGTCGGTGAGTTCGGCGGTCCGGAAAAAATCGTCGAAGCCAAAGGTGAAATCATCGAAGGCCTGGCCGCCGATGGCATCGCCGTGCTCAACCTCGATGACAAGGCTTTCGCTATCTGGAAGACCCGCGCTGCCGGTCGCCAGGTGCTGACCTTCGCTCTCAGCAACAGCGAGGCGAATTTCCACGCCAGCGATCTGGCCACTGATGCCCGTGGTTGCCCGGCGTTCAACCTGCACACGCCAGAAGGTAGCGAGCGCGTGCAACTGAACCTGCTCGGTACTCATAACGTCGCCAATGCCCTGGCTGCCGCCGCTGCTGCCCACGCCTTGGGTGTTTCGCTGTTCGGCATCGCCACCGGCCTCGGCGCGGTGCAACCGGTCAAGGGGCGCACCGTCGCGCAACTGGCGAAAAACGGCATGCGCGTCATCGATGATACCTACAACGCAAACCCCACCTCGATGTGTGCGGCCGTTGATATACTCGCCGGCTTTTCCGGCCGCACCGTCCTGGTGCTCGGCGATATCGGCGAGTTGGGCGACTGGGCGGAGCAGGGGCACCGCGACGTGGGCGAGTACGCCCGAGGCAAGGTTTCCGCGCTTTACGCGGTCGGGCCGAACATGGTCCACGCGGTAAACGCTTTCGGTGAGCAGGCGCAGCACTTCGGCACCCAGGCCGAGCTGATCCAAGCCCTCGCCGCCGAGCAGGACACAAACACCACCATTTTGATCAAGGGTTCGCGCAGCGCAGCGATGGAAAACATCGTTGCGGCTCTGTGCGGGTCCAGTCTGGAGAAACATTAATGCTGCTGCTGCTAGCGGAGTATCTGCAACAGTTCTACAAAGGCTTCGCGGTCTTCCAGTACCTGACCCTGCGCGGGATTCTCGGTGTACTGACCGCGCTGGTCTTGTCGCTGTGCTATGGCCCGTGGATGATCCGTACTCTGCAGAACCGTCAGATCGGCCAATCGGTACGTAACGACGGCCCGCAATCGCATCTGTCCAAATCCGGCACGCCGACCATGGGTGGCGCGCTGATTCTGTCGTCGATCGGCGTCAGCACTCTGCTCTGGGCTGACCTGAGCAACCGCTACGTCTGGGTGGTGCTGCTGGTGACCCTGCTGTTCGGCGCTATCGGCTGGGTCGACGATTACCGCAAAGTCATCGAGAAAAACTCCCGTGGCCTGCCGAGCCGCTGGAAGTATTTCTGGCAGTCGGTGTTCGGCCTCGGTGCAGCGATCTTCCTTTATATGACTGCCGCGACGCCGGTGGAAACCACCTTGATCCTTCCGATGCTCAAGGACTACAGCATTCCGCTGGGCGCCGGGTTCATCGTGCTGACCTACTTCGTGATTGTCGGTTCGAGCAACGCGGTCAACCTGACTGACGGCCTCGACGGCCTGGCGATCATGCCAACCGTGATGGTCGGCGGCGGCCTGGGGATTTTCTGTTACCTGTCGGGTAACGTGAAATTCGCCGAGTACCTGCTGATCCCTTACGTGCCCGGCGCAGGCGAATTGATCGTGTTCTGCGGTGCGCTGATCGGTGCCGGTCTCGGTTTCCTCTGGTTCAACACCTATCCGGCGCAAGTGTTCATGGGCGACGTCGGTGCCCTGGCACTCGGCGCGGCACTGGGCACCATCGCGGTGATCGTCCGTCAGGAAATCGTCCTGTTCATCATGGGCGGCGTGTTCGTGATGGAAACCCTGTCAGTGGTCATTCAGGTTGCCTCCTTTAAGCTGACCGGTCGCCGTGTGTTCCGCATGGCGCCGATTCACCACCACTTTGAACTCAAGGGCTGGCCCGAGCCGCGCGTGATCGTCCGTTTCTGGATCATCACCGTGATTCTTGTCCTGGTCGGCCTTGCCACCCTGAAGCTGAGGTAGAACGAGTGTCTCTGATCGCTTCTGACCACTTCCGCATCGTTGTCGGCCTCGGCAAGAGCGGCATGTCCCTGGTTCGCTTCCTGGCGAACCGGGGCACGTCGTTTGCTGTGGCCGACACGCGGGAAAATCCACCGGAACTGGCCACGCTCAAGCGTGACTATCCGCACGTGGAAGTGCGTTGTGGCGAGCTGGACGTCGAATTCCTCTGCCGTGCCGACGAGCTCTACGTGAGCCCCGGCCTGGCGCTGGCGACCCCGGCCCTGCAAGCCGCCGCTGCCCGTGGCGTGAAAATGTCCGGCGACATCGAACTGTTCGCGCGTAATGCGCAGGCGCCGATCGTCGCGATCACTGGTTCCAACGCGAAAAGCACCGTCACTACTCTGGTCGGCGAGATGGCGGCTGCTGCCGGCAAGCGCGTCGCCGTTGGCGGCAACCTCGGCACTCCGGCGCTGGATCTGCTCAGCGATGACGTCGAGCTGTACGTCATGGAGTTGTCGAGTTTCCAGCTGGAAACCACCGACCAGCTCAACGCCGAAGTCGCCACCGTACTGAACATCAGCGAAGACCACATGGATCGCTACAGCGGTCTGCCGGCCTATCACCTGGCCAAGCACCGGATCTTCCGGGGCGCGAAGCAGTTTGTGGTCAACCGTCAGGACGCCCTGAGCCGTCCATTGATCGGCGAAGGCCAGCCATGCTGGACCTTTGGCCTGAGCAAACCGGATTTCAAAGCGTTCGGCATTCGCGAAGAAGACGGCGAGAAGTATCTGGCCTTCGAATTCCAGAACTTGATGCCGGTGCGTGAACTGAAGATTCGCGGCGCGCACAACCAGTCCAACGCTCTCGCCGCATTGGCACTGGGTCACGCGGTGGGCCTGCCGTTCGACGCCATGCTCTCTGCATTGCGTACGTTTGCCGGCCTCGAGCATCGTTGCCAGTGGGTGCGCGATCTCGACGGCGTGGCCTATTACAACGATTCCAAAGCCACCAACGTTGGCGCCGCTCTGGCCGCCATCGAAGGTTTGGGCGCAGACATCGACGGCAAGGTCATTCTGATCGCCGGCGGTGACGGCAAAGGCGCCGAATTCAATGATCTGCGTGATCCGGTGGCGGCCAACTGCCGCGCTGTGGTGCTGATGGGCCGCGACTCCGACAAGATCGGCGCAGCCATTGGCGACGCCGTACCGCTGATTCGCGCGAGCTCGCTGATCGACGCTGTTGCGCAATGCCGCGCCGCTGCCCAACCGGGCGATGTGGTGCTGCTGTCGCCGGCCTGCGCCAGTTTCGACATGTTCAAGAATTACGAAGACCGTGGTCACCAGTTCGTCCGCGCTGTGGAGGAACTGGCATGAACCTGAGAAACATCATCAAGCCGTACCCGTCGCCGCTGATCACCGGGCGTGGCATCGACCTCGACTTCCCGATGCTCGCCGGTTGCCTGGCGCTGCTTGGTCTCGGCCTGATCATGATCGCTTCGGCGTCCACCGAAGTGGCGGCGGCGCAGTCGGGCAGTCCGCTGTATTACATGATTCGCCACCTTATCTATGTGGTGCTGGGTCTGGGCGCGTGCATTGTCACCATGATGATCCCGATCGCCACTTGGCAGCGCCTCGGCTGGATGATGCTGATCGGTGCGTTCGGCCTGCTGGTGATGGTGATCATTCCCGGCATCGGTCGCGAAGTGAACGGTTCGATGCGCTGGATCGGTTTCAGCTTCTTCAACGTGCAGCCGTCGGAAATCGCCAAGGTGTTCGTGGTGATCTACCTCGCCGGTTATCTGGTGCGCCGGCAGAAAGAAGTACGCGAAAGCTGGATGGGCTTCTTCAAGCCGTTCATCGTCCTGCTGCCGATGGCCGGTCTGTTGCTGATGGAACCGGACTTCGGTGCCACCGTAGTCATGATGGGCGCGGCGGCGGCGATGCTGTTTCTTGGCGGGGTCGGGCTGTTCCGTTTCTCGCTGATGGTGGTGCTGGCGGTTGGCGCGGTGGTTTTGCTGATCCAGATGCAGCCCTATCGAATGGCGCGTCTGACCAACTTCGCCGACCCGTGGGCCGACCAGTTCGGCGCCGGTTATCAGTTGTCGCAGGCCTTGATCGCGTTTGGTCGCGGCGAGTGGCTGGGCGTCGGCTTGGGCAACAGCGTGCAGAAGCAGTTCTACCTGCCGGAAGCGCATACCGACTTCGTGTTCTCGGTACTCGCCGAAGAACTCGGTGCGGTCGGTTCGCTGTGCACCGTCGCGCTGTTCGTGTTCGTGTGTATTCGCGGCATGTACATCGGCCTGTGGGCGGAGAAGGCCAAGCAGTTCTTTGCCGCTTACGTGGCTTACGGCTTGTCGTTCCTGTGGATTGGTCAGTTCCTGATCAACATCGGTGTGAACGTCGGCCTGCTGCCAACCAAGGGGCTGACCTTGCCGTTCCTCAGTTACGGCGGCAGCTCGCTGGTGATCTGCTGCGCCTGTCTGGGTCTGTTGCTGCGCATCGAGTGGGAGAGTCGGACCCACCTGGGCAGCGAAGAGATGGAATTCCAGGAGAGCGACTTCGCCGAGGAGCCGACTCATGGGCGCTAACGTATTGATCATGGCCGGCGGTACCGGCGGTCACGTGTTCCCGGCGCTGGCCTGTGCCCGCGAGTTTCAGGCGCGCGGCTACACCGTGCACTGGCTCGGCACGCCACGCGGGATCGAAAACGAACTGGTTCCGGCGGCAGGACTTGAACTGCACCGCATCAACGCCAGCGGTCTGCGCGGCAAGGGCAAGCTGTCGCTGCTCAAGGCGCCGCTGATGCTGCTGAAATCGGTGTGGCAGGCGCGGGCGATCATGCGCCGTCTGAAGCCGGTGTGCGTGGTCGGCTTCGGCGGTTATGTGACTGGCCCTGGTGGTCTTGCTGCGAAACTGGCCGGCGTGCCGGTGATCGTTCACGAGCAGAACGCTGTCGCCGGCACCGCCAATCGGTTGCTGGTGCCGTTCGCCGCCCGAGTGTGTGAAGCGTTCCCCGACACCTTTACTCTGTCGGACAGCCGCCGTACCACCGGTAATCCGGTGCGCAGCGAGCTGTTCCTCGAAACATCGCGACCGGCGCTGGCCGGGCGCAAAGCGCGTTTGCTGATCCTTGGCGGCAGCCTGGGCGCAGAACCGTTGAACAAATTGCTGCCTGAAGCCCTGGCCCAAGTCGCTGCCGACCTGCGCCCGGAAGTGTTTCATCAGGCCGGCAAAAATCACGATGAAGTGACTGCCGAGCGTTACCGCGCCGTGGGTGTGGAAGCGCAGGTGCAGCCGTTCATCAAAGACATGGCCCAGGCCTATGGCTGGGCTGACCTGGTGGTGTGCCGCGCTGGCGCGTTGACCATCAGTGAGCTGGCGGCCGCCGGTCTGCCCTCGATGCTGGTGCCTTTGCCCCACGCGATCGACGATCACCAGACCCGCAACGCCGATTATTTGGCCCGCGAAGGCGCTGCCTTCCTGATGCCGCAAAGAACGACTGGTGCCGCGGATCTTGCCGCGCGCCTGACAGAGGTCTTGATGCAACCGCAACGACTCGAAGCAATGGCCCAAGCGGCCCGCCGACTGGCCAAACCCGATGCCACCCGTAGCGTGGTCGATACCTGTCTGGAGGTGGCCCATGGTTGAGAATCAGAAAGCCATGCCACAACCGGAAATGCGCCGCATCCGTCGCATCCACTTCGTCGGCATCGGCGGCGTGGGCATGTGCGGTATCGCTGAAGTGTTGTTGAACCTGGGCTATCAAGTCTCCGGTTCCGACCTGAAAGCGTCCCCGGTCACCGAACGCCTGGAGTCGTTTGGCGCGCAGATCTTCATCGGTCACCGTGCCGAGAACGCCGCTACCGCCGACGTGCTGGTGGTGTCGAGCGCAGTGAACACGTCCAACCCGGAAGTGGCGACTGCCCTTGAACGTCGTATTCCGGTAGTGCCGCGCGCAGAAATGCTCGCCGAGCTGATGCGCTATCGCCACGGTATCGCCGTCGCCGGTACCCATGGCAAAACCACCACCACCAGCCTGATCGCTTCGGTGTTCGCGGCCGGTGGTCTGGACCCGACGTTCGTTATCGGTGGCCGCCTCAATGCAGCGGGCACCAATGCCCAGCTCGGCACCAGCCGTTACCTGATTGCCGAAGCCGACGAAAGCGATGCGAGCTTCCTGCATCTGCAGCCGCTGGTGGCCGTGGTCACCAACATCGACGCCGACCACATGGCGACCTACGACGGTGACTTCAACAAACTGAAGAAAACCTTCGTCGAATTCCTGCACAACCTGCCGTTCTACGGTTTGGCGGTGATGTGCCTGGACGATCCGGTGGTGCGCGAAATCCTGCCGCTGGTGAAACGTCCGACCGTGACCTACGGCTTCAGCGAAGACGCCGACGTACGCGCAATCAATGTCCGTCAGCAGGGCATGCAGACCTTCTTCACCGTGCTGCGCCCGGATCGGGAGCCGCTGGACGTGTCGGTGAACATGCCCGGCAACCACAACGTGCTCAACTCGCTGGCGACCATCTGCATCGCCACCGACGAAGGCGTCAGCGATGAAGCCATCGTTCAGGGCCTGTCAGGCTTCCAGGGTGTTGGCCGACGCTTTCAGGTCTACGGCGAACTGCCGGTCGACGGCGGCAACGTGATGCTGGTCGACGACTACGGGCACCACCCGACCGAAGTCGCTGCGGTGATCAAAGCCGTGCGCGGTGGCTGGCCGGAGCGTCGTCTGGTGATGGTCTACCAGCCGCATCGCTACAGCCGCACCCGTGATCTGTACGACGACTTCGTCAATGTACTGGCCGACGCCAACGTGCTGCTGCTGATGGAAGTCTATCCGGCCGGCGAAGAGCCGATCCCGGGCGCCGACAGCCGCAAGCTGTGCAACAGCATCCGCCAGCGCGGTCAGCTCGACCCGATCTACATCGAGCGGGGCGTTGACCTGGCGCCGCTGGTCAAGCCGCTGCTGCGCGCCGGCGACATTCTGCTGTGCCAGGGCGCTGGTGATATCGGCGGTCTCGCGCCGAAGCTGTTGAAAAGTGAATTGTTCGCCGGCGCCGTGGCGGCGCCGGTCGAGGGGAAGTTGAAATGACTGCTGCCTACGCCAAGCTGTTCTCCACCATCGCGCCGAAAGACTTCGGCCGCGTCGCCGTGCTCTTCGGCGGCCTGAGTGCCGAGCGTGAGGTTTCGCTGAAATCCGGCAACGCCGTGCTCGAAGCGCTGCAAAGCGCTGGCGTCGACGCGTTCGGCATCGATGTGGGCGAAGACTTCCTGCAGCGTCTGCTCAGCGAAAAGATCGACCGCGCGTTCATCATTCTCCACGGTCGCGGCGGTGAAGACGGCAGCATGCAGGGCCTGCTCGAGTGCGCGGGCATCCCGTACACCGGCAGCGGCATCCTCGCCTCGGCACTGGCGATGGACAAGCTGCGCACCAAGCAGGTCTGGCACAGTCTCGGGATTCCGACGCCGCGTCACGCCGTACTGTGCAGCGAAGCCGATTGTATTTCCGCAGCGACGGAACTGGGCCTGCCTTTGATCGTCAAACCGGCGCATGAAGGTTCAAGTATCGGGATGGCCAAAGTGAATTCTGCGTCCGAGTTGATCGACGCATGGAAAGCGGCCAGTACCTACGATTCGCAAGTGTTGGTCGAGCAATGGATTCAAGGTCCGGAGTTCACCATCGCCACCCTGCGTGACCAGGTGTTGCCTCCTATCGCCCTGGGTACACCGCACACGTTCTACGACTACGACGCCAAGTACATCGCCAACGATACCCAGTACCGCATTCCGTGCGGGCTTGACGCGGCCAAGGAACAGGAACTCATGGAACTCACGGCCAAGGCCTGTGAGGCGCTGGGTATCGCCGGTTGGGGCCGGGCGGACGTGATGCAGGACGCCGACGGGCAGTTCTGGTTCCTCGAAGTCAATACCGCACCGGGCATGACCGATCACAGCCTGGTGCCGATGGCGGCGCGGGCTGCCGGTCTGGATTTCCAGCAACTGGTTCTGGCCATTCTGGCCGCCAGCGTTGAAGACGCAGGCGCAACAGAGGCGCGAGGTTAAGACCATGCAAGGCGCTCATCTCAGACATCAGCCACCCGCACCCGGCCGCAAGCCGGTGCCGCGGGGTGCCAGCCGAATGGTGGCGAAAGAGCCGATGTCCGCGCGCCTGCCGAAAGCCAATTTCAGCTTTCTGAAAAGCCTGTTCTGGCCAGTGCTGCTGGTGGCGCTGGGCTTTGGCACCTACGAAGGCGCGCAGCGTCTGCTGCCGTACGCCGACCGGCCGATCAGCAAGGTCGCGGTGCAGGGCGACCTGAGTTACATCAGCCAGCAGGCGGTGCAGCAGCGAATCGCGCCGTTCGTGGCGTCGAGCTTCTTCACCATCGACCTCGCCGGCATGCGCAAAGAGCTGGAACAGATGCCATGGATCGCTCATGCCGAAGTGCGCCGGGTGTGGCCGGATCAAGTGGTGATCCGCCTCGAAGAGCAATTGCCGGTGGCCCGATGGGGCGACGAGTCGCTGCTGAACAATCAGGGTCAGGCATTTACCCCCAGAGAGCTGGCGAACTACGAACACCTGCCGCAGCTGTTCGGCCCACAACGGGCTCAGCAGCAGGTGATGCAGCAGTATCAGGTGCTGAGCCAGATGCTGCGGCCGCTGGGTTTTTCGATCGTACGCCTGGAATTGCGTGAACGCGGCAGCTGGTTCCTGACCACCGGTGCCGGCAGTTCCGGCCCCGGCATCGAGTTGCTGCTGGGACGCGGCAACCTGGTGGAAAAGATGCGCCGCTTCATCGCCATCTATGACAAGACGCTGAAAGAGCAGATTACGAACATTGCGCGCATCGATCTGCGCTACGCCAACGGCCTCGCTGTTGGCTGGCGGGAACCCGTAGCGCCGACGACAGCCCAACCCGCTGTCGCAAAGAATTAAGAAGAGGCAGGACCCATGGCAAACGTGCAAAGCGGCAAAATGATCGTCGGTCTGGATATCGGCACCTCCAAAGTGGTGGCGCTGGTAGGCGAGGTCGCGGACGACGGCCAGCTGGAAATCGTCGGGATCGGCACGCATCCGTCCCGCGGTCTGAAGAAGGGCGTGGTGGTCAACATCGAATCCACCGTGCAGTCGATCCAGCGCGCGATCGAAGAAGCCCAACTGATGGCCGGCTGCCGCATTCACTCCGCGTTCGTCGGCGTGGCCGGCAATCACATCCGCAGCCTGAATTCCCACGGCATCGTTGCGATCCGTGATCGCGAAGTCAGCTCGGCTGACCTTGAGCGTGTGCTCGACGCCGCTCAGGCCGTGGCGATCCCGGCTGACCAGCGCGTGCTGCACACCCTGCCGCAGGATTACGTGATCGATAACCAGGAAGGCGTGCGCGAGCCGCTGGGCATGTCCGGCGTGCGTCTGGAAGCCAAGGTTCACGTGGTCACCTGCGCCGTCAACGCTGCACAGAACATTGAAAAATGCGTGCGTCGCTGCGGTCTGGAAATCGACGACATCATCCTCGAGCAACTGGCCTCGGCCTACTCGGTGCTGACCGACGACGAAAAAGAACTGGGCGTGTGCCTGGTCGACATCGGCGGCGGCACCACCGACATCGCGATCTTCACCGAAGGCGCGATCCGTCACACCGCGGTGATCCCGATTGCCGGTGATCAGGTGACCAACGACATCGCCATGGCGTTGCGCACCCCGACCCAGTACGCCGAAGAGATCAAGATCCGTTACGCCTGCGCCCTGGCCAAACTGGCCGGTGCCGGCGAAACCATCAAGGTGCCGAGCGTTGGCGACCGTCCACCACGCGAACTGTCGCGTCAGGCCCTGGCCGAAGTGGTCGAGCCGCGTTACGACGAACTGTTCACCCTGATCCAGGCCGAGCTGCGTCGCAGCGGCTACGAAGACCTGATCCCGGCGGGCATCGTGCTCACCGGTGGTACGTCGAAAATGGAAGGCGCCACTGAACTGGCCGAAGAAATCTTCCACATGCCGGTGCGCCTCGGTGTGCCGCATGGCGTGAAAGGTCTGGATGACGTGGTGCGCAACCCGATTTATTCCACTGGCGTTGGTTTGTTGATGTACGGCCTGCAGAAGCAGTCCGACGGAGTTTCGTTCTCCGGCATCGGCAGCCGCGACAGCTACAACAGCGAAGAGCCTCAGGCGCCGCTGCTGGACCGACTGAAAAAGTGGGTTCAGGGCAACTTTTAAAAGCAGCCTGGAGCGACAAGCTTCAAGCGGCAAGCAACTGCAGTAGATACACCGCTACAAACAGCAGTAGGCGAAAAAACTAGAGAATGTAAGGAGAGGGAAAATGTTCGAACTCGTAGACAACATCCCCGCAAGCCCGGTAATCAAAGTTATCGGTGTCGGCGGTGGCGGCGGCAACGCTGTCAATCACATGGTCAAGAGCAACATCGAAGGCGTTGAGTTCATCTGCGCCAACACCGATGCTCAAGCGCTGAAAAACATCGGCGCGCGGACCATCCTGCAACTGGGCACCGGCGTGACCAAAGGCCTGGGCGCCGGCGCCAACCCTGAGGTCGGCCGTCAAGCCGCTCTGGAAGACCGCGAGCGCATCGCTGAAGTGCTGGCCGGCACCAACATGGTGTTCATCACCACCGGCATGGGCGGCGGTACCGGTACCGGTGCAGCGCCGATCATCGCTGAAGTGGCCAAGGAAATGGGCATTCTGACCGTTGCGGTCGTGACCCGTCCGTTCCCGTTCGAAGGCCGCAAGCGTATGCAGATCGCCGACGAAGGCATCCGCATGCTTTCGGAAAGCGTCGACTCGCTGATCACCATTCCGAACGAAAAACTGCTGACCATCCTCGGCAAAGACGCAAGCCTCTTGTCGGCTTTCGCCAAGGCTGACGATGTACTGGCCGGTGCCGTTCGCGGTATCTCCGACATCATCAAACGTCCGGGCATGATCAACGTCGACTTCGCCGACGTGCGCACCGTGATGAGCGAAATGGGCATGGCGATGATGGGCACTGGCTGCGCCAGCGGTCCGAACCGTGCACGTGAAGCCACCGAAGCGGCAATCCGCAATCCGTTGCTGGAAGACGTCAACCTGCAGGGCGCGCGCGGCATTCTGGTGAACATCACCGCCGGTCCTGACCTGTCCCTGGGTGAGTACTCCGACGTGGGTTCGATCATCGAAGCCTTTGCTTCCGAGCACGCGATGGTCAAGGTCGGTACCGTTATCGATCCGGACATGCGCGACGAGCTGCACGTAACCGTGGTTGCCACCGGTCTGGGCGCGAAAATCGAGAAGCCTGTGAAGGTTATCGACAACACCGTTCACACCTCCATGGCTTCCGCCCAGGTGCAACAACCGGCTCCGGCCCGTCAGGAGCAGCCAGCGGTGAACTACCGTGATCTGGACCGTCCGACCGTCATGCGCAACCAGGCTCAGGCCGGTGCTGCGGCTGCCGCGAAGATGAATCCGCAGGATGACCTGGATTACCTGGACATTCCGGCATTCCTGCGTCGTCAGGCCGATTGATGGAATGTATCAGGGCTATGAAGGTGATTGGTGTTCAGCAAAGGCATGGTCTGCTATCATCGCCAGCCTTTGTTGATACCAGTTCGCAATTTGCGCTGAAGCGGCCCAAGCCATGATTAAACAACGCACACTGAAAAATATTATCCGTGCCACAGGTGTAGGCCTGCACTCCGGTGAGAAGGTCTATCTGACCCTCAAGCCTGCGCCTGTCGACACTGGCATTGTGTTTTGTCGCGCTGACCTCGACCCTGTGGTGCAGATTCCTGCCCGCGCGGAAAACGTCGGTGAAACCACTATGTCGACGACGCTGATCAATGGCGACGTCAAAGTGGACACGGTAGAGCACTTGCTCTCGGCCATGGCTGGCCTGGGCATCGATAACGCCTACGTCGAGCTCTCCGCGTCCGAAGTCCCGATCATGGATGGCAGCGCTGGACCCTTCGTATTCCTGATTCAATCGGCAGGCCTGGAAGAACAGGACGCCGCCAAGAAATTCATCCGCATCCTGCGCGAAGTGACAGTGGAAGACGGCGACAAGCGCGCCACTTTCGTCCCTTTCGAAGGCTTCAAGGTGAGCTTCGAGATCGATTTCGATCACCCGGTATTCCGGGACCGCACCCAGAGTGCAAGCGTGGATTTTTCCAGCACTTCGTTCGTAAAAGAAGTCAGCCGCGCCCGTACCTTTGGTTTCATGAGTGACATCGAGTACCTGCGCAAGCACAACCTCGCACTCGGCGGCAGCGTGGAAAACGCGATCGTGGTCGACGCTGATGGCGTGTTGAACGAAGACGGTCTTCGTTATGAAGACGAATTCGTCAAACACAAGATCCTCGATGCGATTGGCGACCTGTACCTGCTGGGCAACAGCCTGATTGGTGAGTTCAAAGGCTTCAAGTCCGGTCATGCACTGAACAACCAGCTGCTGCGCAAATTGATTGAGCAGACAGATGCGTGGGAAGTGGTGACGTTCGAAGACGCCAGCACCGCACCAATCTCTTACATGCGCCCGGTTGCGGCGGTGTAAGTAAAAAACCTCTCTAGTTTTTTGAAGGCCATCCTCGGATGGCCTTTTTTTATGCCTGTGGTTTCTCTAGTGCCTGATCAAGCCACTTCGCGAGCAGGCTCGCTCCCACCTTTGAAATGCATTCCAACTGTGGGAGCGAGCCTGCTCGCGAAGGTGGCGGCGCCATCACCCTGGAAACATCAGGCTGACACTACAACGCGATTACGCCCGCCTTCCTTGGCTTGATACAGCGCCTTGTCCGCTGAAAACAGCAGCTGCTCCAGTGTCATCTCGCTCGCCGATGTCCACGTAGCAATGCCGATACTCACGGTCATCGCCCGCTCAGCGCCTTCAACCCAGGGCAAGTTTTCCACAGCCTGGCGAATCTGCTCGGCGATCTGCTGCGCCCCGGCGCTGTCGGTCTCGGCGAGAATCACCGAAAATTCTTCACCGCCATACCGCGCGACCAAATCCGCCGGGCGTCGCACGTTCGCCGTGATCACCTTGGCCAGTTCACGCAACACCTGATCCCCAGCCTGATGGCCATGGCGATCATTGAAGGCCTTGAAGTGGTCGGCATCGATCATCATCACCGACAGCGGCTGGCCGGAGCGCTGGGCGCGGAACCATTCGTGGCGCAGGGTCTGGTCGAGCATGCGCCGGTTGGCTACTCCGGTCAGGTCATCGGTGGCAGCCAGTTGCGCCAGTTCGCGTTCGGCGCGATGGCGCAAACGCAGTTCCCGAGCGAGCAGCCAGGTCAGCCACAACAGCCCCAGGCACAACACGCCGGTGGCGCCGCTGATCAGCATCGCTGTGCGCCGCCAGGCGCCGAACACTTCCTCGCTGGACAGCGCCACCATCACGGTCAACGGCAGATTGCCGACCCGCGAGTAGGTATAGAGCCGACGTTGTTTATCCATGCTCGAGGTACTGGTGAAACTGCCGCTGCCATCGCGGTCGCTGAGAATCCGCACGACATTGGGGCGGTTGCCGAAACTCTTGCCGACCGAATCGCTTTGCAGATACGGCTTCTGCGCGAGCAGCACGCCATCGCTGTTGATGATGTTCAACGTGCTGTCGGTGCCGATGTCGAGGCTTTTGAACAGGTCGTCGAAGTAGTCGAGTTTCAGCGACGCCACCGCCACGCCGAGAAATTCGCCGGTCTGCGAGGAGATGCGTCGGCTGAAGCTGATGCGCCACTGATCGGCCTCTTCGCAATCGCAGCGGGTCTTGAACGGGCGGCTGATGAACATGCCGATGTCGCGGTTGAATGCGTGAGTGAGAAAATAATCGCGGTCGGCGAAATTGCCCGGTTTCGCTTCGATGCGCGAGGAGTCGGCGATCACCTCGCCATGCTTGTCGAGCAGCAGGATGTCGCCCTTGAAGCGCGCGGTGGCAGAGCGATCGAACAGCGCCAGATGACGGATCTGCGGCGAAACGTTCTGCAGGTCGTCACGCTGGGCGGCGGCGATCAGCCCTTGCAGCGTCAGGTCGTACAGCTCGACGGTGCGCAGCACATCGGCATCGATCAATTGCGCAATGGTGGTCGCGCGGCGGGTGGCAGCTTCCTGCGCACTGGCATATTCGCGGATCAGCAGGAAAGTGACGATGCACACCATCGCAATCACGGTCAGCAGGCTGCCGAGGATCAGCAGGCGCTCGGGGCGACCGGTAAGGCCGGTGATGGAAGGCGTGCGGCTGGCGATCATGATGGGGAGCCGGTTGGAGTGGTTTCATAAGCTTAGTTGGGCTGACGCCGGACGAACCTGTGGGAGCGAGCCTGCTCGCGAAAGCGGTGTGTCATCCAACACAGATGTTGACTGACAATCAGCTTTCGTCGGAACGCCGCCCGGAGCAGGCTCGCTCCCACAGGGGAAATCACAGGGTCTGTAAAACGCAGCGCCGATCTTAGAAGACGTTGACCGGGTAGTCGATGATCACGCGGTATTCATCTGTATCCGAATCAATCGCGCCGTAGCCGTTGCCGCCCCGGTTGGTCGCCCATTGCAGGCGCACCGCGAGATCCTTGGCCTGGCCGCTTTGTACGACGTACTGCAAATCGATGTCGCGTTCCCAATGCTTGGCGTTGCGGCCATCGGCGCTGTACCAGCTCGAATAGCCTGCGCTGTTAGGGTCGGCTTTGGTCAGGTCGACCGTGCCGCGTGAATAAGACAGCGCCGAAGTCAGGCCGGGGATGCCGACACCGGTGAAGTCATAAGCGTACTTGAGCTTCCACGAGCGTTCGTTCGGGCCGTTGAAATCCGAGTATTGCTGAGAGTTGTCCAGATAAACGCTGTCGCCCTGGCTGATGTAGTCGAACGGCGTGTTGCCGTTGACCCGCTGATACGCGGCAGTGACGCTGTGGCTGCCGATGCCGACGGTTAGATGCATGCTGTAAGTGTTGTTGTCGATGTCGCCGAGCAGCGCATCGCCGGTGTCTTGCGTGTGATAGAAGTGCAGGCCCGGGTTGAGGCTGACCAGATCGTTCAGTTGCCAGGTGTAGTCGAGGTCGTAGTAGTACTGGTTCCAGATGTCCTTGAGCTCGGACGCGTAAAGGCTGCTGGTCAGGCCCTCAACGCCGCTCCAGGCCACACCGGCCCAGTTCAGGTGCTGGCTTTTGTCGCCGTCGGCGAGGGTGCCGTATGACGTTCCGATGCGGGTATGACCACTCTGGTTATAGGGTTTGGTGAAACTGGCCTGGCCACCTTCGATCAGCCAGCCGTCGAAGCTGCGGTTACTCAGGCTGATGCCACGAAAGGTCTGCGGCAGCATCCGCGTGTCGCCGCCGGCGATGACCGGGTTGGTGAGGAACAGATCACCGGCCTTCAACTCGGTATCGAAGGCGCGCATCTTCAAAGTCCCGCCTGCGGTGGAGAACGAGCCCGGCGCTTTGCCGTTGCCATCGCTGACCGGCAGGATGCTCGAACCGTCGGTCCCGCCTCCGCCATCGAGTTTCAAGCCGAGCATGGCATGGGCATCGACGCCGAAGCCGACCGTGCCTTCGGTGTAGCCAGACTGGAATACGCCGAGAAAACCCTGACCCCACTCGATATTGTCGTCCGCCTTCTGCAAGCGGTTGCGATTCATGTAGTAGTTGCGGGCGTTGAGGTTGAGGCTCGAGCCTGCGACGAAGCCCTGTTGGGCACGCTCATCGGCGTGGACAGCGGGGGCAATCGTTGCGGCAATTGCAATGAACAGCGGGGTGAGGCGGACAGGGTAAAACACGTGCGGTGGGGCTCCTTGGGTCAGCGGGCCGCTCTGTTTCTTGAGCGGCTTGATGTTTCTTGTTGTTACAGACGCAGCAGACGGCTTTCAGACCACAACGAAAAAAGGCCGCTGAATGGCAGCGGCCTGGAGTGACGACGGTTGAACGGGAAGAGCCAAACAACCGCGTCGAGGGAAACCTTTCGCGGTGAGACTCAGCTGTCTTTCTCGAGCGCTTGAGCCTGGGAAGTAGCGGCCTGCGGGGATTGCGTCGCGTCTTGAGCCTTGGCCATCACTTCGGCCTGATGCTGATCGAATGCCTGCGCACGAGCGACATTGTGCGCCACGAACGCTTGCGATTCTTCAGCCATCGCCATCGGCGACAGGATCAATGAGGACAAAACGAATGCGCTGGCAATACCCATACTGTTGGACATCTTGAAAACCTTCTCGCTTGGCGAGTGCTGTTTGGTGCGGGCAAAGATAAGGTTGCCGAGGGTTGGGAAACAGCGTGATTTTCATAAATGACTGTTACGGCAAAAGCAAAGATCGGCACGGGTAACAACCCGGTCTGTGCGTGATGGTGGCCTGTGGCGAGGGGATTTATCCCCGTTGGGCTGCGAAGCGGCCCCAAGAATTCCAGCCTCAAAGATTCTTGGACCTTGTGCACAGGATTTGCGACTGCTGCGCAGTCGAGCGGGGATAAATCCCCTCGCCACAGGGCTTGGCTGAGCATTCAGACCGGAAGGTGAATGCCGAAGGTGTTCATGCCCCGGTCACTGCGCACAAACACATCCCCGCCATGCATCAGCGCAATCGCCTTGACGATCGCCAGCCCCAGCCCGTGGTTATTGCCGCTGTTGCTACGCGAGGCATCAACCCGATAAAACCGTTCGAACAACCTCGGCAGATGCTCGCTGGCAATCGGCGTCCCGGGATTGGCTACGCCAATGCTTACCTGATGTTCTTCAACCTCGATGCGCACCTCGATCACTTGACCCGGTTCGGTGTGCTGCACCGCGTTGCTGAGCAAATTGATCAGCGCCCGGCGCAGATGCGCGACCTCGATCTGCACTTGCGCATCGCCGCTGACTTGCACTTCAACCTGCGCGTCTTCAAGGATGAAATCCAGATAGTCCAGCGTCGTCGCCACCTCATCAGCCAATGACGTCGAGGTCAGTTTGGTCGCCTTGTTGCCCTGATCGGCGCTGGCCAGAAAAAGCATGTCGTTGATGATCGAACGCAGCCGCTCCAGCTCTTCGAGGTTCGATTGCAGCACTTCGAAATAGTGTTCGGCGGAGCGCCCGCGAGTCAGTGCGACCTGGGTCTGGCCGATCAGGTTGGTCAGCGGCGAGCGCAGTTCATGGGCGACGTCGGCGTTGAATGATTCCAGCCGTGAATAGGCCAGTTCGACCCGTTCCAGGGTCGAGTTGAACGACTCGACAAACTGTTCCAGTTCCGGCGGCAGCGGCGACAGGCGCAAGCGTCCGGCGCGCAGCGGTGGTGCCAGACGCTGGGCTTCCTGCGACAGTTTGATCAACGGCTTCAGACCGATTCTTGCGACCCAATAGCCCAATGCAGAGGCCAGCAGCACCCCGACAATCGCCAGACTGATCAGGGCGATGAGCAAGTGATGCTGGGTCTGATGCAGCGTCTCGGTGTCGATGCCGATCATGAAGCGCAACGGCGGACGCTGGTCCTTGGCGGGGAACTGACTGACCAGCACTTTCAGCGGGTAGGGCTGATCGGGCAGTTGCAGATCGTGCATGCCCAACGGGCCATTGATGGCGGCACGAATCTGCGGCGTAAGGTTGCCGTATTCGTAGCGCGGATCACCGCTGCTGATCCAGAAGCTGATGCGCTTGTCTTCCTCACCGAGCAGTTTGAGCTTGTTGTTGATCTTCACCCAATGCTCCGGCGTGCCGTAACGGCCGACGGTGGATTCGAGCACGCTGTAACGCGCGTCCAGCTCGGCTTCGGGCAACAAATCCAGGCCTTTGTCGACCTGCTGATACAGCGCGCCGCCAATCAACAGAAACACCACCAGCGCCACCAGCGTGAACATGCCGCTCAGGCGCAAGGCAATCGAGTTACTGGACACCACGGCTCTCCAGCACATAACCCATGCCGCGAATGGTGTGCAGCAGTTTTTCGTTGAATGGCCCGTCGAGCTTGGCGCGCAGGCGTTTGATCGCGACTTCGACGACGTTGGCGTCACTGTCGAAATTGATGTCCCAGACCATTTCGGCGATTGCGGTCTTCGAAAGGATTTCGCCTTGGCGACGGGCGAGCACGCTGAGCAGGGAAAACTCTTTCGCGGTCAGATCCAGGCGCGTTCCAGCGCGGGTGGCCTTGCGGCTGATCAGGTCGATCCACAGGTCGGCGATGGTCACTTGCACCGGCTCATGGCCGCCGCTGCGGCGGGTCAGCGCTTGCAGGCGGGCGACCAGTTCGAGAAAGGAAAACGGTTTGCCGAGGTAATCGTCGGCGCCGTCGCGCAGGCCCTTTATCCGATCTTCGACGCGCTCGCGGGCGGTGAGCATGATCACCGGGGTCTGCTTGCGCGCACGTAATGCGCGCAGTACGCCGAAGCCATCGAGCCCCGGCAGCATGACGTCGAGGACGATCACGGCGTAGTCGCATTCCAGCGCCAGATGCAGGCCTTCGACACCGTCGCGGGCAAGGTCGACGGTGTAGCCCTGTTCGGTCAGGCCACGGTGCAGATAATCCGCGGTTTTTTCTTCGTCTTCGATGATCAGAACGCGCATGACCGCCTCAGTCTGTGGTCGCCAGTGCCGTTGCGGGCGTTGGGGCTGGTGGGTGTGAGTGCCGGTGAAACAGCCGCTCGAGCCATAAGTATATGACCGGCGTGGTGAACAGCGTCAGCATCTGGCTGACCAGCAAACCGCCGACCACGGCAATCCCCAACGGCTGGCGCAGTTCGGCGCCGGTGCCGTAGCCGAGCATCAGCGGCAATGCGCCGAGCAGGGCGGCGAGGGTGGTCATGATGATTGGCCGGAACCGGGTGATGCACGCTTCGAAAATCGCCTCCTGCGGCGGCAGACCGCGCTGGCGCTGCGCCTCGAGCGCGAAGTCGATCATCAGGATGCCGTTCTTTTTGACGATGCCGATCAGCAGCACCAGACCGATCAACGCCATGATCGAAAAGTCCTGGCCGCAGATCCACAGCATGATCACCGCGCCCAGACCTGCCGCCGGCAGGGTCGAAATGATCGTCAGTGGATGCACGAAGCTTTCATAAAGCACGCCGAGAATGATGTACACCGCCACCAGCGCCGCCAGAATCAGCCACGGCTGGCTGGCCAGCGAACTCTGGAACGCCTGCGCCGCACCCTGGAAATTGCCGCTGATCGCGGTGGGCATGCCGATCTCGGCCTTGGCCTGGTTGAGCTGAATCACCGCATCGCCCAATGCCACGCCGGGGGCGAGGTTGAATGACATATTGGCGGCGGGGAACATGCCGTCGTGAGCAATCGACAGCGGGCCGATGGTTGGCGCGTCAAACCTTGCCAGCGCCGACAGCGGCACCATCTCGCCGCTCAGTGGCGAGCGCAGGTAGAAATAGTTGAGGCTTTCGGCCTTGCCGCGCTGTTTGGTGTCCAGCTCGAGAATCACGTTGTACTGGTTGACCTGGGTCTGGAATTCATTGATCTGCCGTTGGCCGAATGCATCGTACAGCGCCTCGTCGACATCGCTGGCGGTCAGGCCGAAACGCGCGGCGGCGCTGCGGTCGATGCTAATGTGGGTGATGCTGCCGCCCAGTTGCAGATCGTTGGAAATGTCGCGAAACGCCGGGTTGCTGCGCAGTTTCTCGGTCAGGCGCTGGGTCCAGGTGGCGAGGGTCGCGCCGTCGTTGCTCTTGAGTACGTATTGGTACTGCGCACGGCTGGGGCCGGAGCTTAGGTTGATGTCCTGCCCGGCGCGCAAATAAAGGACGATGCCGGGCACTTTCATCAGTTGCGGGCGGATGCGGTCGATGAACTGGCTGGCGCTGACATCGCGGTCGCCACGTTTTTTCAGGGCGATCCAGAAGCGCCCGTTGGCGATGGTCTGGTTGCTGCCGGACACCCCGACCGAGTGCGAGAAGGCCTGCACCGCCGGATCGGCCGCGACGATTTCGGCCATCGCCAAGTGTTTTTTCACCATGTCGCCGTAGGAGATATCCGCAGCGGCTTCAGTGGTGCCGAGGACAAAACCGGTGTCCTGCACCGGGAAGAACCCCTTGGGAATGAAAATGTAGCCGGCGACCGCCAACGCCAGCGAGAGACCGAATACGCCGATCATCAATTTCTGATGATCGAGGGCGCGGCGCAGGCCCTTTTCGTACCAGCCGAGCAGGCGTTCGCTGAAACCGGGTTGGGCGTTGGCGTGATGTACCGGCTTACGCATAAACAGCGCGGCAAGGGTTGGCGCCAGCGTCAGCGACACCACCACGGAAATCATGATCGTCGAAGTCGCGGTCAGGGCGAATTCCTTGAAAAGGCGCCCGACCACACCGCCCATGAACAGCAGCGGAATGAACGCCGCCACCAGTGAGAAACTGATCGAAACGACGGTGAAGCCAATCTCGCCGGCCCCCTTGATCGCCGCCTCGCGCATGTCATCGCCGGCCTCGAGATGGCGATGGATGTTTTCCACCACCACGATCGCATCGTCCACGACGAAGCCGACCGCGACGACGATCGCCACCAGCGTCAGGTTGTTCAGGCTGAAGCCGAGGATGTACATCAGGGCGAAACTGGCAATCAGCGAGACGCCGAGCACCGCCGAGACAATCAGCGTCGCCGACAACTGGCGCAGGAACAGCGCCATCACCGCGACCACCAGCAGAATCGCGATGAGCAAGGTGATTTCGACTTCATGCAGTGAGGCGCGGATGGTCTGCGTGCGGTCGATCAGGGTTTTCACCTGCACCGAGGCCGGCAGCATCGCTTCGAGGCCGGGCAGGGCGGCTTGAATGCGGTCGACGGTTTCAACGATGTTGGCGCCGGGCTGGCGGAAAATCACCAGATTCACACCGGGGCGATCTCCGGCCCAGGCCTGCACGTAGGCATCTTCCGCACCGTTGACGACTTTGGCGACATCGCGCAGGTGAACCGGGGCGCCATCCTTGTAAGAAACGATGAGCTCGCTGTAGTCCTCGGGGTGGAACAACTGGTCGTTGGTCGACAGCGTCGAGATGCTCGATTCGCCGTACAGCGCACCTTTGGCCAGATTAAGACTGGTTTGCTGGATCGCCAGCCGAATGTCGGCCAGCGTCAGGCCGATGGCCGCGAGTTTGTCCGCCGAGGCTTGTACGCGAATCGCCGGGCGTTGCTGGCCGGTGATGTTGATCTGGCCGACGCCGTCGACCTGACTGATCTGACGCGAGAGCAGGGTTTCCACCAGGTCGCTGAGTTCAGTGCCGGGCATCTGTGTCGAGCTGACACTGAGGATCAGCACCGGGCTGTCGGCCGGGTTGACCTTCTTCCATGTTGGCAGCGTCGGCATGTCTTTGGGCAACTTGCCGGCGGCGGTGTTGATCGCCGCCTGTACTTCCTGGGCGGCGGTGTCGATGCTTTTCTCGAGGGTGAACTGCAAGGTCAGCAGAGTTGAGCCCAGCGCACTGCTGGAGGTCATCTGGGTCATGCCGGGGATGGCGCTGAATTGCACCTCCAGCGGCGTGGCCACTGAGGAAGCCATGGTGTCGGGGCTGGCGCCGGGCAACTGTGCCGAGACCTGGATCGTAGGAAATTCCGCTTCCGGCAGTGGCGCAATCGGCAAACGCGGGAAGGCAATTACGCCGACCAGTACCAGAGCGAAGGTCAGCAAAATCGTCGCCACCGGGTGATCGATGCACCAGGTCGAGATGCCCTTGTGCGAGTTCATGGCTTGGGCTCCGCCTGCACCACTTGCGCTGGCTCGCTCATGACTTGCACGCTCGAGCCCGGTTTGAGTCGCGACTGGCCGTCGGTCACCAGCACGTCACCAGCGTTGACACCTTTGATGATGTCCTGGCCGCTGCCCTGATAAACCATTTGTACCGGCACTGCCTCGACCTTGTCGTCCTTCACACGGTAAACAAAGTGTTGTTCGAGGCCACGCTGTACGACGGTGGGCGGAACCACCAGCGCATCTTTATCCACAGCCGTCTGAATTTTTACCGTCACCAGCAAACCCGGCCAGAGCTTCTGGCTGGCATTGGCGAATTCGGCCTTGGCGCGGATGGTGCCGGTGTTGGCGTTGATCTGATTGTCGATCAGGGTCAGCTGACCTTCGCCGAGCAGATTGCCGGTTTCGCCATCAGTATCGGCTCCGATGTACGCCTTGACCGGGGCGCGTTGCGGATCGCTGATCAGACTCTGCAGGGTCGGCAGCATCTGCTGCGGCAGGGAGAATTCGACGGCGATCGGGTCGATCTGCGTGACGGTGAACAGGCCTTGGGTGTCGGTCATGCGCAGGAAGTTGCCTTCATCGACCGTACGAATACCGACGCGCCCGGTGACCGGGGAGCGAATCTGCGTGTAGGAGAGTTGCACCTGCGCCGCATCGATCGAGGCCTGATTGCCTTGTGCCGTGGCTTTGAGCTGATTGACCAAGGCCTGTTGCTGGTCGAAGGTCTGTTTCGATACGCCGTCGTCGACGCTGAGCAGTTTGTAGCGCTTGAGATTGACCAGCGCGACCTGCAACTGCGCCCGACTCTCGCCCAACTGCGCCCGGGCCTGGTCGAGGCTGGCGCGGATCGAGCGGTCGTCGATGGTGGCGAGCAGGTCGCCTGCTTTGACCAGCTGACCTTCCTTGACCAGAATTTTCGTCAGGATCCCGTCGATCTGCGGGCGCACCACCACGCTGTGCAGCGACAGCACCGAGCCGATGCCGCTGGTGTAACGCGGCACGTCTCTGGCGCTGACCGTCACCACCCGTACCGGAATGGCAGTCGGTGTAGCCAGTTTGGCCGGCGTCGGTTTCAGCGCGAACCACAGGCCGGCGGCTGCCAGCAGAATCAGGAGAGTGGCCAGCAGGACTTTGTTTTTCTGGATGGACATGCGCGGCGCCGAAGTCTGGAGTTTGGGCAGATTGACCAGTTATAAACCGGTCAGGCGGTCGGCAGGGTGACGGCTGGCTGTCAGGATTGTCAGTTTCCGACGTTAATTGCAGTGGCTGCGATTACCGTTGAGTTGATAAGTCCCTAAAAGGGACCTATCGTTCCTGTTTTGGGACTCTTCGGTTTGCGCCAGTGGAAAACCTTTCTTTAAGCGAAGCCCTGTTCACCGCCACCCAGCAAAAAGTGTTGGGATTGTTGTTCGGCAAGCCTGACCAGACGTTCTACGCCAACGAAATTGTGCGCTGGGCACGGGTTGGCAAAGGCGGCCTGATGCGTGAACTCGATCGATTGCAACGAGCCGGGATTCTCAGCATGACTCGAGTGGGTAACCAGACCCATTACCAGGCCAACCCCGCATGTCCTATCTACGCGGAGCTTCTGGGCATCACGCGCAAGACATTCGGTTTTGCCGAGCCTCTTCGTCAGGCATTAGAACCGTTTGCCGAACAGATCACGTGGGCGTTCGTGTATGGCTCCATCGCCAAAAACTCGGCGAACACACTCAGTGACATAGATCTCATGCTGATTGGCGAAAGCCTGCACTACAGTGAGTTGATGGAGCGACTCATGCCGTTGGAGGAGCAATTGGGGCGTCCCATCAACCCGACGCTATACACCCCGCAAGACTGGGCCAGGAAGCTGGCGGCACAGAACAGTTTTGTCATGCGAGTGATGCAGCAGGAAAAAATCGATCTGTCAGGGGCAAACCCTTTGGAGTCCAAGGATGGGCAGCAACGAGAGTCTGGAGAATCTTCTACGTAGCGGTGTACTGAAAGCGGAGCCACCTGACCGCAAGGAGTGTGAAGGTCTGATGCGCTCGGCTTTGGACAGGCTCAAGGATGCGCACACTTGCACACTGTCGTTTTCCAGCCGGTTCGATTTGGCCTACAACGCCGCTCACGCGCTGGCGCTGACAGCTCTTCGCCTGAGTGGCTATCGATCGGACAAGCGCTATCTGGTATTCCAGTGCCTGATCCATACCACGCAAAGCAGCAAGGTTCAGGTGCGATTGTTTGCGCTGTGCCATGAGCGGCGCAATGTCGCCGAATACGAAGGCTATATGGATGAAGATGACGCGCTTCTTGAGCAATTGCTGGAGAGCACGTCGCAATTGTTGGGTGACGTTCAACAACGCATGAACTGAAATATCATCACGCAGTGTCAGTGCCAGGCAGCCATTCAGCGCACGGTGCAAATCTTCAGATGCCGAGCCAGAGCGCACAGGTATACTGCGCGCCTTTGCGGCTCACTGATCGGGCCGACTTTTTGTTCCCGGAGCTTTTATGACTTCCCCGACCCAACCGCCGGTTGACGACGCTGTGAGCGACGTCCCGGCTGAAGTGGCTGACGCCAGCGAAACCAAGGCCGAGATTCCGGCGTTCAAGTTCCCGTTCAAGCCGGGCGAGCTGGCTTCGGCGAAAGGCTCGAATCAGCCGTGGTACAAGAATGGCGCGAAGAATGGCCATACCAAGACCCCGGGCATGGCGCCGCCGGGGACGCGTCGGTCGATGGGCAAGCGCTGACATCGGAAAGTGATGGTGGCGGCCTCTTCGCGAGCAGGCTCGCTCCCACTATTGGATTTGTGTAGAACCCAATCCTGTGGGAGCGAGCCTGCTCGCGAAAGCGACATCCGCTACAGCACAAATATCAGATCAAGCCGCGCGCAATGAAATAAACGCATAAGTCTGCGCCGGTTCCGTCACCACCTGCCCACCCGCAGCCAGTACCTGTCCGGCCACGTCATCGCCGGACAAATGAAACAGCCATTCACTGGTTCGCGCCGCCAGCGGTTGCGCGCTCACCTGGTCGATCACCGCTGCAAACGCATCCATGTTCGGCAAGTACGCGGTGAACCCGTCGCCCTTGAGCGCCGTGGTGCGAATCCCCAACATTGCGCAGATCGCATCCTTGAGTCTGATGTCATCTCGATCCGCCTGACGCGAACGCTGGATCAGCTCAACCAGTTCCCGATCAACCAACTCGCCGCCCACGATCAGCTCCGGCCCCTGTTCCCAGGACTCTGGCGGGCAATCCTTGGCAGCTGGATTGAGCGGGATGTGCGGATTGATTTCCGCCGGGTAAATCCGGCACACCAGCGGGCGCCGCTCGTAGATCCGGCAGCGCTTGTCGTCGTCAAGATTCCGGCAGGGGCCGACGTTGTAGGCGGCAAAGGTGATCGCCACATGAGCATCGGCAGTGCCACTGCGGACCAACGCCGAACGGCGCTCGGCATGTTCGCGCTGCTGCGCCGGCAGGCCCAGGCCATTGCCGAGAAATGCCTCGACCAGCACGATCACCTGACCGCCATCGGCCGCCCACATGCGGGCTTCGGCGAGCGTCAGCGGGACATGGTGGTCGGTGCAGCATTTGCCGCAACCTACGCAGGAAAACGTCGTATTCATTGAGCGATCTGTCTTCAATCAGGGTGTGAAACGGTGGCGGAAAACCACCGCACAGAACCGGATCGAAGCAAGGACTGCGCCACTCAGTGGGTTTTCGTGACCGGACGAATCGAATCCCACTCGGTGACGAACGCGGTTTTCGACTGTTTGTTGTACAGACACAGCTCGCTGCCTTGCTGGCCTTTCAAGTGTTTTTGCGGGTATTGGCCTTGCAGCAGGACAGCGGTGTAACCGACGCGGTCATCGAATTGCGCAGGTGTGCCGACCGGTTTGACGTTTTTCAGGCCACTGGCCTTGGTGCAGCTGGCGAGTACGGTCTTGTCATAGGCAGCCCAGGCGTCGGGGCTGGAGGCGTGGGCCTGGGAGGCGAGGGCGGTGAGGCTGAGCAGCGCTAGGGTGATGGCTTTCATGGTTGGGGCATCCTTGGTTATGGCCAAGGTTGGAGTCTGTCGGATAGCGGAAGTTGCCAGTGCTGCCCTTCGCGAGCAGGCTCGCTCCCACAGTTTGAAATGCAATCCATCTGTGGGAGCGAGCCTGCTCGCGAAAGCGGTAGATCAGTCGGGCACAAGCTCGCGCCGAACCACAACCATCCCGACACTCTCATACAACCGCCGCGCCCGCAGGTTGTCCTCCAGAACCCGCAAATCGACAAACCCCTCGCGCCGCTGTTGAAAGACGCTGAAGGCATGCAGCAACAACGCGCGTCCAAGCCCCCGGCCCTGCATTCGCGGGTGCACTACCAGATTCTTGATATACGCACTGGTCCAGCACTGCGCCACGCCCAC
Source organism: Pseudomonas sp. Sample_23 (assembly GCF_004307595.1). Lineage (NCBI taxonomy): Bacteria > Pseudomonadati > Pseudomonadota > Gammaproteobacteria > Pseudomonadales > Pseudomonadaceae > Pseudomonas > Pseudomonas sp. Sample_23. The sequence goes on from NZ_RCNX01000043.1 coordinate 131,308, forward strand.
CACGCCCTCGGCATCGCAGGCCACGAAACACAAAGCTGGATCGTATTCAGGGTCGCTGGCAAAGCGCTGACGCCAGTCGTCCAGTGACGGCACTCGACCGCCACCTTCCAGCTGTCCGAGCTGCATCAACTGATGCACCGCCGGCGCCAGCTCCTCGCAGTAGACGGACAGCTCAACCCCGTCCGGCCACTGCGCATCCGGCAGAACCCCACTCAAGTCGCGCCGCAGCAGAAAGCAAAACGTCTCGGCCAAGACTCAGTGCCCGTTGGCCGCGACGTGCTTGGCGGCTTCGATCAGGCGTTGGGTCAGCTCCGGCGAGGAGAACTTGGTCAGCACCGCATTGGCACCGGCCAGTCGGGCCTTTTCACTGTTCATCGCGCTGTCGAGGGAGGTGTGCAGCAAGACGTACAAGTGCGCAAAGTCCGGGGTCTCGCGCAGGGTTCGGGTGAAGGCGTAGCCGTCCATTTCCGACATTTCGATGTCGGAGACGATCAGATTGATCTGCTGCGCGGTGCCTTGCAGGTCGAGCAGGCAGTCGATGGCTTCCTTGGCACTGCGCGCGGTGTGGCATTGCAGGCCGAGGTTGCGCAGGGTGTGCACCGATTGCTGCAGGGCCACCTGGCTGTCATCGACCACCAGAATGCGCGCGTTGCCGAGCACTTCAGCGTCTTCCATGGTCAGGTCGGTCGGCGCCATTTCGATCTGCGCCGGGGCGATGCTGTGGATGACTTTTTCGATATCCAACACCTGCACCAGCGTACCGTCCACCGAGGTCACGCCGGTGATGTAGGCGCGCGAGCCGCCAGAGCCGAACGGTGGCGGCTTGATGTCGGTGGTCAGGCAATGGACGATCTTGCTGACCGCCTGCACATGCAGACCCTGCTTGGAACGGCTGACATCGGTGACGATCAGGCAGCCACCGTTGGGATCTTCCAGAGGCCGCTCGCCGATCGCGCGGCTGAGATCGATCACCGACAGCGATGCACCGCGCAGCGAGGCGATGCCTTTAACGTGCGGGTGCGACTCCGGCAGCTTGGTCAGCGGCGGGCAGGGGATGATTTCACTGACTTTCAGCAGGTTGATCGCCATCAGCTTGCCGCTGCGCAAGGTAAACAGCAGAAGCGAAAGTGAATCTGCGCGGGCTTTGGTGGAGGACATAAGAACCTTCTGTGGGGCGAGAGTGGGAATCGCCAGAAACTTTTGATGCCGTGTTATCGGCGTTAAAGGGATGGGCTTTAGGTTAGTTGTCGGGTAGTCGGCTTGAGTTGATCGCTGTTCTCTCTATCACTGCCCCTCACCCCAGCCCTCTCCCAGAGGTAGAGGGGGCCGACGGAGGTGTCTGGCGTTTTACACCGACCTGAACGACCGAGTCGATTATGGATTCGGAAGAAATCTTTCACGTCAGTGGAATTCTTCAATATCCCCCAATCAGTCCCCTCTCCCTCTGGGAGAGGGCTAGGGTGAGGGTGTGCTTTTAGCTCTTCATGCCTAGTCGTTTGGCCATCCGCCCCAGATTCGCCCGATCCACCCCCAACTCCCGGGCCGCACTCGCCCAGTTATCCTGGTGACGCTCCAGCACTGTACCGATCAACCGCCGCTGAAACTCATCGGTGGCACTACGCAAATCACCACCGATCATCGGCATCACATTGGCCAAGTCGGCACTGGCAGGCGCAACCACGTTATCCACAACCTCACGGGGCAAATCCAGGTCCGCCGCGCTCAGACTCAGAATCTTCGGCCGCACTTTGCAGTTACCCAGCGCTTTCAGCGCACTGCGGCCGATCAGGTGCTCCAGTTCGCGCACATTGCCCGGCCAGGTGTAGGCGAGCAGCGCTTCCTGAGCATCACTGTTCAAACGCAGGCTATTGAGGCCCATGCGCGAGCGGTTCTGCTCGAGAAAGAAGCCACTGAGCAGCAACACGTCGCGCCCGCGATCGCGCAGGGCCGGCACCCGCAGCGGGTACACGCTCAAGCGGTGATAGAAGTCGGCACGGTAGCGACCGCTGCGCACTTCTTCGGCCAGATCACGATTGGTCGCGGCAATCAGACGCACGTCGACCTGGTGCTCTTTGTCCGAGCCCAGGCGCTGCAATTGACCGCTCTGCAATACGCGCAGCAACTTGGCCTGGACCGTCAGCGACAGCTCGCCGACTTCATCAAGAAACAGCGTGCCGCCATTGGCCAGTTCGAACTTGCCGCGCCGGTCGCTGGTGGCGCCGGTGAAGGCGCCGCGCACGTGGCCGAACAGTTCGCTTTCCACCAGCGTGTCGGGGAGGGCGGCGCAGTTGAGGCTGATGATCGGTTTGTCGGCGCGCGCGGAGGCGGCGTGGATCGCTTGGGCTACCAGCTCTTTGCCGACCCCGGTTTCGCCGGTGATCAGAACGGTCAGATCACTGCCGCCGACCAGATTGATTTCTTCCACCAGACGTTTATGCGCCTTGCTCTGGCCGATCATTTCGCGGTTCTGCTGACCGCTGGCCTGACGGTAAACCTCGGCGCGCTGATGCTCGTCTTCGGCGCGGGTGGCCAGACGTTCGATGCGTTCGGCCGCATTGACCGTGGCCGAGGCGAGGCTGGCGAAGGCTTGCAGGGCGTCGAGTTCGATCGGCTCGAAACGCTCCGGGTCCAGTGCGTCGAGGGTGATCAGGCCCCAGAGTTTTTCATCGACGAATAAAGGACAGCCGAGGCAGTCGTGAACTTCGAGGTGATCGTCGAGGCCATCGACCAATCCGTCATAAGGATCGGGCAGGTCGCTGTCGGCGGCGAAGCGCGTCGGCCCGATGCCTGCGAGCAGAATCTCGAAACGCGGATGCTCGCTGACCTTGAAGCGCCGGCCGAGGGTATCGGTACTCAAGCCATCTACCGCCAGCGGCACCAGGGACTCGCCATCCAGACGCAACAACGCGGCGGCATCGCAGGGCAACAAGGCGCGCATGGCCTCGAGCAAACGCCGATAGCGCTCACCTTCGGGCAGTTCGCGGGAGAGGTCGGCGACCAGAGGCAGCAGGGCGGTAAGCAGGGATTTAGCGGTCATGGTTATGTAGTCAAAGAGACAAGGTGTAGTCGCGATGACTATACGTTCATTTGTGTCTAAATGACTAAGTAGGTTTCAAGCTGTTGAATTCAAAGGATTAATTAGTTGGCACGAAAGCTGATATCCCTAATGCAATCTTTCAAGAAAGCGCAGGAGTCACCTTATGCTTAGCGTCCAGGATCGTGCCATCATCAAATCCACCGTGCCTCTGCTGGAAAGCGGCGGCGAGGCGTTGATCACGCATTTCTACCGCATGATGCTCTCCGAATACCCGCAAGTGCGCCCGCTGTTCAACCAAGCGCATCAGGCCAGTGGCGATCAGCCGCGTGCCTTGGCCAACGGCGTGCTGATGTACGCCCGGCACATCGATCAGCTCGACCAGTTGGGCGATCTGGTGGCGAAGATCATCAACAAACACGTCGCCCTGCAGATTCTGCCAGAGCATTACCCGATCGTCGGCACCTGCCTGCTGCGCGCCATTTCCGAAGTGCTCGGCGAAGAGATCGCCACACCAGAGGTGATGAGTGCCTGGGGCGCTGCGTACGGGCAACTGGCCGACATCCTGATCGGCGCGGAAGCCGCGATCTATGACCTGAAGGAACAAGCCGTCGGCGGCTGGCGCGGTGGGCGGGAATTCATTGTTGCGGCGAAGGTGCAAGAGAGCGCCGAAATCACCTCGTTCTACTTCGAACCGGCGGACAAAGGGCCGATTCTTGCGGCCGAACCGGGTCAGTACATCGGCATGAAGCTGATCCTCGACGGCGAAGAAATCCGTCGCAACTATTCGCTGTCGGCACTGGCCAATAACGGTCAGTACCGCATCAGCGTCAAGCGTGAACCGAATGGTCGCGCGTCCAACTACCTGCATGATCAACTGCACGTCGGCGCGAGCATCCAACTGTTCCCGCCGTCGGGCGAATTCACCCTAGCGGCCAGCGACAAGCCGCTGGTGCTGATCAGCGGCGGCGTCGGCATCACTCCGACGCTGGCGATGCTGGAAGCAGCGCTGGCCACCGAACGTCCGGTGCACTTTATCCACTGCGCGCGCAATGGCAGCGTCCACGCATTCCGTGACTGGGTCGATGGGCTGGCGGCGCGTCATCCGCAACTCAAGCGCTTCTATTGCTACGCCGAAGAAGATGGCGTCAGCCCGGCAGCGGACAAGTTTGGCCTGCTCAGCGAAGAACTGCTCGGCCAGTGGCTGCCGGCGCAGCGTGATGTCGATGCGTACTTCCTCGGACCGAAAGGGTTCATGGGCGCGATCAAGCGGCATCTGAAAGCGTTGGGCGTGCCGGAGAAACAGAGCCGTTACGAGTTCTTCGGCCCGGCTGCTGCTCTGGAGTGATCCGAGACCGAGTTGTCTCGTTCGCGAGCAGGCTCGCTCCCACCGGATTTGCGTTCGACGCAGTTCCATTGTGGGAGCGAGCCTGCTCGCGAATCTTCTGCGCGCCGCAAAAGCCATGTTGGTTAATCATTCCTTAACCGCTCTATCGTTTATTGCCCCGGTGTAGACTTGCGACAATTTCAGCCGCCGGCCGGCTGGACCATGGACTTACAAAGGAAAGGCAATGAGCGAGGAAACGATGCGGTTGGGGCGTGAGCGGCGCTATCTGGTGTTGCTGGGGATCATCTGCCTGGCGTTGATCGGCGGCGCACTTTACATGCAGGTCGTGCTCGGCGAAGCACCTTGCCCACTGTGCATTCTGCAGCGCTATGCATTGTTGCTGATTGCACTGTTCGCCTTTATCGGTGCGGGCATGCGCAGCCGTCGCAGCATCACCGTGTTCGAGACGCTGGTGGTGATCTGTGCGATCGCCGGGGCCGGTGTGGCCGGGCATCACGTCTATACGCAGTTCTATCCGGCGGTGAGCTGTGGCGTCGATGTGCTGCAGCCGATTGTCGATGATCTGCCGCTGGCGAAGATCTTCCCGCTGGGCTTCCAGGTTGACGGTTTCTGCTCGACGCCGTATCCGCCGATCCTCGGTCTGTCGCTGGCGCAATGGGCGCTGGTGGCCTTCGTGCTGGTGGTCATTCTGGTGCCTCTGCTGACTTCGCGTAATCGAAAAGCGCTGCGCTGAGTCAACTTCTCGGCAGAGCTGCCGATAAACAAAACGCCCCGATTTTCGCTGCTGAAAATCGGGGCGTTTTGCATTTCAGAGCGTTTGTGAAAACACCGTGACGAACGGCAATGAAGCGTGCGGCAAATGTGCGACATGTTGTCACACAGGGGCTGTCGCAGGGACTCGGGATGCGGCGGATTGGCCGCCTGTTACATAAAAACATTGGCCAGTTTTAGTGTTTTCGGGCTTGAGCACGGACGTACCAGAGCAGGCAGTTTTAACAGGCGCCGGCAGATGGGCGAAGCCCTTGGAACATCGGGCTTTGCGCCGCTCCAGCGTTTGTAGATCGGGTGCAGAGCTGTCTGATTTGAGGCGGTTACGCGGGCAGATTTTGCCGCTTTTATTGAGAAACGCTTTCGATAACTTGCGCAACTTTTGCAAAAATGGCGATGGATTGTTGCTCTGAGTGATAAAAATTATTTCGGGATAAGACATGGTGTATAGGGCGCTACCTATCTACAATCGCCCGCACTGAATTCCCGACGCTGTTCAGCCTTTATCAAGGAACTGATCAGGAGGTCGGGTGTCGAGCGAGCCGCGAGGTTTTCGAGACACCCTGGTGTCGGTGCCTTTCCAATTTTCCGCACCAAATGGAATTGGTCTGTAACAAGGCCTTTGACCACGAATTCGAATAAGAACTGAACGCTGTCCCAAGGTTTTGTCGAGCGTGAGACGCGCGACGGGCGGCCCTTATTCAATCCAAAGAAAATGCCAACCCTTGGCAGGGTGAAGTGTTGGCGATCAAAACCCAACTGCATTGCGCAAGCTGCTTTAGAGGTCGTGAGATGAGTAAAAACAGGTACCCCAGATTACTAGGCCTAGTGCCGCTGCTCGGCACGTTGTTGCTGGGAGGCTGCAACATGACCTTGCTCAATCCAACGGGCCAGGTCGGCCTGGAACAGCGCAACCTGATCATCACCGCCACGCTGCTGATGCTGTTGGTCGTCGTGCCGGTCATCGTCATGACCTTCCTGTTTGCCTGGAAGTACCGCGCTTCGAACAAGAACGCGGTCTACACGCCGAAGTGGTCGCACTCGACCAAGATCGAAGTGGCCGTATGGACCATCCCGGTGCTGATCATCATCGCCCTGGGCTACATCACTTACATCTCGACTCACGAGCTGGACCCGTATCGTCCGATCGAGTCTGACGTCAAGCCGGTGACCATCGAAGTCGTCGCGCTGGACTGGAAGTGGCTGTTCATCTACCCGGAACAAGGCATTGCCACGGTCAACAAGATCGTGTTCCCGGCGCACACGCCAATCAACTTCAAGATCACCTCCGATGCCGTGATGAACTCGTTCTTCATCCCGGGCCTGGGCGGCCAGATCTACGCGATGGCGGGCATGCAGACCAAGCTGCACCTGATCGCTGACCGCAACGCTGAAATGGACGGTATCTCCGCCAACTACAGCGGTGCCGGTTTCACCGGTATGAAATTCAAGGCTATCTCCACTACTCAGGAAGATTTCGACGCCTGGGTAAGTGAAGTCAAGAAGTCGCCTAAACAGCTTGATCAGGCTGAATACGCGGCCCTGGCCAAACCGAGCCAGAACAACCCAGTCGAACTCTACTCGTCGGTCACGCCGAACCAGTTCCAGATCATCGTCGACAAGTACGAAGGTATGAAGCCGGGCAAGCCGCTGAAGCACGAGAAGAAAGAGAAAGAAGTGGCGGCCACGGATATTGACGCGGGTTCGCATTCAGCTGCCGGGGCAGAGGAGTAAACGATGTTTGGTAAATTAAGTTGGGAAGCAGTCCCATTCCACGAGCCGATCGTGATGGTGACCATCGCCATGATCGCCCTCGGTGGTCTGGCGCTGTTCGCTGCGATCACTTACTTCAAGAAGTGGACGTACCTGTGGACCGAGTGGCTGACTTCGGTCGACCACAAGAAAATCGGCGTGATGTACATCATCGTCGCCATGGTCATGCTGCTGCGCGGCTTTGCCGATGCGATCATGATGCGTACCCAGCTGGCCATGGCCACCGAGGGTTCGCCTGGCTACCTGCCACCTGAACACTATGACCAGATCTTCACCGCTCACGGTGTGATCATGATCATCTTCATGGCGATGCCATTCTTCACCGGCCTGATGAACCTTGCAGTGCCGCTGCAGATCGGCGCGCGTGACGTTGCGTTCCCGTTCCTGAACTCCCTGAGCTTCTGGCTGCTGGTGTCCGGCGTTGTGCTGATCAACCTGTCGCTGGGTATCGGTGAATTCGCCAAGACCGGTTGGGTTGCGTATCCGCCGCTGTCGGGTCTGCAATACAGTCCTGGCGTGGGTATGGATTACTACATCTGGGCGCTACAGCTATCCGGATTGGGTACGACGTTAACCGGGGTCAACTTCCTCGCGACCGTACTGAAAATGCGTACCCCTGGCATGAAACTGATGGACATGCCGATCTTCACCTGGACCTGCACCTGGGCAAACGTTCTGATCGTGGCTTCGTTCCCGATCCTGACCGCTACCCTGGCACTGCTGACCCTTGACCGTTACATGGATTTCCACATTTTCACCAATGAACTTGGTGGCAATCCGATGATGTACGTCAACCTGTTCTGGGCGTGGGGCCACCCTGAGGTTTACATCCTGATCCTGCCGGCCTTCGGCATCTTCTCGGAAGTGATCTCGGCCTTCACCGGCAAGAAACTGTTCGGCCACCACTCGATGATCTACGCCTCGGGCGCGATCTCGGTACTGGGCTTCATGGTCTGGCTGCACCACTTCTTCACCATGGGTTCGGGGGCAAGCGTCAACGCCTTCTTCGGTCTGGCGACGATGCTGATTTCCATCCCGACGGGTGTGAAGCTGTTCAACTGGCTGTTCACCATCTACCAGGGCCGTCTGCGCTTCACCAGCCAGGTCATGTGGACTCTGGGCTTCATGGTGACCTTCGCCATCGGCGGCATGACCGGCGTACTGCTGGCCATCCCGGGTGCTGACTTCGTGCTGCACAACAGCCTGTTCGTGATCGCGCACTTCCACAACGTGATCATCGGCGGTGCGGTATTCGGTTACATCGCTGGCTTCGCGTTCTACTTCCCGAAAGCGTTCGGCTTCAAGCTGCACGAAGGCTGGGGTAAAGCAGCGTTCTGGTTCTGGATCTCGGGCTTCTTCGTCGCGTTCATGCCGCTCTATGCACTGGGCTTCATGGGCATGACCCGTCGTCTGAACGCCACCACCAACCCTGAGTGGGTACCGTACCTGTACGTTGCCATGTTCGGTGCGGTGATGATCGCTGTCGGTATCGCCTGCCAACTGATCCAGCTGTACGTCAGTGTGCGTGACCGCAACAAGCCAGAGAACGTTTGCGATCACGGTGACCCGTGGAATGCACACACCCTGGAATGGTCGACCTCGTCGCCACCACCGTTCTACAACTTCGCTGTGCTGCCTAAGGCTGACTGCATCGACCCGTTCACCGAAGCCAAGGAAAACGGTACTGCGTACCAGCGTCCGGCCAAGTACGAGCCGATCCACATGCCGAACAACACCGCCACTGGCGTGGTGATGGGCGCGCTGTTGACCGTCTTCGGTTTCGCGATGATCTGGCACATCTGGTGGCTGGCGATCGCGAGCCTGGTGGGCACCGTCGTTTACTTCGTGATCCACGCTGCACGTGACGACCAGGGCTATATGGTTCCGGTTGAAACGATCGAGCGTATCGAAGCCGAGCAGCACAAGCGTCTGGTCGCGGCAGGGAAAATCCCGGCCAATGCCACCCGTGTTGAAACCTCGTTGGAACAGGCTTAAACCATGTCGAACTTAGTGACCAATGTTGGACACGCCCATGGTGACCATGGGCACGATGACCATCACCACGACTCGGGCGAGATGACCGTATACGGTTTCTGGCTCTACCTGATGACCGACTGCATTCTGTTTGCGTCGATCTTCGCGGTGTACGCAGTACTGGTAAACAACGTTGCCGGTGGCCCGTCGGGCCACGAGATCTTCGAACTGCCTTACGTGCTGGGCGAAACCGCTCTGCTGTTGTTCAGTTCGATCACCTACGGCTTCGCCATGCTGGCGTTGTACAAGGGCAAGAAGCAGGCGGTTCTGGGCTGGTTGTTCATGACCTTCCTGCTCGGCGCGGGCTTCATCGCCATGGAGATCAACGAGTTCCACCTGCTGATCTCCGAGGGCTTCGGTCCTAGCCGTTCGGGCTTCCTGTCGGCGTTCTTCACCCTGGTCGGTACCCACGGTCTGCACGTTTCGGCCGGTCTGATCTGGATGGGCATCATGATGTATCAGGTCAACAAGCATGGCCTGACGTCGACCAACAAGACCCGTCTGAGCTGCCTGAGCCTGTTCTGGCACTTCCTGGACGTGGTCTGGATCTGCGTCTTCACCGTTGTTTACCTGATGGGGACTCTGTAATGGCTAATGCACACTCCCATGACAGCCACGATGCTGGCCACGGCAGCGTCAAGTCGTACGCCATCGGCTTCATCCTGTCGGTAATCCTGACCGTCATTCCGTTCGGTCTGGTGATGTACCCGACCCTGCCGAAGTCGACGACGCTGGCAATCGTTCTGCTGTTCGCAGTGATCCAGGTGATCGTTCACCTGTATTACTTCCTGCACCTGGACCGTTCCATTGCACAGCGTAACAACGTGATCGCATTCGTCTTTACGGCGATCGTGATCGTGCTGCTGGTTGGCCTGTCGCTGTGGATCATGTTCAGCATCCACACGTACATGATGGCGAAGTGAGGTAGACCCGATGTCGCTCAAGCACTTTATCCAAATCACCAAACCGGGGATCATTTTCGGTAACGTGCTTTCTGTGGCAGGCGGGTTCTTCCTGGCCTCGAAAGGGCATGTCGATCTGGCGGTGTTTCTGGCCGCCATGATCGGTACTTCCCTGGTCGTGGCCTCCGGTTGCGTGTTCAACAACTGCATCGACCGCGACATCGACCTGAAGATGGAACGCACCAAGAACCGTGTGCTGGTCCAGGGCCTCATCTCCCTGAAACTGGCCCTGGTTTACGCGACCATTCTGGGTGTTCTCGGCGTTGCCTTGTTGTACAAGGTGGCCAACCCGTTGGCTGCCTTGTTCGCAGTAATCGGCTTCATCATCTACGTCGGCTTCTACAGCCTGTACCTCAAGCGCAAGTCGGTTCACGGCACGCTGGTGGGCAGTCTGTCGGGCGCCATGCCGCCAGTGATCGGTTACGTTGCCGTGACCAACAGCTTCGACATGGCCGCACTGACCCTGCTGGTGATGTTCAGCCTGTGGCAGATGCCGCATTCCTACGCCATCGCGATTTTCCGTTTCAATGATTACCTGGCCGCATCGATTCCGGTGCTGCCAGTGAAACGCGGCATTCAAGTGGCGAAGAAGCACATCCTGCTCTACATCCTGGCGTTCCTCGTGGCGACCTTGATGCTGACCTTCAGCGGCTACGCCGGCATGAGCTACCTCGCCGTCGCCGCCGCCATGGGCATGTACTGGCTGTACATGGCCTGGACCGGCTACAAGGCAGTCGATGACACCGTCTGGGCACGCAAGCTGTTCGTGTTCTCGATCTTCACCATCACTGCGTTGAGCGTCATGATGTCCCTGGACTTCAAGGTGCCGGCAGAGCTGTTGCTGACGTACGCGCCGTAAGGTTTGCAGGCTTCAGGAAAAACCCCGCACGTTGAGAGATGTGCGGGGTTTTTTGTTGGTTGGCCTGGAGTGTGCCGATTTGCCTGCTCCCTTGGCCCAACAGCTTGTGGCGGCGGCTTGATGGGTGTGTGAGCTAATGCGACGTTTAGGCAAGTGGTGAGGCAGTCACACGCCTCATGAATTCATCGAACAGCGGAACGGTAAATGCTATCAGTGCGTATTCCGGACTGTAGATCATGCCCTTTTTGATCAGGCTATCGCGTACGGGGCCCAGGCTCGTAGCGTTTCGCCCCAGCGCTTTAGCAACCTCAGCAGAGCGTTGCGGTCCTTCTCCCAGCTCGGCAAGGCAACGCATGTAGTCCCTTTCAGCCGGCGTGGTCCGATCAAAGCGGACCCTGAAAAAAGACTCGTTAAGTTTACGGATGCTTTCCTCTGTCGCTGCCTGCGCATCGGCCTCGGTTATGGTCTGTGCTTTGGCAATGTTCCAAGCGGTATAGCCCCACTCCTGCAAAAAATAGGGATAGCCGTGGGTTTTTTCAAAAATCTCACGCAATGCATCGTCAGAGATACTGGCGCCTTCTTCTTCAACAGGATCACGTAAGGCTTTCCAGGCATCTATCTCTAAGAGAGCTCCCAGACGAGGAAATTCGAATAGTCGCTCCGCATAGCTTTTGGCATCGCCTGCTTGCCCCGCCAGTTGCGGAAGACCCGCGCCAAAAAGAATCAGAGGGAGAGCTGCCTGATTGACTGCGTGGATGCCGCGAATAAGCGCGCCAAGCTCATCTTTTGAAAGATACTGTAATTCGTCAATCAGAATGGCGACTGGTATGCCTGCGTCCCTCGCGGCCTCCGCTGTTGCTATCAGAACGTCACGAAGATCATCTTCCAGATTGCCACTGTCGGCATAGCCAGCTTCGGAGTCTCCGCCCAGCGTAACTTCGGCCCCACCCGCCGCGATAGTGATATTGCCGATAAAGCTACGAAGTATGCGTATCCCTCTTTTGACCGTCTCGACCGTGTTCTGCACTCGGTCCAAACGCAACAGCACTCGGCGTAACACCGGAATCAGGAGCTGTTTCAACTCCGCACCGTCATGGGCCTCCTGCATTTCGGCGAGATAACCCAATGCCAAAGCTCGATCTTTGATCTGATTCAGAAGCACTGTTTTTCCGACACCGCGCAGGCCCAATATCATCAGGGATTTGGCGTGCTTGCCGCGCTTCGTGCGCGCCAATGCGGTGTCTGCCGTTTCCAGTACTTCTGATCGCCCTGCTAGTTCCGGTGGGGAAACTCCTGCTCCGGGATTGAGGGGTTAGTATTCTTATCCACAGCTCGCTCTCATACGAAATTATTCATAGTTATAGTGAGATTTTTATATAACTGCGAATAAGTAGCTAAAGTTGCCCGGCAGAGGGCTGAATTGCTTGATTCGGTTCCCTCAAACTTTAGGTTCGCTGCCGGAACGAGACAATCGTAGCGAAGTGCCCGTCCTACTGATTTTTGGTGTGGTTGAAAGCTGAAGTACTGTGAAATCGGCCGCTGTAAAGGGTGGTTGCGCAGAGCAGGTAAAAGACCTAGATTTGGATCCAAATATGTCAGCGGTTTGTCCGCGATCCTGTTGCGGCCTTCAACTCGCTAGATAATTGGCTTAACTCAAAAAGGCTGGGCGCAATGACCGAACGGATGACCTGCGATGAGCGCTTTATCGCCCTGGCTGAAGAACTCAACTACGACATCTATGGCGAGAACACCGCTGGTGGCAATTACGCGCCGCTGATCCGTCATCACGACGAGCTCTACATCAGCGGCATGGTGCCGCGGGTCAATGGCAAGATCCTGTATCCCGGTCGCGTGGGGCTGGAATTGAACCTCAAGGATGCGCAAGCCGCGGCGAGCATCAGCGCCATGCGTTGCCTGGCGCTGATCGTCGATGCGGTCGGTTCGCTGGACAAGATTCGCGCGTTGTTGCGGGTCACGGTGTATGTGAAGTCGACCGCTGATTTTGTCGACCTGAGCGAAGTGGCCAACGGCGCTTCGGATGTGTTCAGCCATGTGCTGGGCGATGCCGGACGGCATACGCGCACGACCATCGGCGTCTATCAGTTGCCGAAGAATGCGGCGATTGAAGTGGACATGATTGCGGCGTTGCATCCTTCGGCTTGAGGTTATCCCCGCCTCAAACAAAAAGCTCCGCCTGATCACTCAGCGCGGGGCTTTTTGGCAAGCGCTTGGCAGATTACTGCGCCGCGATGCTGTACCCATCAAACGCAGTCTGCTGCTGCAGCGCGGTGATGATGTTCTTGCGGTTCACCGCCTGTTCCGTACCGGCGTTATCGACGAAGGTTTCGCTCTCCAGTTCGGCTTCATCGCCTTCACCGACGAAGGTGAAACCGAGGAATTCCAGTGCCTCACGATCAACATTCAGGCGCGAACGCGGCGTGCGCATTGGCAGGGTCACGCTGGCGCCGTCCTTGCTGATGGTGAAGATTTCCACTTCTTTCTTCTTCGCAGCTTTGCTCTTGCCGCCGCTCGGATTGCTGATCGCCTGATGGGTCTGATTCAGCACTTTCAGCGCCAGACCATAAACGATTTCCTGAAACGCCGGATCGTCCTTGAAGCTGGACAGAATGCGCCCGATCGAGAACTTGCTGCTCAGGTCTTCCAGCGCGGCGATGTCGGCTGCCTCGGCGTCTTTCAGGCGCTTGAGTTCGCCCATCAGCTCGTACGCCTTGTCGTCATCAAAACTGTCATGCGCCTGACGGATCGCCGCACGCAATTCGCGGATCTGGTCGCTCTCGCGGGTCGACTGGAACGCGTCCAGGACCATCTCGCTGATGATTTTGGCTTGAGGCAGGTGTTGTGAAAGATTGATGGAGTTTTCGTATTCCGCTTTGGACGACTGGGTGACTACGGATTCAGCGGTGTTGAAATCGGACATTGAAATTTCACTACTTTTTAACTTGAGTTGAGGCGAGAAAGCACGAGGTCTTTTTCAGGCCGACTAATTTAGGGGAGCGGGGCGGCGTTGTCACGGAGCAACGGTCTGGTGGTCGGGATTTTTCCCGGCGTGCGTTATTTTCCGAGCATGGCGTCAGCGGGTTTCCCCCAAGTACGCATCGCAAACTCGACAAAGCGTCTCAGCTTCGGCAGTCGATAGCGATCCTGCGCATACAGCAGATGCATCGGCCTGCTTGGCGGTTGGTAGTCCGTCATTACCCTGACCAGTTTGCCGTCGCGCAGATCCTGCTCCACCAGCGCGTCGGGCAGCATCATGATGCCCATGCCGTTGCGCGCCGCCTGGTGCAAACCGGCGGAGCTGTTGATCAGCATCGGCCCGCTGACGTCGACGAGGACTTCACCTTCCGGGCCGCTCAGACGCCAGCGTTTTTCCACCGATTGCCAGTCATCCCCAGCCGGGTAGGCGAAGGACAGGCAATCGTGTTGCTGCAAATCCTGTGGCGTGTGCGGCATGCCGCGCCGCGCGATGTAATCAGGGGAAGCGCAGACCGTCAGGGTGTAGTCGATCAAGGGCCGGGCGATCAGGTTGGATTGGTCGAAATTGCCCAGGCGGAATGCGACATCGAGGCCGTTCTCCAGCAGATCCGGACGGCTGTTGGTCAGCACCACGTCGAGCTTCACTTGCGGATAGAGCAAGGAGTATTCGCTGAGAGCCGGGGTCAGTCGTTCGACGCCGAAGGTCAGCGGCGCGGTGATACGCAGCAAGCCGCGCGGCTCGTCCGACGCTTGTTCAGCAAGGCGTTCGGAGTCGGCCACCAGGCCGAGCACTTCCAGGCAGCGCTGATAATAGACGCTGCCGAATTCGGTCAGGCGCTGGCGGCGCGTAGTGCGTTGCAGCAGTTGCACGCCGAGCCGTTGCTCCAGCGCGCGCAGATGATTGCCCACCATCGTCGTCGACATTTCACACTTCGCAGCGGCGGCCGTCATGCTCCCGGTTTCGACCACTTTGACGTAGACGCCCATCGACTGAAACAAATCCATTATCAAGCCCGGCTTTTAAATGATTGAAGTTTTTCCGAGTTTATCCAGCTCAGGTGGCTAACCATACTGCAAAAACACCGACCTGCAATGGAGTTTCACGTCATGACCGCCGCCCTGATGAACACCTACCAACCACTGGCCCTGAGTTTCACCAAGGGCCTGGGCACGCGTCTGTGGGATCAGGCGGGGCGCGAATATCTGGATGCCGTTGCCGGTGTGGCAGTGACCAATGTCGGCCACTCGCATCCGCGCATTGTCTCGGCGATCAGCGAGCAGGCGGGATTGCTGCTGCACACCTCCAACCTGTACAGCATCGACTGGCAACTACAACTGGCCAAACGGCTGACGGCGTTGTCGGGGATGGAGCGCGCGTTCTTCAACAACTCCGGTGCCGAAGCGAACGAGACGGCACTGAAACTGGCGCGCCTGTACGGCTGGCGCAAAGGCATCGAGCAGCCGCTAGTGGTGGTCATGGCGAACGCTTTCCATGGCCGCACCCTCGGCACGCTGTCTGCCAGCGATGGCCCGGCAGTGCGCCTGGGATTCAACGAACTGCCAGGGGACTTCGTCAAAGTGCCGTTCGGCGATCTCCCGGCGCTGGAGCAAATACAGCGCAAACACGGCGCGCGCATCGTGGCGATTCTGGTCGAACCGATCCAAGGCGAAAGCGGCGTACAAATCGCACCGCCAGGTTATCTCAAAGCCCTGCGCGACCTGTGCAATCGCCACGCGTGGCTGCTGATGCTCGATGAAATCCAGACCGGCATCGGCCGCACCGGGCAGTGGTTCGCCTTTCAGCACGAAGGCATCGTGCCGGATGTCATGACCCTGGCCAAAGGCCTCGGCAATGGCGTGCCGATCGGCGCCTGCCTGGCCCGTGGCCGCGCGGCGGATTTGTTCACCCCGGGCAGTCACGGCAGCACTTTCGGCGGCAATCCGCTGGCCTGCCGGGTCGGCTGCACGGTGCTGGACATCATCGAAGAACAAGGTTTGCTGGAGAATGCGCGGGTGCAGGGCGCACGGCTGCTGGAGCGCTTGCGCGCCGAATTGGCAGACAACCCGAACGTGCTGGCAATCCGGGGGCAGGGCCTGATGATCGGCATCGAGCTGAAACAACCGGTGCGCGACCTGACGCTGATCGCCGCACGGGATCACGGCTTGTTGATCAACGTGACTCGTGGCAAGACCATCAGGTTGCTGCCGCCGCTGACGATTGATGAGCGCGAGGTGGGGATGATTGTCAGAGGGGTTGGGCGCGCGTTGTCGTCAGCCCCATCGTTCTAATCACTGCTGCGGTGTGTCTGGTAAGGGTAGTGAGTTGGCCGTCCGCAAAAGTGACTCATAATCAGCCAGACCTATCATTACAACCGGTTCGGCACTGCGCTTGGTAATCAGCAACGGTTCGCGGTCATTAGTTACTTGGTCCATCGATAAGGCCAAGTGGGCTGTGGCTTTGCTGCAGGTGGTGGTTTGCATGATGTAGCCCTGCGAGTGGTCGGTACACAGTGAGGTCGACTGTTATTGCGCCCAGTATCACTCAAGCACTTCGGAGACGTTTCCGAGAGGCTTGTAATCCTTATCAGCGGTAATTGTCAGCAGGTGGAGTGCCCATTGCAGGTACTCCACCAATGCTCAGAGTCTGGCCTCAATCCAGCCCGTCCCCCAACTCCGGCGCCAGCATCCTCGTCTTCTCCGCCCCATTCGAGTTGTGCTGAACAATCTCGCTCGGCTGCCCCTGTTCATTGAAAAACACCTGTCCGATCCCCGCCGAATTCCACAGCCGTTCCCCGGCCTCGGCATGTTCCGGCGTATACGGGACGATGCGCATCAAGCGGCGTTTGGTGAACCAGTTCAATGGCGAGCGCGGTGAGTAGAGCCAGCGGTTGAGGCGGTCGAACCATTCCAGCAGGGTCGGTGGGAATTCGTTCTTGATGCCGCTGCTGGTGATCTGCCAGATCCGTGGGCCGGCCTTGCGGTGGCGGATCAAGACTTCGTAGACGAAGGAATAATGCACATCGCCGGACAGCACCACGTAGTTCCCCGGTGTGCGCGAGTGTCGGAAAATGTTCAGGATCACCTGCGCCGCGCCGCGATGGGCCATCCAGTTTTCCGCGTCGACCAGCAGCGGATAACCGCACCAGCTGAACACTTTCTGCACGGTTTCAATCAGCTTCACGCCAAAGATCGGCGCCGGCGACACGATGATCGCCGAAGGGTGATCGAGCAGTTCCTGTTGCAGTTCGCTCAAGGCTTCCCAGTCGAGCAGGCCCGATGGTTGCTTGAGCGCCATCTCGCTGCGCCAGCGCCGGGTGCGCGTGTCGATCACCACCAGTGCCGGAGTGCTCGGCAATACGAAATGCCACTGCTGAAAACGCAGCAACTGATCAATCAGATTGTCCTGCACCGGCATGTCCAGATAGCCGTCATCACCGCTGGCGCTCAGTTGCGCGGTCTGCTCCAACACGCCCTTGAAGGCATCCGGATTGTTGCCCCAGCCCTGACACAACAAATAGGCAATCAGCGCATTGCCAATGATGCGTTTGGAGAACGGATGGCCGTAGGCGGTTTCCTCCCATTGCGCAGAAAGATTCCAGTCATCGGTGATGTCGTGATCATCGAAAATCATCAGGCTCGGCAGATGGGCCAGCGCCCGCGCGACGTTGCCCAGGCCCGCCTTGAAAGCATCGATGCGCGTCTGCTCAAGGTTGTAGCGCTTGCGGCGTTCAGGCGTCAGCGTCGGCGCGCTCGGATTGATCAACGACCACGGCGTCGGCGACCACACCAGCATGTACATGGCCATGACTTCGGCGAACGTCACCAAGTGATTGTCGGCACTGCTGCTGGTGAAAATCGGCTTACGCGCGCCACCGAAAAATCGCTCGCGCAAGGTCTCGTTGCTCTCCAGCGCCGGTAACAAATCCGCACGGTGGTAGTAGCTGGCCGGGTGCTCATAGAGCTTGGCGCTGTCGCTGACCACGGCACCGTCAAGGTGCTCATCGAACAGACCCAGACGCTCGATCAAGGCGTGAATCGCCCGCAGCATAGGACCGGCGACGTCGTCGGCATAGACCTGATCACCGCTCATCATCAGCAACGCCGGGCGCCGTTGCGCATCGGCTTCGTCGGCCAGCAATTGATCGACGCAGAGCAAACCATCGGTTGCCGGATGATGCGGCTTGCGGCAGGAACCGTGGAGTAATTGATCGATTCGCGAGCGCACGACGAGGTTCGCGCAGGTAGCGCCGGGGTAAAGCAGGTGAGGCGCCCACTCAGCCATACCGATGGCGTCATCGATCAGCAGGTCGTAATCGATAAACGTGTCGCAGGGCAGGGCGCTTTCAAGTTGAACGTCGATCAGATGCACGAACGCATGACGGCCTACGGCAATGACCGTGCATTTCTCTGAGTCGAGCGGAATATCTCCTACACCCTGCAGGCGCAAGGTCAGCGTCAGTTCACGCGAGCCCACCAGCCACAGCACCACGCGCGTCGGCTCCAGCCGCCGCAGCAGCGGGCCGGCCAGGACAGGAGGCAGCGAGATCAGGTCATCAGGTGTTGAAAACATTGAGGGCAAGGTTCAAGGCGCACGGGCCGGCGATGATAGCGCAGCCGGCGCCTTGATCCCTTAAATGAGTCTTAAGAGTCGGCTTTTTGCAGTTTCAGCGCCAGCAAACGCCACTCCCCAGCCGTCGCATCAACCCGTGGCAATTCCTGCACGGAGCAATCGAAACGGTAGGTGACATCGTCGCCATTCATGTTGCGCGCAGTGACGCTGTTGCTGAAGCTGTAGACCTGATCCTTGTAGCGATGACTGACCAGCGCTTTGCTGTCAGCAAAACGCGCCGAAGCGGGATAACGCAGGGCGCTGGTGACAAACGGGCTGCACATGACATACGCGATCATCGACTTGTCGGCCTGTGCGTCGCCGCGCAACTTCTTGTTCAGCGCGGCCAGGGCCATGCGACCCTCGTAGTCGCTCTGATTCAGCACCGTTTGTACCGCCATTGATTTCGGCGCTCGGCTGACGTTATTCGGCAACAGTGCGGAGTCCGGGGGGGAAGGCTTGTCGTCCGCCTCAATGGCAGCAAAAACCGGCGCATCTTTCAGCTCGGTGACGGGCGTGACTGCCTCGGCTTCAGGCAACACAGAGGTCGACTCGACGACTGGCGTGTTTTGCGCCTGCGCCTCGTGATCGAACGACGAAGGAAACAGCGAAAAGGTGATCGACAACATCACCAGCCCGACAATGAACCCACCCGCCGCGCCAACGATGTTGCCGTAGAAAATATTCCAGCTGCCGCGGTTCTTCACCACCCAGCGCCACATGAAACCCCAAACAGCGACGAACGCCAGAAAACGCAAAAACTCCATTTGATCCTTTCCTTACCTTTCAACAATCCAAGCGCGGCGCGAGACGATCAGCAAGCCCCGACGATGCGCGGCAAGATAGCAAAATAGACGCGCCGTCCGGCTACGGTTGCGGAAAATAATTCGCCGCCAGAAAAATCAACGTGACCATGCCTGCGGCAACGCCACAGGCGCCCGCGAGCAGTTGACGTGCAACCGGATGCGCCGGCTGTCGACGCTTGGCGATCCACAACCACACACCCGCCAGAACGCCCGCGCTGGTCATGAACACCACCAGGCTGTTATGCAGTCCCGGCGCTGCCATGGTGGTGCCGAACAGCCCGTCATAAAGCAGCGTAAAGACAATGCCCGCGACCACAGCGCTGCCCGCTCCGGCAAGGTTTGCCAACAACAGATTCCAGTGCCCGCGCTGTCGCACCACCCAGAACCACATTGCCGCCATGACCACTAAACACAACACAGCATCCATCGGATTTCTTTCCTTGCCACGAGACAGAGGCGACAACTTGTTCGCCTGTTGAGAGTGGACGGCACGATAGCAAAATAGTAGCGTCGCGCCATGCCTTCTCTGTAATGGACTACCCATGTTTTCCACAACCCGTTTGCTGCAACTACTCGGCGCTCTCACCCTTGCCGTCTCTATTACCCCAGCCTTCTGCTTCGCAAAAGAACACCCGCAAGCCAGCTGGGATTACTACCTCGCCAATTGCCAGCGGATGCAGGAGACAATCGCCGACGTCCAGAGCGGTCGCGTCTCCGCTGCCTATGCACTAACGTCCGGCCTGCAAGACAGCCTCGCCTCCATGAACGAGCGCCGCCTTAACCTGCTCCCGCAACACCTCGACTCCAGCGAGTACGCCCACTGCGAAAACGTCGCCGCCCACGCCGAGGCAACCCTGGCCCAAGGCAAAGCCGAGTTCGCCGCGCAAATGCAACGCGGTGTGGAGGAGGGCCGTATTGCACACCAGAACTCCCCCGCCTACCAACGCGCCCGTTCCCTCGGCTACAGCGACGTCGGCGATATCTCCTTCCTGAAACTGCACGAAGACACCGACGGCGAAGCCCGCCTGAAAACCATGCTCATCACCGTCGACGAAATCTGCGGCCAATACTTCCGCGCCACGCAATACGTGAAGCCCTATGTGATCTACACCGTGCGACCGTCGGATGGCGGCTGTGGCGAAGTGAAGCGTGTTGCGATAGTTGGCGGAGGGCAACCAGAGAAGGGGGACTACATTGATCCCAACGGCGAATTTCAGTACATGGGCTGGAAAAAGCTGGTGGGCGCTGACGGCTTCCCAACAGATATTCGGGTGCTTAAAGCACGTCGCTGATCAGGAGAGATACCGGCATGGCTGTAGCGCGGCATTCAAAGAATGTCGCGCAGATACCCCTTCAGCGCGAGCAGCGGCTGACCCAGCTGCTCCACCGACCGCGCCTGAGCCAACTCCGCCGACAACTTGCGCAACTCCCGCCCCAACGGCTTCTCGACCCCGCCCAAAGCATCCAGCGCCAGGTTAAGGCATTCGTTCATCTTGAACTGAATGGCCTCGACATCGCCGCGCTTCACCAGTAACTCGAAAACATCTTTCTGATAATCGCCCATGACCATGTCATCGCGCAGGATCGGGCTCAGGCCCTCTTCTTCGTAGGCAAGTTTGAGGGAGAAGAGGGCGACGGTTTCCAGTGAGGTTTCCATGGGGATGTCTGTCAGTGAAGTGGAAGGCTTGAAACCAATGCGCAAAACGCCAGAGGAGGTTTGCCGTGCGGGCGTGATTATACGGGCGGGGATCGCAGTCGAGGCAACCAGCAATCGGGCATCTAAAACCTACAAGCTCGCGCAGCATTGACATCCACTTTGATACGACGCTTTGATTACAAACACTGAACATCAGCGGAGCGACCATCATGGAATACGACATGAAACTGATCGACGACGCCGTCCTTGCTCTCCTGGCTGCCTATAGCTCCGACGACGGCAATGCGTGGAAGGGCTATGACTTCGAAATCATGAACCGCTTGCACGAGCAGGGTTTGATCAGTAATCCGGTGAACCGGAACAAATCGATATGGTTGACGGAGGAAGGGTTGGAGCGGGGGCGGGAGATTGCTGAGCGGATGTTTGCAGTCAAGGAGTAGGGAGGAGCCGCGTCCCATTCTGAAACGTGAGTTGATGGTAAGGTAGAAAACGCCAGCGAAGTACCAACCGCGTTAACCGGAGAAACAGGTAGCGCGGTCTGGTGAACAAGCACTTTTTTGAATGATCGGATGCGGCCGTCCAGGCTGAATTTCGTGATAGGTTTACCTCTCGAAAAGGATTTTTTTGACAGGAGTCATCCATGGCTAACCCAGCCGCTCGTAAAAGCGATCCCTCCAGCTGTCCTGTTCCAGGGCACGGAACGAACCCCATCGCGACAGGTTCGCCTGACGTTTTCTTCGATGGTTTGCCCGCAGCTCGCCTGCCGGTGGTATTGCAGGCGAAGCGGTAGCGAGTTCATTGGATGAAGAGTTAGAGGAGCTCACACATTGGGACATCTTCTGACCGAGCCACAACTGACAAAAGTTAGAGCCGCTCTTTCCGAGCCATTCAATGATTTTCCCGTGGAATATGATTATTTGGCGAATAAGGTGAGAGGTGTCGACCCTGAAATCCTTTACTCAATTCTTTATTCAGAGGTCGCGCCGGTGTGCTTTACCAATCTCGTTGCACCTGTGCCTCCGATATGGACGGGTTTCGACCCCGACATACTCGGAGAATCGATTGAGGAAAGGCTGGCAGCTAGAGAGCGAAACTGGTTTCGTCGCCAGTTCGATAAAGTGCTGGTTCGTTGGTTGAAGTACAACTACGCGTACATCTGGGAGGAAATCGAAAGTAGGCTTTGAGCTCGAACTAGCCGGGATCAGGCGATTATGACAGGGCGTTTGGCAAAACCTGCGACACGTAACCGATCCGGCCAGTTCCCCAGCGTCAGGACATGGAGTCAGAGCAATTACTGCAGGTTCGATTGAGGTTTTTTGATGGGCTTGTTGCCCTAGACGGTTGGGCATTAGGCTAGCCGGTGGTGCGTTGGCCCCGGCGCCGCAAGAGTGAAAAGCTGGTTGCCCTGATTGTTTTGGAAAAAAGACAAAAACAACCCTCCACTTTCCTCCAGACGAAAAAAAAGGTCTTGCTTTCGCAAGACCTTTTTCTCTGTGTTGGTGCCCGAGGGAGACTCGCTTGTTCCAGATATCCTGTGGTCTGTAGAGGATTCCGAAAGTTTGGGATACAAGCTGGGATACACGGTGTGCTCTGTTAGCCTTCTCATCCTTTCGCCGGGCTGTATCGACGACTGATTGCGACCTACAGTTTCTGTATAGGGAAGTCGGGTTGTAGCAAATCAGCTATCGAAACCAAGAGCTCATCGATCGTCCACGGTTTCTGAAGGTAGACCGTAGGAGCAGACACTGTTGCAGGCAAGAGTTCGTAACCGGACATCAATAATGTTTTGACGGACGGCCACTTTTCTCTGACCAGTCGAATAAGCTCCATCCCGTTGAGCTGGCCCGGCACGCCGTAGTCAGCGATCACAAGGCAGCAGTGCTTGCTTGATTGCAAGAGATACACCAGGGCGTCATCGGCTGACTCAAACGTGACGGCCTCCGCGCCTAACTCCTCCACGATGTGTTGGGTAATCCTACGCAGAGTCGGATCGTCCTCGATGATCAATATCTCACCATCGATTCGTCTCATTCCTTCCCAGTTTGCGATCATAGATGGCCTTATCATCGCCTTAGGCGGACGAACGTGAAGGTGAAGTCTAGCGCCAAACTGCCTCGCTTGTTTTCCGAACCTTTAACAACGAGCGAAACGGGTCCGGATCGCCTGGCGATTGAAAAATAGCCGGGGGCCCCTGGCGATATTGAGTAGACACGGGGTCGGAAACCCGCAGGACTGTGTTAGTGGGAGGATTTCAAAGTTACTGAAATTTCAGGCATTGAAATCGAAAGAATTCTGCTGAAAAAAGGCCATCGTTACCGCAGCGGTAACGATGGCCTTTAGTGTTGATGATTATGGACACCTTGGGCCGTCAACCAAGTCAACCTGTCAACCAATGTACAAAAATCAGCCACTGCCAAGATCACGCGGGTTTTGTGCCCCGTGTCATTCAGAAGTGCTCAGGGTCCCCGGCGACCTCACACTATTTGTGCAATTGCACTGGTGAACTGCGTGTTCACCCGGTTCACCTGTTCACTAAGCTGGGTACCTGTCCGCTAACAAAGTCCGGCGGGTTTCCGACCCCGTGTATGCCTCTTTTGCTCAGGGGCCCCCGCTTCCGCTGGTGGAGCTCAGTGCTAATGGGCGCTGGGTTAGACATCCAAAAATCAGCGTGTAGCTGGTGTTACAGGTGTAGCGTTAATGATCAAGTTATTGATTTTATTGAATAAATGCCGCGTTACACTGCGTGCTTGTTCCAAGCGTAGGAGGTGTAGCATTTACGAGAGGTGTAACGCTTTCGATTTTCTACGGACGCAAATAGGGGCGCTCCACAACGGATAGAACGGTGAGCCTGAGCCGTTAATGTCAATATTTGCCACCCTCAAGTGCCTCTTTTCGGCCGATCGCGAAACTTCCCTGAGGGTGTTGGTAACATGTAGGCCAACCAGCCGCTGAGTACGGACATATTCTCCACGGACGAGTTACAGATCGCGCCGCTTATGCTCGGGCGTTAAAGCACGTATCGCTTCTAGCTCCTTCTCTTCTGTAATACAGTGACGAACTGACATGTTCAGCAGGGTAAAAAGCGCTAGCGCGACCTCTGGGCTGTCGTTGAGATTTACAGTTCCTGGATGGACCGACTCGTTTCCGAAGATACGAATGGTATCGAACGCCTTCAACAGTCGGTTGGGCAATCCCAACTCTACAAGCTCGCCAATTTGATTGTGGATTTTGCCCGACTTGCCTAAAAGCTCCTCACAAAGCTTTTGCACACATAGTCTTAGCAGAGCAGCCGCAGCACGTGGAGAGTGGCTAAAAACTAATCTGGCTTCTTCATAATCCGCCTTGATCCCGTCAGGCATATCCTCTTCCGGCTTGGGTGCGCTGCAGTCTGATGGGAAAATCATTTTTATCCTGCTTCCTAGGTGCCCTGCCATCGGCATTCCAGACGGGAGGCCACGTCTACCGCCACCCTCATCAGTGATCCAAACACTGGGATCTTTACAAGCGGAACAGAACGAAAAGGACACGGAGGCGTACTCATTGCTATTCAAAAGCAAGTCACTCCATCTCATACCCGCGAACGCACCACAGCGCGGGCAATTGAAGCTGTCCTTTCTATAGCCTGGCGTACCATCGACTTTGCTCATTGATATCCATCCATCGTTCAGTTGTTTTCGCTAATCTAACTGGATTGGTCTTTAAACTCGATTAAAAGCCCTCGTCAGCTAATTATCTCATCATGGCCCGTGACAACACTCATTCTTCGGGCGAGCATCACCTTCGCACATGGGCAACCCTCCCGCAGCAAGTCCAGCAAAGTGATCGAAGGCCTGCACGACTTTGAGCAAGTCATAAGAGTCACCCTGCAAATTCGAGAGCAGCGATGCCTGCCTGAGTTCTGCTCTGACCTCTATACACTCACTGGCCTAAAAGGCGAGTCATTCCGATCTGAAGCGAGTTGCTCCACAAAGCTAGACGGCGGCAAGACTTCGTGACACCTTGACATCATGTTGCCACCTATACGCAATGCCTTAAGGAATGAGCATGAGCTACGAAGCAGAAGTATTTAATGTGATGATCGCTTCTCCTGGAGATGTTAAAGCTGAGCGAGCCCAGGTACGGGAGGTTATTCATGAATGGAATGCCGTCCATTCTAGATCTCGCAGGATTGTTCTCTTACCCACCGGATGGGAAACACACTCCGCTCCTGAAATGGGCGAGGGGCCGCAAACGATTATAAACAGACAAATCTTAGATAAATGTGATTTGTTGGTCGGTGTTTTTTGGACGCGAGTTGGTACAGCTACCACCGAGTATGCAAGTGGGACTGTAGAGGAGATTGAAAAACACGTAAATGGCGGCAGGCCGGCCATGCTGTATTTCTCCAATCAACCCGCAGCTTTAAATACAGTAGATCACGACCAGTACAAACTACTGGCTGAATTCAAAAAGACGTGTCAACAGCGCAGCTTATACGAAGGGTACGAAGACATAACTGAGTTCCGCAATAAGTTTGCGCGACAATTGCAAATTACAATTAACGAGAACCCAATTTTTAAAGTTGATGATTCTCGCGGTGTTGATGATTCGTCCTATTCCCAAACGAATGTACCAAGTTTGTCTTATGAGGCAAGTTCGTTGCTGAGGGAGGCAGCAAAAGATTCGCACGGCACGATAATGCATATTCGCTATCTCGGCGGTACCGATATACAAACGAACGGTAAAAATTTGATTGGCTCAAATGAGCGTAGAGAAATTGCGAAGTGGGAGTCTGCTTTAACAGAGTTAAAAGATCTCGGTCTTATTACGGGTCGAGGCGCTAAAGGCGAGGTTTACGAGGTGACAAACCTAGGGTTTACTTTGGCAGATACTTTGGCTGCGGAATAATATGATAAATTGGCTGGGCGATAAAGAATGATTTCTATAAATCTTCGTGATAAAAAACTGTTTGGGAATGAAGCAGGTGAAGATGAGGATCTTGATCATCTGAATGCTTACTATATAGAAAATAAAGAGTTCGATGATTTTTATGATATAGAAGAGAGGTTGTCTATCGTAAGTGCCAGGAAAGGTATGGGTAAATCTGCACTTTTGTCACGGCTTTATTATAAGCTTAATAACGAAGACGTGTACGGCGATCCCATTATAATACGAGTCAAAGGAAATGAGCTCCTAGGACTTGGTCATTTTACTGGCAGCGATCATTCATTCCTAGAAAATTACTGGAAGCAAATAATCTGCAAGAAAATTCTCATGGAGATTGGCGCGCAGATAGGTCTGGCTTTATCCGATGATACTATGTCAATGGTAGAGCTCGCTGAGCTGGACGGGCTAAAAAGTAAAAGTATTGTAGGCGCGTTGCTATCTAGGACCTTAGGAAAAATTCCCCTGTTGGGCATTGAATTTAAAAAGTCTCTTCCTGCCAATAGTGAAAGCTTGCTTAGGCGCTATCAGGAGTCTGATGGAAGGAAGGAAGTATGGCTGCTTATCGACGACATCGATGCGAAGTTTCAGAATAATATCGAAAGCCAGGCAAGAGTTGGATCGTTCTTTAGCGCCATTCGATCTCTAGCATTTGACTACAAGGGACTTAAAATACGCACAACGGTTCGGAGTGATGTGTGGTCATGTTTAAGGCATCTTGAAGATCTTGACAAGTTGCAGCAGTACATAATAAATATATTCTGGACTAAGCGGCAGATGCGAGACATGCTTGCGCAGAAGGTTCTTGTCTATATTATCAATAATCATCCTACGTCGCCGGAAGCCAAGTTGGCTCTGTCTACTGACTATAATAAGATATTAGATATGGTGTTTACTTCGCCGATCGAATGGGGGCAAAACAAAGATGCGAAACTATTCGACGCGATATCAGCCTTCTCAAATAGGCGGCCTCGCTGGATGGGGCAGTTATGCCGGATGGCTGGGAAGAAGGCGAAAGAAAAACCTCACACAAAGAAAATTACGCTTGAGCATATTGATTACATATTGCCTGATTTTGGTGCCAATCGTAGAGATGATTTGATAAAAGAGCATATACATCAATTTGAAGAATTAAATCATCTCATCGATGCGTTGAGAGCAACAAAAAAGGAATTTTCATGCTCGGAGTTGGAGGAGACTTTAGAACTTAACTTTTTGCGTGGTAGAGCCAAAGAAGATATCCCCACGGTTGACGGCAAACCATATTCGTGTGTAGAGGATCTTGCTGATTTTCTATATAAACTTGGTTTGGTTTCTCATATTCATTTAGATGGAAAAGACTTTACTCACTTTACAGATGATCCTGATTTATACCGGTCGACGGAAAATCGCAGGAATAATGTAAAGTGGTCGTTGCATCCATCATATCGAAAGTTTTTAAATATTCATTAGGCAATGGGGAGGGTAAGTTCGCACTGGCTTAGTGCAGGGGTGCAATGCACTACAGTCATCAATATGTTTAAACCATAGAAGAAGGGTGGAATGGTGGAAACCTGGGTCGAAGAACTTTTCAAGCTCATTTCTTCGCGTGAGCTGTCGTTGGAGAGTATCTCCGCTGCTCAAAATATGAAGCGCGAACATTTTCCAGGTTCGCTCTTCAAGTTTCGCGAGGTCAACGATTACTCTTTAAGTAACCTTAGGGATTCCACCCTGCATCTAACATTCGCTAGCAAGTTCAACGATCCCTACGATTCGGCTGTCGATTTTGATCCTCATTTCGGGACAACGCATGTAGAGCTGTTGTTGAATGGCACGGAAGGAATGTCTGGCGATCATCGCTCCTCAATATTAAGTGCAGAAGATCCAATGCTTGAGATGGTGAGGTATTATCATCTTGTAAGTACAGAGGAACACGTTGACGAGGATGCGTTAATAAAAGTGGCTGCTGTTATGAAAGAACTGCATGCCGGATTTGTCGCTAAGCTCGTAAACGATATGAATAGACGGCTACAAAATTCGTATAAGATTTGTTCTCTTACTGAGCGATTGGACTCATTGCCACTTTGGGCTCACTATGGTGACAATCATGCAGGCTTCGCTATGGAGTATGATTTTAGCTCATTGCCCGCAGATAACTTAGCCGGGTTGTGTTTGTGGCCTGTGAGATATGGTGGAGTGTTTAATGCTTCTGAGTTGTTAAGAGGTATCAGGCCGGGAGATAACTTCAATAATCTTTTTGGGTTGGTCGCTGCGCTAAATAAATCTCCGGATTGGGAGTATGAAAGGGAGTGGAGACTTGTTTTAATTGATGGTGCCAACGATCCCCCAAGAAATTTTTACGCACCGCTAAAATCAGTTTTTCTTGGGTCTAAAATAAGTGAGGAAGATGAAGGGAGAGTAATTCAAAGCGCTAAGCTTGCTGAAGTTCCAGTATTTAAAATGCATTTGGTTTCGCATGAATTTCGTATGGAGGCGAAACCTTATCAGGAATAGTCGCTGTCGCTGAAATGGCTACATGTAACTGATATTCTCCAATGCAGCGGCATTCCATATGTGCAAGGAAGGCAGAGACTCGATTGCTATTTTGAGCTCTACCTTCTCGAATTTTTTACAGTGGAAGTCTGGTGCTTTAGAGTTGGATGAGGATTTCAGGTTAAAGTGGCTCTGGCTTTAAATTTTAATTTAAATTTTAGTTTTCTTGAAGGGGAGGTTTGTATGGATGTTACAGCACTTACAGGGTTGCTTTTGCAAGTCAATAAACTGGTTGATTCTGGAGAGTATGAGAATATAAGCATCTCTGATGTGCATGACGCAATTGATTCGCAGAGATTGCTGCGTTTTATAAAGGAAAAGTGTGGTAGGGATATTGATTTTAGCATTTACTTTGAAAGTTTCGTGTACGGTGATTTCGAAGAATACTACGAAGAGAAAATGAATCAAATCTATAATGCATATGCGGGAGACGAGCGACGTAAATGGGGCGTCGAAAGATTAGGGCTTTGTCTTGTTCTTGCATGGACAATTGAAATAATACAGCAAGGTGAAGGGTTGCGGTTCTCGTAGGCGTTCAGTTGATATCGTAGAAAGTCTGCCGTGTTGCTCGTGATCAAGAGTCTCTTTTCTTGTGAAAAATCTGAGAAAAAATAGGTTGGGTAAGGGCATTGCTGGTGTCGGAGCAATTGTTTGTTGAGATAAAGGCTGTAATAAAAAAGGGCCCCTCTGGGCCCTTTTTCAGGTGGGGCTTTATTTTTTCATCCAGCCCTCGACGACTTCCGCACCGTGTTCTGCTTTCCATGCTTTCAGAACTTTATGGTTCCCACCCTTTGTTTTGACCACTTCACCGGTGGTTGGGTTTTTGTAGACCTTGAGTTCGCGTGGTTTGCGTGTGCTGACGGCTGGAGCTGTGGCTGGACGCCTAGCTGCGGTTTGCGGCTCTAGAATGTTGACGATGTGCTTCAGGCTGAACCCATAGTGTTCGAGCAGCTTGCGCAGCTGGGTTTCGAACTCGATTTCTTTCTTCAGTCCATCATCTCCTTTCAGTGCTTCCAGTGCCTGGAGCTGCTCAGCGAGGTGTTTTTCCAGCTGACGATATTCTGCGAGTTTGGACATTGTCTTTTCCTTGTTCGGAGTGGTTGTGCGTACTTATTAAGATAAAACGGGCAGGTTATAAGTTCAGCGCTATTTCCGGCGATTCAGTTGGCTGTCAATGTGCGCCATTTCCGATTTAATCGCGCTGATGGTCAGCATTTGTATCGGGCTAGCTTTTCCCGGCCCTGCGTTGATGGTTTTCAGCAGGGCATTAAGATGGGCCTTCCGAGTTTTGAGCGTGTCAGACCAACTGGCGCTGTTCTGTATTTGCTTGTTCATTATCTTCATCCTTGCATTGTTCTTGAGTGCTCACATCTTCGGATCGTTGAGGACTTAGCAGACCGTCGAGCTGCACCAAGTCGAGTGCGCTGTATTTGCGGGCACGGTCGGACAGTTCATGCCACGTCCAATTGCCGAAGCGTTCACCTTCTTCGGGAACCGTCAGCTTCATCAGGTTCACTTGATCCAGGCCGAGTAAGTTGTAGTTCGCCCACAGCTTTCCGCCTACCTCAAATAACGCTTTTGCGGCCTCATTCCACTTCTCTTCCAGCACCGTGTAAGAGAGCCACAGTGCGGTTCGTTCGATTTCTTTATACTTTTCCTGTGCTTCGGTGAGGTATTTATCTACTGTCACCAGCTCCTGCTCTAACGCTGCCATGATCAGGGTTTGCCGACGGTTATGTTCGGTGGCGGCTGTCAGATTCTTCGCGGCCTTTTGTGCGTCGGCGTTCGCGGTCTTCTCGCCTTCGGTGTCACCCCAGGCGACTGCCTGCGCGTATGCCGTGGCAGCGTCTGTTTCGGCCTGACGTGCCTTGGCCATGTCTTCAGCCGCTTGTTGTTGAATCTGCTCAAGGCGGGTGCTGAGGCTACGACGCTTTTCGTTCAGCTCCTGCTCATCCGCTTTCCAGTTGTTCATCGCCTCGACGTAACCCGCCATCAGCGAATCGCAGTTCGCGATGTCTTCACGGCGAATGATCTTCCGATTTATTAAGTCGGCATTGTGCTTGCGCGAGTGAAATTTACTTTTCACCTCGCTGTACTTCTCCCGTAATTCGCGTTTGCGATCTGGTTCAATGAGTTCTTCACTTTCCAGCGCCGACTCAAGTGGCAACATTTCGGCTTGCAGTCGCTCTGCCTCGCTCAGCAGTTCGTCACGGCGGTCTTTCAGTTCTTGAATCTCGTTCATGTGTTTGGTCTCTGTTCAATTCGATTGCGGGTTGGTTGAATGGCTGGCGAGGCCGGGAATAAGCCGGCGCTACCTCGATAAGCAAAGAAGCCCTCAGGCAGCTCGAGCCTCGCTCTCATCCATTCCTGGAATCGTCTTCACGATGTAGCAACGTTGCGTACCGAGGCCTGGTAACCGGATCA
>NZ_RCNX01000101.1:0-42896 GCF_004307595.1 Pseudomonas sp. Sample_23
CACGCAATAGCCGAGTAACACCCTCCCCTTGAGCACATCGGTCATCTTCCGCCTTTGTGTCTCAAGGATGAACACCCGCATGACCGCTCCCGAACGTCGTCTGCTGCCAAACGCAGCGGACAAAACCGCCCTCAAAGCCATCGCCACGACCATTGTGCAGAACTGCCCAAGTCTGCTCGATGCGGCCCGGCAAGTTGCGATCGAACTGCTGACCGACAAAGGGCTATCCGGCCTCGATCCCGACCAGGTTTATTTCCATCGATTCAAAACGGCGCAAAGCAGCGCGCTGACCTTTACCGGTTGGGAACACTTGCTGGAAAAGCCTTATGAAACGCTCACCCTCACGCAGTTGGTGATCCATCGCTTTCGTGCGACCGATCAAGACAACGCAGATTTGCTGGGCCTTTACTGTGGCTTCTACTCGGATGGCCCGGACGCGGAGAATTTCAATCAGGACAACGAAGTGCGACTGCTTGGCAGCGATGTGCTGAAGGCATTCTGGGCCGTTGATTTCAGCACGCGTTACAGCGATCAATTGGCCAAATTCTGGCAAACCTCGTCGGAAGATTTCCGCGCCATGGCCAAGTGCAGTTTCCTCAGTCAGGCGGTGCAGGCGCTGCAACAGGGGGACGTTGACGGCAATGATTTTCAACGCATCGTCAGCTCGCTGATCGGCCCCGTTACCTGGCCGGTAACCCTGCAAATGCTCCGATCGACGTACCCGGTCGGCGCGCAGGTGCGCACGCTGGATCTGGACGGTCACGTCGCCACCAACGTGCTGCGTCTGGTCGAAGACAGTGGCCGGCAGACCCTTTACCTGCCGGGACAAGCCCAGGCCTTTCGGCTGATGGACACTGCGGCGGATCTGCACTGGTGGTTGCTCGAACAGATGAATTCAGAGCAGAAACGCCCTTTGTTTCTCAAGCACTTCTCGCTGGCTGACAGCAATCACATCACCGAGAACCTCACCGATTTGATGAACCGTTTGGTGAGCACCTGGGGTCACAGCGATCACCGGATGATCAACCGCAGCAACGTTGCGATCAGCGGTGACGCCTTCACGTGGTTAAGCGATTCGACTCGCGCGGGCATGGCTGCCGAGGCGCATCTGGTGCTCACGTCCAACAGTGATCTGCGCAAGAAACTCTGGACCGGGTATCTGAGCGCCGGGCTGAAAGTGTTCGGCCCGATGGCGGCCGTGGGCTGGCCTGTGGCTTTGCCCTTGATTGGCGCCGGCGTCGCGAACATGGGGCTGAACATCGATCAGGCGATCAACGGCATTACGGCGACCGAACGTAGAGCCGGGGTGATCGGTGCGGTGCTCAGCGCTATCGAAACCGTATTCAATGTGCCGTTCCTGATCGGCACCGGCGCGCAACTGGAAGTCGGGCCACAGGTCGAGTATGCCGAGGCTGAAGAGATGCGCGGTCTGGTCGAACTTGCCTCGGCTGACACGCGATTATTGCCACCTGTGGATCCGCCACCCGTCACAGCGGCTGAAGAAGCAAGCAGCGAGTTGGCAAACGAGATCCCCGGCGGGGCGACATTGGTCGACGCCACTGAGCTGTTGAATACGCCTGCTACACGGCAAGGTTCGACCTTCCCAAAGGTACCTGCCAGCTATCGATGCAACGAGTTACTTGCGCAACATTCCGTAGAGGCGACGCCGGGGAAATACGAAGGCATTTACCGCCTCGACAACGAGCCCGGTCATGCCATCGAAATGGATGGCGCCGCCTATTACGTGCGCTACTTCGCCGACTCGCAGGACAGCGGCAACTGGGCAATCATCAATCCCGAGCGCCCCAATCAGTTCGCTTATTCGTTGCCGGTCCGCCTGGGAAGCGCTGGCAAGTGGGAGCGCATGCCTGCGCTGCGGCTGCGCGGAGGCGGCCAATGCGTGGGCAAGGCGTGTGCGCCGGAGACAGATTTGAGCCCTTCTGAGGCAACACCATCGGTGGATCTGCCACGCGTCGAACCGCTTCCTGGCGTTCCGTGCCCGCTGCGCCTGGTTACGGCGCTCAAAGATATTTCAGAGACGGAAAAACCCGGAATGAGGAGATGGGCAATGAACTTGCCCAACGCTTCTGCCGAGTCAACAAGCGCTGGACGCCGTTATTTACTGGCTACCGACCGTTACCAAGCGCATTTCAGCGAACAACGAACAGCACTGCTGAACAACGCAGGAGAATTCTTTCGAGAGCTGAAATGGACAAATCTGCCGGGACGGCCGCTCATTCCGCAAATCGATCCCTTGATGCAAACCGAAGAGCTGATAGAGCTGATGTTTGCCAATACCGATGGACTGGCGGTCGGTGAAACCCTCGATCGCATCGCCAGCATGCGCTTCATGATCGAGAACATGCCAACATTCGCGCGGCATATCAGAACGCTCTACGTGCGTGGATTGCTGAGTGATTTCGCCCAGGAGGACCTCAACCATTTCTACCTTTCGGGAGACATGTCAGAGGACCTCACTACCTATTTGTCCAGCCTGGGTACCGACCCTGAGAACCGGTTCAACATGCTCGAATTGATCAGGTCTGCCCAAGCCAATGGCGTCCGCGTCCATGGACTGGACGCAGCACAAACCTGCACGCTGAAAATTCCACTCACTTCGATCGAAGAGCAGATGATCAAGACTCGCCTGGCAACGCAGATCATGGAGCGTGACAAGCTCCTCAACAGACCCGGCAAGTGGGTGGCTCTGGTCGATGCCACGAACACCAATACCTTCAGGGACCTGCCAGGCATAAGCGAACTCAGGGGCGGTATCGGTTTGCGCATCGAAGAAATCTGGCCCGACGAGGC
Source organism: Pseudomonas sp. Sample_23 (assembly GCF_004307595.1). Taxonomy (NCBI): domain Bacteria; kingdom Pseudomonadati; phylum Pseudomonadota; class Gammaproteobacteria; order Pseudomonadales; family Pseudomonadaceae; genus Pseudomonas; species Pseudomonas sp. Sample_23. The sequence goes on from NZ_RCNX01000101.1 coordinate 2,812, forward strand.
AGCCGACGTCAGGATTGACCCGGGCGTGGAAGTCGCTCGCGGTCCATTTCACAACGGGGCGACGACAAGCAACGCCTTCGACCCTCTGTTCGCTGACCTGCGATTGCAGGTCAAGGCCCCCGTGCCGCCATGGAATGACGCTACGCTGGAAAAGCTTCTGCATCGCAATGGCATGTTCGTGATACGGAAAACAGAACCCGGCACATACACACTCGTGCGGCGCAACAGCGCCAGCAACATCGTGCACACAAGGGTGCATTGCACCGCAGATGGCCGGTTTTATATCTGGGACCAGTCGATGCGCCGCATCACCGGCATGATATTCCGCGACATCGCCGCAGTAGCCGAGCGCCTGATCGAGCTCGGCATGACCCTGCAAAGTCGTTTACCCGCCTGACCTGTTTGCAGGGGCCTGAAACGAAAAAACCCTTGGCTTCACACCAAGGGTTTTTCGTTATTCGAACCGCAGCGGGATCACTCCCACTCAATCGTCGCCGGCGGCTTGCTCGACACGTCGTAAGTGACGCGGGAGATGCCTTCGATTTCGTTGATGATGCGGCCGGAAACGGTTTCCAGCAGTTCGTAAGGCAGGTGCGCCCAACGTGCGGTCATGAAGTCGATGGTTTCTACGGCACGCAGGGCCACGACCCAGGCGTAACGACGGCCGTCGCCGACCACGCCGACCGATTTGACTGGCTGGAACACCACGAACGCCTGGCTGACCTTGTGGTACCAGTCGGCCTTGCGCAGTTCTTCGATGAAGATGTGGTCGGCGCGACGCAGCAGGTCGGCGTATTCCTTCTTCACTTCACCGAGGATGCGCACGCCCAGGCCCGGGCCCGGGAACGGGTGACGGTAGACCATGTCGTACGGCAGGCCGAGTTCCAGGCCCAGACGACGGACTTCGTCCTTGAACAGTTCGCGCAGGGGCTCGACCAGTTTCAGGTTCATCTCTTCCGGCAGGCCGCCCACGTTGTGGTGCGACTTGATCACGTGGGCCTTGCCGCTTTTCGCGCCAGCCGACTCGATCACGTCCGGGTAGATGGTGCCCTGAGCGAGGTACTTGATGTTGTCCAGCTTGCAGGACTCGGCATCGAACACGTCGATGAAAGTGCGGCCGATGATCTTGCGCTTCTTCTCCGGGTCGGCTTCGCCGGCCAGGTTGTTGAGGAACTGCTCCTCAGCGTTGGCGCGGATTACCTTGACGCCCATGTTCTCGGCGAACATGGCCATCACTTGCTCGCCTTCGTGCAGACGCAGCAGGCCGTTGTCGACGAAGACGCAGGTCAGTTGATCGCCGATGGCCTTGTGCAGCAGCGCGGCAACCACCGAGGAGTCAACGCCACCGGACAGACCCAGCAGCACGTTGTCGGTGCCGACCTGGGCGCGGATGTTGGCGATGGCGTCTTCAGCGATCTTCGACGGCGTCCACAGGGCTTCACAGCCGCAGATGTCGAGCACGAAGCGCGACAGGATGCGACCGCCCTGTTTGGTGTGGGTCACTTCCGGGTGGAACTGCACGCCGTAGTAAGCGCGGTCGTCGTTGAACATACCGGCGATCGGGCAGCTTGGGGTGCTGGCGAGGATGTGGAAGTCTTCCGGCATCTTCGTGACTTTGTCACCGTGGCTCATCCACACGTCGAGGCCGAACAGGCCGTCGGCGTCAATGTGGTCTTCGATGCCGTCGAGCAGGCGGCTCTTGCCGACCACGTCAACGCGGGCGTAACCGAACTCACGCAGTTCGGAACCTTCCACCTTGCCGCCCAGTTGCTCGGCCATGGTCTGCATGCCGTAGCAGATGCCGAATACCGGAACGCCCAGGTCGAACACTGCCTGCGGGCAGCGCGGGCTGTTGGCTTCGTGCACGGACTCGGGGCCGCCGGCGAGGATGACGCCTTTAGGGGCGAATTCGCGGATCGCATCTTCGTCCATGTCGAACGGGTGCAGTTCGCAGTACACGCCGATCTCGCGCACGCGGCGGGCAATCAGCTGGGTGTATTGCGAACCGAAGTCGAGGATCAGGATGCGGTGAGCGTGAATGTCGAGGGCCATGACTCATTCTCATGTAGTGAATCAGAAACAACTCGGGGCTGAATGAACAGCCCCGGTGATTTAACGTTTTGCTGGAAGCCTCAACCTACGCGGTAGTTCGGCGCTTCCTTGGTGATCTGCACGTCGTGAACGTGGGACTCGGCCATGCCGGCACCGGTGATCCGCACGAACTCGGGCTTGGTGCGCATTTCTTCGATGTTGGCGCTGCCGGTGTAACCCATCGAGGAACGCAGGCCGCCCATCAACTGGTGAATGATCGCGCTCAGGGTGCCTTTGTACGGCACACGGCCTTCGATGCCTTCCGGAACCAGTTTCTCGGCGCCTGCCGAGGAGTCCTGGAAGTAACGGTCGGACGAGCCTTGAGCCTGGGACATGGCGCCCAGCGAACCCATGCCGCGATAAGCCTTGTACGAACGACCCTGGAACAGTTCGATCTCGCCCGGGGCCTCTTCGGTACCGGCGAACATCGAGCCCATCATCACGCAGGACGCACCGGCCACGATGGCCTTGGACAGGTCACCGGAGAAACGGATACCACCGTCGGCGATCAACGGCACGCCAGTGCCTTCAAGGGCGGCGGCGACGTTGGCGATGGCGCTGATCTGCGGCACGCCGACACCGGCGACGATACGGGTGGTGCAGATCGAGCCAGGGCCGATACCGACCTTGACTGCGTCGGCGCCCGCTTCGGCCAAGGCCTTGGCGGCAGCGCCGGTGGCGATGTTGCCGCCGATCACCTGCACTTCAGGGAAGTTCTCTTTGACCCAGCGTACGCGGTCGATCACGCCTTTGGAGTGACCGTGTGCGGTGTCGACCACCACCACGTCCACGCCGGCATTGACCAGTGCGGTCACGCGATCGCCGGTGTCTTTACCGGTGCCGACCGCAGCGCCAACGCGCAGACGACCTTGATCGTCCTTGCTGGCCAGCGGGTAGGCCTTGGCTTTTTCGATGTCGTTGACGGTCATCATGCCTTTGAGGGCGAATTTGTCGTCGACGATCAACACGCGCTCGATGCGGTGCTTGTGCAGCAGTTCACGGACGTCGTTCTTGTCGGCGCCTTCCTTGACCGTGACCAGACGCTCTTTAGGCGTCATCACTTCGCGGACAGTGGCTTCCAGACGGTTTTCGAAACGTACGTCGCGGGAGGTGACGATGCCGACCAGGTCACCATCGTGCAGGACCGGAACGCCGGAAATGTTGTGCAGACGGGTCAGTTCGAACAGATCACGCACCGTGGCATCGGCCTCGATGGTGATGGGATCCTTGACCACACCGGCTTCGAACTTCTTGACCTTGCGCACTTCGGCAGCTTGCTGCTCGATGGTCATGTTCTTGTGGATAATGCCGATGCCACCTTCCTGAGCCATGGCGATTGCCAGACGGGCTTCAGTAACGGTGTCCATGGCGGCAGAAACCAGAGGAATATTCAGTTCGATGCCACGGGTAAGACGGGTCTTGAGACTGACTTCGTTGGGAAGCACCTCGGAATAACCGGGCACTAGGAGAATGTCGTCGAATGTCAGAGCTTCTTGGCTGATACGCAGCATCGCGGGGGCTCCCGAGCGGGAAAATGGAAGCGCGCCATTATAGTCAGACACCCCCTGCTGTTCAATGTAAAACTCAGCCTAATTGATAGATGGAAAAGCCCGGCCCTACAGCTCCACCTTGACCCAAGAGACAGGTTGATCGAGCCAATCGGCGAACTCGTCGATAAAGCTCTGCTTGAACCCCGCCTCCAGCCAATTATTGAAAATGAAGCCGAGGTTGGAAAACGCGCACTCCTGCAAAAACAGGAAGCCGTTGATGTCGTCCTCATGCCCGCATTCGGGGCAGGTGAAATTGTCGGTGCGCCCTGGAAACCAGTCTTCAAGACTTTCGAACAGCGCCTCGCCCACTTCGCGGCGGCACTCGGCGCAACCAGCCTCCTCGAGAAAGCCCTTGGCCGGTGTGTAGATGCAGCGTTTGGTGACGATCTCCAGGCCATTGGTCGGCTCGCCGAACGGCAGCGCTTGCGGGTGCAGCACCACCGCGCGAGCACCGTCGGCGATGGCGTGGGCCATGCGGTTGCCGGTGCGGCCGCAGGTGGTCAGCTGTTCTTCGATGATGTTCTTGCGCACCAGCCAGCGCACGATCGCCCGCGCCCGGGGCTCGTGCACCGGCAGGGTGGAGATTTTCGGGACGATGATGCTTTGCGAGTTCATGGGAAATCCTGCGGTGTGACTTCTGACGCCTTCGCGAGCAAGCTCGCTCCCACAGAGATTGCATGCCAATGTGGGAGCGAGCTTGCTCGCGAAGAGGCCCTGAAGGCCGGCAGCTTAATCCCTGAAGAAATCCGGTCAAGTGCTGAAATAGCGCACGATCAACGCGATGCCGCTGGCCAGCACCAGCCACGTCACCAGCCGCACAAACGCCTCGCGCGACAATCTCATGGTCAGCCGCCGGCCGATCCACAAGCCCAGCGCCATGGCCGGCAACAGACACAGCGCCAGCATCAACAAGGGTAGCTCGGCATACACACCGGCGATGACAAACAGACTCAAGCGCACCACGGTGCTGCAACTGATCAAGGCACTTTGCGTGGCCCGCGCCGCGTCCTTGGGCAGGCGGCTGTTCAGATAGATCGCGTAAAGAAAGCCGCCGCTGCCAAACAACGCGCCGAACAACCCGCCCACTGTGCCCATCGGCACCGCCCACGCGGCCGACAACTGTGCCGGCCGCGCTTTCACCCACAGGCTGTAAACCGCATAGGCGCTGATAAACAGCCCCATCAAAAGCAGTAACAGATCGGATTTCAGATTCAGCAGGAAGATCACCCCCAACGTGCAGCCGATCGCCATGCACGGCAGCAGCCTGAGCAATTCCGGCTTGGCGACGTCGCGCCGCGAGGGCAGCAGATTGCCGAATGCCGCGACGAAATCGAGCAGCACCAGCAGCGGCACGATTTTCGACAGTGGCATGAACAGGATCAGCATCGGCCCTGCGACCAGCGCCGTGCCGAAACCGGCGATGCCGAATACGATGTAGGCCAAGGCAATGGCCACCCCGATGACCGCCCAACCGCCCGCGCCCCACGACCACGTCCCCAACAGCTCCATCATGCTCATCGTCCGCATCCTTTATAAGACGCGCTGACTGTAGCCAGTAGCGGGCAGCACGACCAGATATCAAATTGATCCCATGTGGGAGCGAGCCTGCTCGCGAAGGCGGAGTGTCATTCCCCGTTGTTGTCCGCTGACACAATGCTTTCGCGAGCAGGCTCGCTCCCACAGGGTTTTGTGCGGTGTCATGGTGATTGGCGGGCAAATGCCTTTAAACTGCGCCCCATGATTAAAGATCCCTTTGCAAGACTTGGCCTGGACCGTGAAGTCCTGACCGTCAGCCAGCTCAACGGCCGCGCGCGGGTGTTGCTTGAAGACGTGTTCAGCAACATCTGGGTCGAAGGCGAAATTTCCAACCTCGCACGTCCGGCGTCCGGCCACGTCTACTTCACCCTCAAGGACAGCGGCGCGCAGGTGCGTTGCGCGCTGTTCCGGCAGAACGCCGCGCGGGTGCGCCAGGCGTTGAAGGACGGTCTGGCGGTCAAGGTGCGTGGCAAGGTTTCGCTGTTCGAAGGCCGTGGCGACTATCAGCTGATCCTCGACACCGTGGAGCCGGCCGGTGACGGCGCGCTGCGTCTGGCCTTCGATGCGCTGAAGGAAAAGCTCAGCGCCGAAGGCCTGTTCAGTGCCGAACGCAAAGTGCCGCTGCCCGCGCATCCGCAGCGCATCGGCATCATCAGCTCGCCGACCGGCGCGGTGATTCGCGACATCATCAGCGTGTTCCGCCGCCGTGCGCCGCAGGTGCAACTGACCCTGATTCCGACCGCCGTGCAGGGCCGCGAGGCTACCGCGCAAATCGTCCGCGCGCTGAAAATGGCCGATGCCCGCGGCTTCGACGCGCTGATCCTCGCCCGTGGCGGCGGCTCGCTGGAAGACCTCTGGTGCTTCAACGAGGAAGCGGTGGCGCGCGCGGTCGATGCCTGTGTCACGCCGATCGTCAGCGCCGTCGGCCATGAAACCGATGTTTCGATTAGCGATTTTGTCGCCGACGTCCGCGCCCCGACGCCCTCGGCCGCCGCCGAGCTGCTCGCCCCGGATTCCAGCCATCTGATCCGTCAGGTCGAGAGCCTGCACCGGCGTCTGGTGATGCGCATGCGTGACCGCTTGATGCGTGATCGCCTGCGTCTCGAAGGCATGGCGCGACGGCTGCGGCATCCCGGCGAACGTCTGCGCCAGCAGGCGCAGCGTCTGGATGATCTGGACATGCGCATGCGCCGCGCATTCGAGCGCAGCCTCAATACGCGTCGAGAACGCCTGATCCGTCTGGAAACCCGTCTCGCCGGGCAACATCCGGGGCGCCAACTGGCCATGCTCCGCCAGCGCCTCGACAGCCTCGCCGAACGTTTGCCCCGGGCCATGCGCGATGCTCTGAAACAGCGTCGGCAGCAATTGCACAGTCAGATGCAGACCCTGCACGTGGTCAGCCCGTTGGCGACTCTCGGCCGTGGCTACAGCATTCTGCTCGACGAGCGTGGCCACGCGATCCGCAATTCTGCGCAGACCCACACCGGCCAGCGCCTGAAAGCCAAACTCGGCGAAGGCGAACTGCAAGTGCGCGTCGAGGACAATCACCTGACGCCCGTCACCCTCTCTTTACTGGACTGATCCATGCCGCGCTTTCTCGCTCCGCTGCTGTTGCTCTGCCTGACCTTCAACGCCCACGCCGACAGTTACATCACCCGGATGCTGAACAAACCGGTGCCGGGCGGCGTCGCCGTGGTGGATCTGGGCACTGCCGCGCAGGCGCCGAAAGCCACTTATCTGGGCAAACCGGTGCTGGTGGTCAAGGAGCAGAACAACTGGCTGGCGATCGTCGGCGTGCCGCTGACGGTCAAGCCCGGCGCGCAGCAGATCAGCAGTGGCGGGCGCAATCTGCCCTTCACCGTGGGCAGCAAGAAATATCCGGAACAGCACATCACCCTGAAGAACAAACAGCAGGTCAATCCGAACGCCGACAATCTCAAGCGCATTGAAGGCGAACTGGCGGAACAGATCGCGGCTTACCGCAGTTTCAGCCCGAACACGCCGAGCAATCTGCTGCTGGACAAACCGGTCAACGGGCCGCTGTCGAGCAAGTTCGGTGTGCGTCGTTTCTTCAACGGCGAAGAGCGCAATCCTCACGCCGGCCTCGATTTCGCAGTGCCAGCTGGCACGCCCATCAAGACCCCGGCGGCGGGCAAGGTGATTCTGATCGGCAATTACTTCTTCAACGGCAACACGGTGTTTGTTGACCACGGCCAAGGCTTTATCAGCATGTTCTGCCATATGTCGAAGATCGACGTGAAGAACGGCCAGCAACTGGCCCGTGGCGCAGTGGTCGGCAAAGTCGGCGCGACTGGCCGGGCAACCGGGCCGCATATGCACTGGAACGTCAGCCTGAATGACGCGCGGGTGGATCCGGCGATTTTCATTGGTGCCTTCCAACCTTGAATATGTGTTGAGGCGACCGGCCTCTTCGCGAGCAGGCTCGCTCCCACAGGGGATCTTTGTTGTGAATAAGATCCAGTGTGGGAGCGAGCCTGCTCGCGAAGGCCGCCTATAAAACACCGCCATACTCAATGAATCTCCAAAAACTCAATTGCGCCCCAATCTAGCCTTACGCAAACATCAACAACTTCCACCGCCTTGAGCGCAATAAATTCCTGCAAAATCCCGCTTTCCGGGTATTCCTCTCAATTTTTTCCGACTGCTTGCCATCCTTTCCCCTCGCGGTTAGGGTTGAGGCCATGAAAACCTCTCACACCCTCATTCAGCTTCGCCAGCACCGCAGCCTGTGCCTCGTCAGCGCACGACTGCCAGGCTGAATCGCTGCGCCTCGTCCCACGCTTTTCCAAGAACATTCGTTCAACCGGCAGGCCGCCTCTTTTCGGCCCAGACAACAAGGAATTTCCCGATGAGCATGCTCAAAGACCCGTCTTCGAAATACCGCGCGTTTCCCGTCATCAACCTGCCGGATCGCACCTGGCCGTCGAAGACCATCGACGCCGCGCCGATCTGGTGCAGCTCCGACCTGCGTGACGGCAACCAGTCGCTGATCGAGCCAATGGACGCGGCGAAGAAGCTGCGCTTCTGGAAAACCCTGGTGCAGGTCGGTGTGAAGGAAATCGAAGCGTCGTTCCCCGCCGCGTCGCAAACCGACTTCGACTTCGTGCGTACCCTGATCGAAGAAGGCCACATCCCGGACGACACCACCATTCAGGTACTGACCCAGGGCCGTGAAGACCTGATCGAGCGCACTTTCGAATCGCTGCGCGGGGCGAAGAAAGCCATCGTTCACCTGTACAACGCCACCTCGCCTTCTTTCCGTCGCATCGTCTTCAACCAGGACAAGGACGGCATCAAGGCCATCGCGGTCAACGCTGCCAAGCTGTTCGTCAAATACGCAGCCATGCAGCCGGAAACCGAGTGGACCTTCGAATACTCGCCGGAAACCTTCAGCGCTACCGAGCTGGAATTCGCCAAGGAAGTCTGCGACGCCGTGATCGAGGTGTGGAACCCGACGCCTGAGCACAAGATGATCCTCAACCTGCCGGCCACGGTTGAATGCGCAACGCCGAACGTTTACGCCGACCAGATCGAGTGGTTCGGTCGCAACATCAACCGTCGCGACAGCGTGATCATCAGTCTGCACACCCATAACGACCGTGGCACTGGCGTCGCGGCCACCGAGCTGGGCCTGATGGCCGGCGCCGATCGCGTCGAAGGCTGCCTGTTCGGCAACGGCGAACGCACCGGTAACGTCGACCTCGTCACCGTCGCGCTGAACATGTACACCCAGGGCGTCGACCCTGAGCTGGACTTCTCCGACATCGACGGCGTGCGCAAGGTCGTCGAAGAGTGCAACCAGATCCAGGTGCATCCGCGTCATCCGTACGTTGGCGACCTGGTGCACACCGCATTCTCCGGCTCGCACCAGGACGCGATCCGCAAGGGCTTCGCCCAGCAGAAACCGGACACCCTGTGGGAAGTGCCGTACCTGCCGATCGACCCGGCCGACATCGGTCGCAGCTACGAGGCGGTGATCCGCGTCAACAGCCAGTCGGGCAAGGGCGGCATCGCTTACTTGCTGGAGCAGGAATACGGCATCAGCCTGCCACGCCGCATGCAGATCGAGTTCAGCCAGGTGGTGCAGCGTGAGACCGATCGCCTGGGCCTGGAGATGACGGCCAAGCAGATTCACTCGCTGTTGATCAGCGAATACCTGCAGGCCAACACTCCTTACGCGCTGGTCAGCCATCGTTTGCAGGAAGAGAACGGCAACAGCGCCGTCGAAGTCGAAGTAGCCAGCAAAGGTCAGGGCGAAACCAACCTGCACTGGCGCGGCAAGGGCAACGGCGCGCTGGAAGCACTGGTCGCCGGCCTGCCGATTCCGGTGGAAATCATGGACTACAACGAACACGCGATCGGCGCGGGCACCAATGCCAAAGCAGCGGCCTATATCGAACTGCGAGTGAACGGTGAACGTGCGGTGCACGGCGTGGGTATCGATGAAAACATCACCACCGCCAGCTTCAAGGCATTGTTCAGCGCGCTGAACCGCTCGCTGAGCCAGCCAGAGGCAAAAGCAGCGTAATCGACCGTTGAAATGCGAAAGGCCCCGGAGTGCAAACTTCGGGGCCTTTTTTTGTAGATCAAAGGATGCGATCGTTCCCATGCTCCGCGTGGGAATGCCTCAAGGGACGCTCCGCGTCCAGTGACGCGGAGCGTCACGGGCTGCATTTCCACGCAGAGCGTGGGAACGATCGGCCTCGTTAGGTGAACTCGAAAGTGTCGGCATCCAGATTCGCCGGAAAGCGCTCGCGATACGCCGCCAACGGCGCCGCTTCCAGAACCACCTTGAACACACCATCCGCCTCCCCCGCCGCCAGCAACGTCTCGCCCTGGAAATCCAGCACCTGACTGTCGCCGGTATAGGCGAAGCCTTTGCCATCGCTGCCCACCCGATTTACCGCTGCCACGTAGCAGAGATTTTCAATCGCTCGTGCCGGCAGCAGGCGGTTCCAGTGCAGACGCCGTGCGCCCGGCCAGTTCGCGGTGTACAGCAGCAAATCGGTGTCCTGCGCATCGCGGCTCCACACCGGGAAACGCAGGTCGTAGCAGATCAGCGGACGAATCCGCCAACCCTTGAGCTCGAACTGCACCTGCCGCTCGCCGGGCGTGTAATGGTTGTGCTCGCCGGCCATGCGGAACAGGTGACGCTTGTCGTAATGCAGCACTTCGCCGTCCGGCCGCGCCCAGAGCAAGCGGTTGCGATGGCTGCCGTCAGCCGCCTGAATGATCACGCTGCCAGTGATGACCGCATCGAACTTCGCCGCCTGCGTCCGCAGCCATTTGCTGGTCGGGCCGTTTTCGGCTTCGGCGAGGGTTTCCGATTCCATCGAGAATCCGGTGGTGAACATCTCCGGCAGGATGATCAGATCGGCGCCACGGGCCTGTTCCAGCAGCAGCTCGAAATGCTCGAGGTTGGCCTGGCGGTCGTGCCACGCCAGGCTGGTCTGGATCAACGCCAGAGTCAGGTCTGGCAATGCACTCAGATCACGCATAGTTTCGCCGCCGCTTCACGCAGCGTCTCCTCGCGTTTGGCAAAGCACAGGCGTATCAGGCGCTGGCCTTGCGGTGGATGCTGGTAGAACACCGACACCGGAATGCTCGCGACACCGTGCTCGCGAGTCATCCACATGGCCATCTCGACATCGTTCAGATCAGGACGGATCTGCGAATAATCGACCAATTGGAAATAGGTGCCAGTGACCCGGGTAAAACTGAAGCGCGACGGCGCGAGCAGATCGCAGAACAGATCGCGCTTGGCCTGATAGAAACCCGGCAGCTCTTCAACGTGCTCCGGGTGCTCGGCCATGTAATCGGCCAGCGCGTATTGCAGCGGCGTGACGCCACAGAAACTGACGTACTGATGCACCTTGCGCAATTCGGCTGTCAGCGCTGGCGGGGCGACGACGTAGCCGGTTTTCCAGCCGGTGACGTGGTACGTCTTGCCGAACGAACTGACCACGAACGCGCGTTGATACAGCTCTTCATGGGCCAGCACGCTGACATGCGGCACGCCGTCGAAAACCAAGTGCTCGTAGACTTCGTCGCTGATCAGATAGATGTCGCGATCACGGATCAACGCCGCCAGTTGATCGAGCTCGGCGCGGCTGATCAATGCGCCGCTGGGGTTGTGCGGGGTGTTGATGACGATCATTTTCGTCCGCGGGCTCAGGGCCGCAGCGAGCTGGTCGAAGTCGATGGAGAAATCGACCGGATTCAGCTGCACATGCACGCAACGACCACCCGCCAGCTCCGTTGCCGGTGCGTAACTGTCGTAGCACGGATCGAAGACGATGACTTCATCGCCGCTGTGGATAACGGCCTGAATCGCGCAGAAGATCGCCTGGGTCGCGCCGGGTGTTACCGTCACTTCATGATCGGCATCGACAGTCACGCCGTAGCTGCGGGCGATCTTGGCCGCGATCTGCTGACGCAATGCCGGCAAACCGGTCATCGGCGAATACTGGTTATGGCCACTGGCGATATGCCGCCCGACCGCATCACGCAACGACTGCGGGCCGTCGAAATCCGGGAAACCCTGGGACAGGTTGATCGCGCCGGTCTGCGCCGCGAGCTGAGACATCTGCGTGAAAATAGTGATGCCGACATTCGGCAGCTTGCTGGTGATCATCGGGGTTCTCTGCTCAACACCCGGCTCTGACGACGGCGCGGGAGAGCCCGAGGATAGCCCATCCGGCGCCCATAAAAAAAGGGCGCCAAACGGCGCCCTTCTCTCATTGAACAAACCCAATCCTGTGGCGAGGGGATTTATCCCCGTTCCGGCTGCGAAGCAGTCGCAAACCCGTTGAATGCGGTTTGACTGATACACCGCGGACACAGGTTTTGGGGCTGCTGCGCAGCCCATCGGGGATAAATCCCCTCGCCACAAAAGCCCCACACAAAATTGTAAAGGGCCTCGGATCACTTCTTGTCGCGGCGCTTCTTGCTGGCTTTCTTGTTGTGCGACATCAAGCGACGCTTCTTGTTGACCTGGCGGTCGGTCAGCGTGTTCTTGTTGCCTTCGTACGGGTTCTCGCCGCCCTTGAACTCGATGCGGATCGGCGTACCGACCAGCTTGAGTACACGACGGTAAGTGTTTTCCAGATAGCGCACATACGACTTCGGCACTTTCTCGATCTGGTTACCGTGGATCACGATGATCGGCGGGTTCGCACCACCCAAGTGAGCGTAACGCAGCTTGATCCGGCGGTTGTTGACCATCGGCGGCGCGTGCTCGCCCACCGCATCTTCCAGAATCTGGGTGAGTCGGTTGGTCGGCCAGCGGGTAACCGCGGACTTGAACGAGTTCTGCACCGAGGCGTAGAGGTTGCCCACGCCCGTGCCGTGCAACGCCGAGATGAAGTGAATGTCGGCGTAGTCGACAAAGAACAGCCGGCGTTGCAGCTCGACTTTGACGAAGTCGCGCTCGCTCGGCGTCATGCCGTCCCACTTGTTGATCGCGATGACCAGCGCACGACCGGATTCGATCGCGAAGCCCAGCAGGTTCAAGTCGTGATCGACCACACCCTCGCGGGCGTCCATCACGAAGATCACCACGTTGGCGTCTTTGATCGCCTGCAGGGTTTTGACCACGGAGAATTTTTCGACTTCTTCGTGGATCTTGCCGCGCTTGCGCACACCGGCAGTGTCGATCAGCGTGTACTTCTCTTCATTGCGCTCGAACGGAATGTAGATGCTGTCGCGGGTGGTGCCCGGCTGGTCATACACGATGACCCGGTCTTCACCGAGCATGCGGTTGACCAGGGTCGACTTGCCGACGTTCGGACGGCCGATGATGGCGATCTTGATCCCGTCTTTTTCGCTCGGGCCAGGAATGCGCTTGGCTTCCTCGCCTTCGGCAACGACTTCTTCCTCTTCGCCCTCAGCCGGCTCGTCATCATCACGCGGGAATTCGCTCAGAGCGGCTTCCAGCAATTGCGTGATGCCACGGCCGTGGGCGCCGGCGATCGGGATCGCGTGGCCCATGCCCAGCGGGGCGAATTCGGCGCGGGCCATTTCCGGGTCGATGTTGTCGACCTTGTTGGCCACCACGTGGGAACGCTTGTTACGTTTGCGCAAATGCTCGGCGATCATCTGGTCGGCAGCGGTAAAACCGGCCTTGGCATCTACCAGAAACAGCACCACATCGGCTTCTTCGATGGCCAGCAGCGACTGCTCGGCCATTTTTTCGTCCATACCATGTTCGTCACCGGAGATACCGCCGGTGTCGATCAGAATGTAGGAACGCCCTTGCCACTTGGCCTCACCGTACTGGCGATCACGGGTCAGACCGGACAGGTCGCCGACGATGGCGTCACGCGTCCTGGTCAGGCGGTTGAACAAGGTGGACTTGCCGACGTTCGGTCGGCCCACCAGGGCGATTACGGGAACCATGCGGCTCTCCACTTCGTTATTTCAGAAAATACAAAAGCCGCTGCGAGGCAGCGGCTGGTGCTCGGGGCAACACCCGGAGGCGCTGCAAACCCTGCTGATGCAGGGCCGCTTGGGGATGAACCCCAAGCATAGTTGTTACTTGATGGTCAGGGCTTCCAGTTTGCCGCTGTTGCCATACACATAAATCGTGTCGCCCACCACCAGCGGACGGGCACGCAGGCCGTCGCTGTCGATGCGCTCACGGCCGACGAAACGACCGTCGACCTGACTCAGCAGATGCAGATAACCTTCCAGGTCACCCACAGCTACGTAGCTGGAGAACACTTCCGGTGCCGACAGTTGACGGCGAGCCAGCGAGTCGTTGCTCCACAGTGCGGTGGTGGAACGCTCGTCGACGCCTTCAACGGTGCCCGAAGACAGGCTCACGTAGACGCTGCCGAAACCTTGAGCGATACCGGCGTAGCTCGACGCATCGCGCTGCCACAGTTGACGACCGCTTTCCAGGTCCAGTGCCGCAACGCGACCCTGATAACTGGCCACATACAGCGTGCCGCCGGACAGCAGCAGACCGCCGTCGATGTCGACCACGCGCTCCAGTTCCGAACGACCCTGTGGAATGGCGATGCGTTGTTCCCACACCGGCACGCCGTTGGAGATGTCCAGCGCGACCACTTTACCGGTCGACAGGCCAGCTACCGCCAGACGGTTGGTGACCAGCGGAGCACTGGTGCCACGCAGGGTCAGGACCGCCGGGGTGCTGTCATACACCCAGCGCTGGTTGCCGGTGGCAGCGTCCAGACCGATCAGACGATCGTCCTGGGTCTGCACAACGACCACGTCGCCATTGTTGGCCGGCGGCGCGAGGACTTCACTGTTGACGCGGGCACGCCACTTCTCTTCACCGTTGCTGGTGTCCAGAGCGACGACTTCGCCACGCAGGGTACCGATCAGTACCAGACCGTAACCCACGCCAACGGCGCCGGAGACAGGCAGTTCCAGATCCTGGTCCCACTTCACGTCGCCGTTGCTGCGATCCAGCGCCATTACCACACCGGTCACATCAGCGGCGTAGATGGTGTCACCGTCGATCGCCGGCACCAGCATGTTGTAGGTCTCGCCCTGACCGTCACCGATCGAGCGGCTCCACTGCTTCTGCAGAACGACTTCTTCTTTGAAGTCGGTCAATTCGGCCGGTGGCAATTCTTTCTTGCTGTTGCTGCTGCAACCCGCGGCCAGAAGGGCCAGAGCCAGCAATGCTGCATGCTTCCAACGGATCACGTCACGCATCCCCTTTGGCCAGGTCGTCGAGCTTGATTTGAAGGCCACCGACCGCCGCTTCATCCGACAGTGCCGCCTTGGCTTTTTGATACGCCTTGTTCGCGTCATCGGTACGGCCCAAGCGCACCAGCAGGTCGCCCTTGAGTTCTTCGCGAGTGGCCAGGAACGCTTTGTCGGCATCGCCGTCGAGCAGTTTCAGGGCGTCTTCGGCCTTGTCCTGCGCGCCCAGCACCTGCGCCAGACGCTGACGGGCGATTTCGCCCAGCGCCGGGTTGGCCGGCTTGTCGACGATGGCTTTGAGTTCGGTTGCCGCGTCGTCCAGCTTGCCGCTGTCGACCGCTACTTTGGCGACGAACAGGCTGCCGTACTGCGCGTAGGCCGAACCGCCGTATTCGCTGTTGAGCTTGCCGGCCAGATCCGCAACGCGGGCGGCATCAGGCTTGCCGTCAGGCGTCAGCGTGGTTTCCAGCAATTGCTGATAGAGCACCGAGGCGCCTTGCGACTGGTTGCTCTGGTATTTGTGATATGCCTGCCAGCCGAACACGATGACCAGCGCCAACAGGCCGCCGGTGACCAGAGGTTTGCCGTTGCGTGTCCACCAGTCCTTCAAATCCGCCAACTGTTCGTCTTCGGTACTCGACACCCCAATACTCCTTAATCGCTAAATCGGCTGTTAAGACAGCTTCAACCCTGCACGACGCAGGTGGCCAGGTGAGCGGCGAGCGCATCCCAGGCAATGCTTTGTTGTTCGCCCTGGCCACGCAGGGGTTTGAAACCTACCACTTGCTGGGCCATTTCGTCGTCACCGAGGATCAATGCGTACAGCGCACCGCTCTTGTCGGCCTTCTTGAACTGGCTTTTGAAACTGCCGGCGCCGGCATTGACTTGCAGGCGCAGGTTTGGAAGTTCATCGCGAACCCGTTCAGCCAGGGCCAGACCGGCCAGCTCGGCCTCTTCACCGAAGGCGCAGAGGTAGACGTCGACCTGACGGGAAATTTCCTGCGGGATCTGCTCGAGGGTTTCGAGCATCAACACCAGACGCTCGATGCCCATGGCGAAACCGACGCCCGGGGTTGGCTTGCCGCCCATCTGCTCGACCAGACCGTCGTAACGGCCGCCCGCGCACACGGTGCCCTGGGCGCCGAGCTTGTCGGTGACCCATTCGAAAACGGTTTTGCTGTAGTAATCGAGGCCACGCACCAGTTTCGGATTGAGCACGTAAGGAATGCCAACGGCATCCAGACGCGCCTTCAGGCCTTCGAAGTGAGCGCGGGACTCGTCGTCGAGGTAGTCGGCCATTTTCGGCGCATCGACCAGCACGGCCTGGGTGTCGGCATTTTTCGTGTCGAGCACCCGCAGCGGGTTGGTTTTCAGGCGACGCTGGCTGTCTTCATCGAGCTTGTCGTGATGCGCCGAGAGGTACTCGACCAGGGCTTCACGATAGCGACCACGGGATTCGCTGGTGCCAAGGCTGTTGAGTTCGAGCTTCACCGCATCACGAATGCCCAGCTCGCCCCACAGGCGCCAGGTCATGATGATCAGTTCGGCGTCGATGTCCGGACCGTCGAGGTTGAACACTTCCAGACCGATCTGGTGGAACTGGCGATAACGGCCTTTCTGCGGACGCTCGTGGCGGAACATCGGGCCGATGTACCAGAGTTTCTGCACCTGACCACCGCCGGTGATGCCGTGTTCGAGCACTGCGCGCACACAGGCCGCAGTGCCTTCCGGACGCAGGGTCAGGGAATCACCGTTGCGGTCTTCGAAGGTGTACATCTCTTTTTCGACGATGTCGGTCACTTCGCCGATCGAGCGCTTGAACAGCTCGGTGAACTCGACGATCGGCATGCGGATCTGCTTGTAACCGTAGTTATCCAGCAGACGCGCCACAGTGCCTTCGAAATAACGCCACAGCGGGGTCTGTTCGGGCAGGATGTCGTTCATGCCACGAATGGCTTGCAGAGACTTGCTCACAAAATTTCCTTAATTCGTTCGATCAGCCGCGCGCGATAACGGCAGCGTCAGCTTCGACCTTTTCGGCCGCTTTCTGGCGGATCAGCTTTTCCAGCTCGTCCACCAGATTGTCATTCGTCAGCTTCTGCGACGGCTTGCCGTCGATGTAAATCAGGTTGGGCGTGCCGCCGGTCAAGCCGATATGGGCTTCCTTGGCTTCGCCGGGGCCGTTGACCACGCAACCGATGACCGCGACATCCAGCGGCACCAGCAGGTCTTCGAGGCGCCCTTCCAGCTCGTTCATGGTTTTCACCACATCGAAGTTCTGCCGCGAGCAGCTCGGGCAGGCGATGAAGTTGATGCCACGGGAACGCAGATGCAAAGACTTGAGAATGTCGTAACCGACCTTCACTTCCTCGACCGGGTCGGCCGCCAGCGAGATGCGGATAGTATCGCCAATCCCTTCGGCGAGCAGCATACCTAGGCCCACGGCGGATTTCACCGTGCCCGAACGCAAACCGCCAGCTTCGGTGATGCCCAAGTGCAGCGGCTGAACGATTTCTTTCGCCAGCAAGCGGTAGGCTTCGACGGCCATGAACACGTCAGAGGCTTTCACGCTGACCTTGAAGTCCTGGAAATTCAAGCGTTCGAGATGTTCAACGTGGCGCAGCGCGGATTCAACCAGCGCCGCCGGGGTCGGCTCGCCGTATTTCTTTTGCAGGTCTTTTTCCAGAGAGCCGGCGTTGACGCCGATGCGGATCGGAATGCCGCGATCACGGGCAGCATCAACCACGGCACGCACGCGGTCTTCGCGACCGATGTTGCCCGGGTTGATGCGCAGGCAGTCCACACCCAGTTCGGCCACGCGCAAAGCGATTTTGTAGTCGAAGTGGATGTCAGCCACCAACGGCACTTTGACCAGTTGCTTGATCTTGCCGAACGCCTCGGCGGCGTCCATGTCCGGCACCGAGACGCGAACGATGTCGACGCCGGCGGCTTCCAGACGATTGATCTGCGCCACGGTCGCGGCGACATCATTGGTATCGCTGTTGGTCATGCTCTGCACAGCGATCGGCGCGTCGCCGCCCACCGGTACGTTGCCGACCCAGATCTTGCGCGATTCGCGACGTTTGATTGGAGATTCGCCGTGCATGACTTATTGACCCAACTTCAGGCGAGCAGTCTCGCCACTGGTGAACGGAGCGATATCGACCGGTTGGCCGTTGTAGCTGACCTGTGCTGCACGGGCGACGCCCAGACGTACGGCGAGCGGCGGCTTGCCGGAAACACTCACGCTGTCGCCTTTATGCTTCAGACCACTGAAAATCACTTTGCCACGGCCATCGGTCACCTGTGCCCAGCAATCGCCGGTGAACTGCAATTGCACCTGGCCTTCGCCGGCAACCGGAGCAGCTGCTTCAGCGCTTGGCGCTTGAGCGACCGGCGCGGCCGGGGCAGGTGTCGCTGGGACATTCGGCGCTGGAGTGGCCGGAGCTGCCACCACTGGTGCAGGCGTCTGTGCCGGAGCGCTTGGCGCAACTGCCGGGGCAGCCGGCTCGGTTGCTGGCGCTGCGGACTCGGCGCCGGTGGATTCAGCACTGGTTTCCGACTGCGGCAAGGCCAGCGATGTCGAATTGTCTGCCTGATTTTCGGCGACAGCCTGGTCTTCCGGCTCGTCGATCGGGTGGATCTGCGTGGTGCCGTCAGCGCCTTCGACTTCGACGTGCTCCGGTGCGAGGCTGGTCAGATCGCCGGTGCGCTGCAAGGTCTGATCCTGCCACCAGACGAATCCGCCGCCGATGACCGCAATCAGCAACAACAGGCTGACGATACGCAAAATGGTGTGGGAAACCCGCACCGGCTCTTCGATACGACCGAGGGCGTGTACGCTGCTGCCCTGGGAGTCGGTGCCGGTGGACTGGTCGAACTGCTGAACCAGAACGGTCTGGTCCATGCCGAGCAATTTGGCATAGGCGCGAATGTAACCGCGAGCGAAGGTATGCCCCGGCAGCTTGTCGAAAGCGCCGGCTTCAAGATTGCTCAGGGATGTCACGGTGAGGTTGAGCTTGAGGGCCACTTCGGCCAGCGACCAGCCATTGCTTTCGCGGGCCTGGCGCAGGGTCTCACCGGGATTTTCGCGATTCGCTGCTACAACTTCGGGATGCGCCGCTTTCATCATTGCTCCGACAGGTATTGCTGATATTCCGGCGTACCGGGATAGAGTCGTTTTAATAGCAGACCGTAACTGGCTGCCTTGTCGCGATCTTCAAACACTTTTGCCAGCCGAACGCCGAGCAATAGACTACGTGCATTTTGTTCGGTGAGCTGGCTGAAACGGTCGTAATAGTCACGCGCGGGCACATAATGCCTGTCTTCGAAGGACAACTCAGCCATTTCCAGCAATGCGCGTGGTTGTTGGCGATTCAGGCGCAGGGCTTTTTCCAGCTGTTGCTGGGCCAGATCACGCTGGCCAAGCTTGGCGGCGGTCATGCCGAGGTTTTCGAAGACCCGCGAGCGCTCAGGATACAGGGTATCGGCGGCCGCTTGTTCAAAACGCTCGTAGGCTTCCTTGTAGCGCTGTTCTTCGTAAAGAAAACTGCCGTAGTTGTTGAGGATGCGTGCATCGGTGGGACGTGAGGACAAGGCCTTGCGAAAGTGCTCGTCGGCAAGTGCCGGCTCCATTTCAGCCTGGAACACCAGACCGAGGGCCGCATTGGCGTCAGGGTCGGAACCGTCCAGTTCCAGCGCTTTCTTCAATGGCACCTTGGCGCGTTCGGTCATGCCCTGCTGCAGGTAGCCCAGCCCCAGCTGCACGTAGGCAGCCCGCGCTTCATCGCGGCCCTTGCTGGTCTTCATCGGGTTGTAGTCACCCGACAGGACACAACCAGCACACAGGCTGGCCAACAGCAACAGCAGCGCAAAGCGCAGGGACATAGAGATCCTCTCTTAGTTAGTGTTCGCGGCGTTCTGTGCCAGATCGCTGTCGGCGCTCAACTCGCGCACGGCGATGTAACGTTCGCTGCGACGGGTGCGATCCAGCACCTGCCCTACCAATTGACCACATGCGGCATCGATGTCTTCACCGCGGGTGGTGCGCACGGTGACGTTGAAACCGGCCTGATGCAACTGATCCTGGAAGCGGCGGATGGCATTGTTGCTCGGCCGCTCGTACCCGGAGTGCGGGAACGGGTTGAACGGGATCAGGTTGATCTTGCACGGAATATCTTTAAGCAACTCGATCATTTCCACCGCGTGCTCAAGCTTGTCGTTGACGTCCTTGAGCAAGGTGTACTCGATGGTCAGCACACGTTTCTCGCCAAGGGCGGACATGTAGCGCTGGCACGACTCGAGCAGCATCTTAAGCGGATATTTCTTGTTGATCGGCACCAATTGGTTACGCAATGCGTCGTTCGGTGCGTGCAGGGACAACGCCAGGGATACGTCGATGTGCTTGGCCAGCTCATCGATCATCGGCACCACACCCGAGGTGGACAGGGTCACGCGGCGCTTGGAGATCCCGTAGCCGAGGTCATCCATCATCAGATGCATGGCGGCGACGACGTTGTCGAAGTTCAGCAACGGCTCGCCCATGCCCATCATCACCACGTTGGTGATGGCGCGGTCGACGGTGGCCGGGACGCTGCCGAAAGATTTGTTGGCAATCCACACCTGACCGATGACTTCGGCGGCGGTGAGGTTGCTGTTGAAGCCTTGCTTGCCGGTGGAGCAGAAACTGCAATCCAGGGCGCAGCCTGCCTGGGACGAAACGCACAAAGTGCCGCGCTTGCCCTGGGGAATGTACACGGTCTCGACGCAGCTGCCGGACGCCACGCGCACCACCCATTTACGGGTGCCGTCGCTGGAGATGTCCTCGCTGACCACTTCCGGACCACGCACTTCAGCAATGGCCTTGAGCTTGTCGCGCAAGGCTTTGCTGACGTTCGTCATGGCGTCGAAATCATCGACGCCAAAGTGGTGAATCCATTTCATTACCTGACCGGCACGGAAACGCTTCTCCCCGATTGAGTCGAAGAATTTTTCCATTTCCGGCTGGGTCAGACCCAGCAGGTTTGTTTTAACAGTCGATGTAGTCATGGATTCACCTTCACTCTGCAAGCAATGCTTAGCGAGTGGTTACTTCAGTAGCTGCGAAGAAGTAAGCGATTTCGCGAGCGGCAGCAGCTTCGGAGTCCGAACCGTGAACGGCGTTGGCGTCGATCGATTCAGCGAAGTCAGCACGGATGGTGCCTGGAGCAGCTTCTTTAGGGTTGGTAGCGCCCATCAGCTCACGGTTGCGAGCGATAGCGTTTTCGCCTTCCAGAACCTGAACGACAACCGGACCGGAAGTCATGAAAGCAACCAGGTCACCGAAGAAACCGCGCTCGCTGTGCTCAGCGTAGAAGCCTTCGGCTTCGGCTTTGGACAGTTGCTTCAGTTTCGAAGCTACAACGCGCAGGCCAGCGTCTTCGAAGCGAGTGGTGATCTTGCCGATCACGTTTTTAGCAACGGCGTCAGGCTTGATGATGGAGAAAGTACGTTGAACAGCCATGGTGTAACTCCAGAAACGGTAATTTGCGAAAAATTAAACCCGCGAATTATACGCGGGTTCTTGGGTATTGCCTAACCTGCGAAACGATCAGTCCAATTCTGCGGCCCAGAGCTCCTGAACCGCTTCGAGCACCTTCTCGCCGACCCGGCCGGAAGTAGCATCGAAGTCAGGCAGTTCAAGAATCATCTGCTGCAAACGGACAAAACCTACAGAGTACGGGTCGAGTCCCTCGTGGGCCTCGGCCAGCTCTTCTGCAATGCGTTGAACATCATTCCAACCGTAGCTCATGACAGTCTTACCAGTCAGTGCGGCGCTTCGGCCGCATGGTTAAGCGAATATTTCGGAATCTCGACGGTGAGGTCTTCCTCACCGACGATGGCCTGGCAAGCCAGACGCGATTGCGCCTCAAGGCCCCAGGCACGGTCGAGGAAGTCTTCTTCCAGCTCGTCGGCCTCTTCCAGCGAGTCGAAACCTTCGCGGATGATGCAGTGGCACGTGGTGCAGGCGCAGACGCCGCCGCACGCGCTTTCCATCTCGATATGGTGTTCGTGGGCCAGTTCGAGAATCGATGTGCCGGGCGCAGCCTCGACCACCATGCCTTCAGGGCAGAACTTCTCGTGGGGCAGAAAAATGACCTGCGGCATCAGATATCCTCGATTTCATTCAGGTTGCGCCCCGACAGAGCGGCTTTCACCGTCAGATCCATGCGGCGGGCAGCAAAAGCATCGGTCACTTGCGACAGACGTTTGGTCTGCTGCTCGATGGCGTAACCATCGGTACCTTTCATCAGTTCGGCCAGTTCCTGCATTTGCAGTTCGATGACCATGCGCTCTTCGGCGTCGAGCAGACGCTCGCCATCGGCCTCAAGCGCGCCCTGCACTGCTTCGAGCAGGCGCTGGGCATCGACTTGCTGCTCACGCAGAACGCGGGCGACCTTGTCGTCATTGGCATGCTGGAACGAATCTTTGAGCATCTTGGCGATTTCGCCATCGGTCAGACCATAAGAAGGTTTGACCTGAATGCTCGCTTCAACGCCCGATCCCAATTCACGGGCAGACACGCTGAGCAGACCGTCGGCGTCGACCTGGAAGGTCACGCGAATTTTCGCCGCACCGGCCACCATCGCCGGAATGCCGCGCAATTCGAACCGTGCCAGAGAGCGGCAATCGCTGATCAGCTCGCGCTCACCCTGCAACACGTGGATCGCCATGGCCGACTGGCCGTCTTTATAGGTGGTGAAATCCTGAGCGCGGGCGACGGGGATGGTGGTGTTGCGCGGAATCACCTTCTCCATCAGACCGCCCATGGTTTCCAAACCAAGGGAAAGCGGAATCACGTCGAGCAGCAGCAGTTCGCCGCCATCGCGCTTGTTGCCAGCCAGGGTGTCAGCCTGGATCGCGGCCCCGATGGCCACCACTTGATCCGGGTCGATTTCCGTCAATGGCTGACGACCGAAGGCTTCGGCAACAGCTTCACGCACACGTGGCACGCGGGTCGAACCGCCGACCATGACCACGGCGTGGACGTCTTCCAGTTCAATACCGGAATCGCGAACGGCGCGGCGGCAGGCTTTCAGGCTGCGTGCGACCATTGGCTCGATCAGCGCATCGAAGGCGTCGCGGGTCAACTGGGCTTTCCAGTCGTCGTAAGCCACCTCAACGCTGGGGGCGTCGGTCAGAGCTTCTTTAGCCGCACAGGCAGTTTGCAGCAGATTGCGCTGTGCGCCCGGATCGAGATCGGCGGACAGGCCAGCGCTCTCGATGATCCAGCCGGCAATCGCGTGATCGAAATCATCGCCGCCCAGCGCGCTGTCGCCGCCAGTGGCCAGAACCTCGAAAACGCCGCCAGTCAGACGCAGAATGGAAATATCGAAAGTACCGCCGCCCAGATCGTAGATCGCCACCAGACCTTCGGCGTGCTGATCCAGACCGTACGCCACAGCGGCAGCAGTCGGCTCGTTGAGCAGACGCAACACGTTCAGACCGGCGAGTTTGGCCGCATCCTTGGTGGCTTGGCGCTGCGCATCATCGAAGTAGGCAGGAACGGTGATTACCGCGCCAACCAGTTCGCCACCCAAGGTCGCTTCAGCGCGTTGACGCAGGACCTTGAGGATATCGGCAGAGACTTCAACCGGGCTTTTCGGGCCTTGCACGGTATCGATGAACGGCATGTGCGATTCGCCGCCGACAAAGCGATACGGCAACTGCTCGCCCAATTGCTTGACGTCGGACAGACCACGACCCATCAAGCGCTTGACCGAGAGCACGGTGTTCAGGGGATCGGAGGATGCCGCCAGCTTGGCGGACTCACCGACTTCGACGCGGTCGGCGTGATAACGCACGGCGGACGGCAGGATGACCTGCCCGTTGGCGTCGGCCAGCGGTTCGGAAAGACCACTGCGCAGCGCAGCGACCAGCGAATTGGTAGTACCCAAGTCGATGCCCACAGCCAGACGACGCTGGTGCGGTTGAGGACTTTGGCCGGGTTCGGCGATCTGCAGTAAAGCCATGGTGATCAGGTCTTGTCTGTCTGTCAGCGTGCAATCAGGGCAGCACTGGGTTAATCGTCGAGGCGCTCTTCCAGCTGGCGCACTTCGTAGGTGAGCTTGTCGAGGAACTGCATGCGCCGCATCAGGCGTTCGGCCTGCTCGCGTTGCGCTGCATCATCCCAACAGGCTGCGAAGCTTTCGTTGAGCTGTTCCTGAGCCGCCTTCAAGCGACGCTTGAATACCGCGACACCGTCGAGGTCGGCACTGTCCTGCAGATCTTCAAGCTCTTCGCGCCATTGCATCTGCTGCAAAAGAAACTCGGGATCGTGGACGGTGACTTCCATCGGCACTTCATGCCCGCTGATTTTCAGCAGGTAGCGTGCGCGCTGGGCCGGGCTCTTGAGCGTCTGGTAGGCGTCGTTGAGCCGCGCCGATTGCTCGAGCGCCGAGCGCTGCTCGCGTTCGGATGCATCGGCAAAGCGGTCAGGATGGACGCCGCGCGCCAACTCACGGTAGCGCGTGGCCAACTGCTCGAGATCCAGCCGGAAGCTCGGTTGCAGCTCGAATAAAGCGAAATGACAAGGAATACCCACGACCAGCCTCAGATGTTGAAGCTTTCGCCGCAGCCACATTCACCGCGCACGTTGGGGTTGTTGAACTTGAAGCCTTCGTTCAACCCTTCCTTGACGAAGTCGAGCTCGGTGCCGTCCAGGTAGGCCAGGCTTTTCGGGTCGATGATCACTTTTTCGCCGTGACTCTCGAACACCTGATCTTCCGCCACCACCTCGTCGACAAACTCCAGCACGTAGGCAAGGCCGGAACAGCCTGTGGTGCGAACACCCAGACGAATCCCTTCACCTTTGCCGCGCCCGTCGAGGGAGCGCCGCACGTGTCGAGCAGCCGCTTCTGTCATGCTGATAGCCATCGTTGACTCCTTACTCGTCGCCGAATCTTGAAATTCAGATCAAGCCTTTCTTCTGCTTGTAGTCGCGAACTGCCGCTTTGATAGCGTCTTCTGCGAGCACGGAGCAGTGGATTTTCACTGGCGGCAGGGCCAGTTCTTCGGCCAGCTGAGTGTTCTTGATGGTTTCGGCTTCGTCCAGGGTCTTGCCCTTCATCCACTCGGTGGCGAGGGAGCTGGAGGCGATTGCCGAACCGCAACCGTAGGTCTTGAACTTGGCGTCTTCGATAACGCCCTGATCGTTGACCTTGATCTGCAGACGCATCACGTCGCCGCACGCCGGAGCGCCGACCATGCCGGTGCCGACATCAGGATCTTCCGCGTTCATCTTGCCGACGTTGCGCGGGTTTTCGTAGTGGTCGATGACCTTTTCGCTGTAAGCCATGATTCTCAATCCTCACTCATCAGGGCCGCTCTTGAGACCCTGCAACTGCGCTGCGTTAACGCCGCGTCGCTACAGGATCTGTATCCGGCGGCTTCTATAGTTAGTGTGCCGCCCACTCGATTTTCGAGATATCGACGCCGTCTTTGTACATGTCCCACAGCGGCGACAGAGCGCGCAGCTTGGTAACGGCCTCGCAGACTTTCTGCGCGGCGTAGTCGATTTCTTCTTCGGTGGTGAAACGGCCGAAGGTAAAGCGGATCGAGCTGTGTGCCAGTTCGTCGTTGCGGCCCAGGGCGCGCAGTACGTACGAAGGCTCCAGCGACGCCGAGGTGCAGGCCGAACCGGACGATACCGCCAGATCCTTGAGCGCCATGATCAGCGACTCGCCTTCAACGTAGTTGAAGCTCAGGTTCAGGTTGTGCGGAACGCGGGCGGTCAGGCTGCCGTTGACGTACAGCTCTTCCAGATGCTCGACCTGCTTGTAGAAACGATCACTCAAGGCTTTGATGCGCACGTTTTCAGCGGCCATGTCTTCCTTGGCTACGCGGAACGCTTCGCCCATGCCGACGATCTGGTGGGTCGCCAGGGTGCCGGAACGCATGCCGCGCTCGTGACCGCCGCCGTGCATGGTTGCTTCGATGCGCACACGCGGCTTGCGGCTGACGTACAGCGCGCCGATGCCTTTAGGGCCATAAGTCTTGTGGGCGGAGAACGACATCATGTCTACTTTCAGCTTCTGCAGATCGATTTCGACCTTGCCGGTGGACTGAGCCGCGTCGACATGGAACAGCACGCCTTTGGCGCGCAGCATCTCGCCGATGGCGGCGATGTCGTTGATGGTGCCGATTTCGTTGTTGACGTGCATCACCGACACCAGAATGGTGTCTTCGCGCAGTGCAGCATCGATCATTGCCGGGGTGATCAGACCGTCTTCGGTCGGCTCGAGGTAGGTCACTTCGAAGCCTTCACGCTCCAGCTGGCGCATGGTGTCGAGGACAGCCTTGTGCTCGATCTTGCTGGTGATCAGGTGCTTGCCCTTGGAGGCGTAGAAATGTGCCGCGCCCTTGATCGCCAGGTTGTCGGATTCGGTGGCACCGGAGGTCCAGACGATTTCGCGCGGGTCGGCATTGACCAGATCGGCCACCTGACGACGAGCGTTTTCGACGGACTCTTCAGCCTTCCAGCCGAACACGTGGGAGCGGGACGCCGGGTTACCGAAGTTTCCGTCGACCAGCAGGCATTCACTCATTTTCTGCGCAACGCGCGGATCAACCGGGGTGGTTGCAGAGTAATCAAGGTAAATCGGCAATTTCATGGACTATCTCCTAAATCAGGGCTGGCGTGCCGCGGGTAGCTCTTCGGCTGTCATTCGACGGCGGACGCTTCAATCTTGTCCAGGCGTGGCGCCTTGCTGCTGCAACGGCGCTGGTCCTGACGCTGGGCCACTTCTTGTACCTCACGGCGAGTCATAAGGTCGGCCAAGCTGATACCGCTCAGAAATTCGTGAATCTGCAGGCTCAAGTCGCACCACAGATGATGGGTCAGGCAGGTATCGCCGGAATGGCAATCGCCCTGGCCCTGGCACTTGGTGGCATCGACCGATTCGTTCACCGCATCGATCACCTGGGCGACCTGGATGCCCTGCATGTCGCGGGACAACTGGTAGCCACCACCCGGACCGCGAACGCTGGAAACCAGGTTGCTGCGGCGCAGCTTGGCGAACAGCTGTTCGAGGTAGGACAGGGAGATGCCTTGGCGCTCGGAGATATCGGCCAGAGACACCGGCCCGTGCTGCGCGTGCAACGCCAGGTCAAGCATGGCGGTCACGGCGTATCGGCCTTTTGTAGTCAGTCGCATGGACAGTTACCACGGAGTTCGGAATGGGCGGGAGTATGCAATTCCCGAGCATTTAAGTCAACTATAAGACCTAGTGCTTTAGTCGGGTTTACCCGCAAAAGAGCGCGCGCACTATAGCAAAGACGGGGCGCGGACAGCCAGCGCAACCGCGTGATCGTTCTTCGCGAGCAGGCTCGCTCCCACATTGGAATGCATTGCTCTTGTGGGAGCGAGCCTGCTCGCGAAAAGCAGCGCCGCGATTCAGCCTGCTTTCGATTCGTCCTTGCCCTTGACGCAAGCGAAGTCTTCTTCACGCAGCTCAGGCAGATCTTTCGCACAGTAATTGCTGCCCAGATCCTTCAGCGCGCCGCACATGCCTTCCAGGCGACCGTCCACTGCCTGCAGATGATCGAGCAACTGGCCAATGGCCCGGGCCACCGGGTCGGGCATGTCTTCGCTGACACCGTAGGCGTCGAAACCGATCTTCTCCGCCATGGCTTTGCGCTTGGCGTCCTGCTCTTCGTCGGTCTTGACGATGATCCGCCCCGGAATCCCCACCACCGTGGCGCCCGGCGGCACTTCCTTGGTGACCACAGCGTTGGAGCCGACTTTGGCGCCGGCACCCACCGTGAACGGGCCAAGCACCTTGGCGCCAGCACCAACCACCACGCCGTCACCCAGTGTCGGGTGGCGCTTGCCTTTGTTCCAGCTGGTGCCGCCGAGGGTCACGCCTTGATATATGGTGACGTCGTCGCCGATCTCGGCGGTTTCACCAATAACGATGCCCATGCCGTGGTCGATGAAGAACCGCCGACCGACCTTGGCGCCCGGATGAATCTCGATCCCGGTCAGCCAGCGACCGAAGTTCGACACTAGTCGCGCCAGCCACTTCAACTCATTGCGCCAGAGCATGCCGGCCAGACGATGAATCCAGATCGCATGCATGCCGGGGTAGCAGGTCAGGACTTCAAAAGCGTTACGCGCCGCCGGGTCTCGATGGAATACGCTTTGGATATCTTCACGCAAACGCTCAAACATCATTTAATCCTTCCGCTTTAGAAGCTCGCCACGGGCCGCTTTCTGGGTTTCCGTGAGGATGCCACGCAAAATATTCATTTCCGCCCGGCTGACCGAGCTGCGTCCGTACAACCGGCGCAGGCGCGCCATCAAGTGGCGTGGCTTTTCCGGGTCGAGGAATTCGATGGCAACCAGCGTCTGCTCCAGGTGCTCATAGAATCGCTCCAGCTCATCCATGGTCGCCAGCTCGGCACTTTTCACCGAGGCCACTTCTTCTTTTTCGACCTTGCTCGGCTGACCCTGTGCAGCCAGCCAGGCCATGCGCACTTCATAGCTCAATACCTGCACCGCCGCCCCGAGATTCAGCGAACTGAACGTCGGGTCGGAAGGGATGTGCACGTGAAAATGACATCGCTGCAGCTCTTCATTGGTCAGGCCGGAATCTTCACGGCCGAACACCAAAGCAATCTCGGCGCCCTGCCCGGCTTCCTCGACCACCTTGTTGCCGCATTCGCGCGGGTCCAGCAGCGGCCAGGGAATACGCCGGTCGCGGGCGCTGGTGCCGAGCACCAGATTGCAGCCGACCAGAGCATCTTCCAAGGTGGCGACGACTTGCGCGTTTTCAAGGATGTCACCGGCACCGGAGGCGCGGGCGTCGGCCTCGTGGTGCGGGAAGACCCGCGGTTCGACCAGCACCAGTCGCGACAGACCCATGTTTTTCATGGCGCGCGCGGCCCCGCCGATGTTGCCGGGGTGGCTGGTGTTGACCAGGACGACACGAATGTTCTGCAGCAAGGGAGGCGCTCTCGGACACAGGAAAGGGGGGCAAATCTTACAGAACAGCCTACCGTTAAGCTATGAAAGCGAACAGCGTCCTTCACCTGAAGAAAAGTTCTGATAGAATGCGCGGCTTTCTTTAACAACCTTAGGTGACACATCCATGCAGCCCATGCTGAATATCGCGCTGCGCGCCGCCCGCAGCGCCAGTGAACTGATCTTCCGCTCCATCGAGCGCCTGGATACCATCAAGGTCGACGAAAAAGACGCCAAGGATTACGTATCCGAGGTCGATCGCGCCGCTGAACAGAAAATCATCGATGCGCTGCGCAAGGCTTACCCGAATCACTCGATTCAGGGTGAAGAAACCGGCCTGCACGCTGGCACCGGCATCGAAGGCGAAGAGTACCTGTGGATCATCGATCCGCTGGACGGCACCACCAACTTCCTCCGTGGCATTCCGCACTTTGCAGTGAGCATTGCCTGCAAATATCGTGGTCGTCTGGAACACGCAGTGGTTCTGGACCCGGTCCGCCAGGAAGAATTCACCGCCAGCCGTGGTCGCGGCGCTCAACTGAACGGTCGTCGTCTGCGCGTCAGTGGTCGCACCAGCCTCGACGGCGCTCTGCTCGGCACTGGCTTCCCGTTCCGTGACGATCAGATGGACAACCTCGACAACTACCTGGGCATGTTCCGCGCTCTGGTTGGCCAGACTGCCGGCATCCGCCGCGCCGGTTCGGCGAGCCTGGACCTGGCTTACGTAGCTGCCGGTCGTTTCGATGCGTTCTGGGAATCGGGCCTGTCCGAGTGGGACATGGCTGCAGGCGCCCTGCTGATTCAAGAAGCCGGCGGCCTGGTGAGCGACTTCACCGGTGGTCACGACTTCCTTGAGAAAGGCCACATCGTTGCCGGCAACACCAAATGCTTCAAGGCAGTTCTGACGACGATCCAGCCGCACCTGCCGGCCTCGCTGAAGCGCTAAGCTTTACGCGAAACCAGAAAGCACCCTTCGGGGTGCTTTTTTTATGCCTGCAATTCCAAACAGCACAATTTCCCTGTGGGAGCGAGCCTGCTCGCGAATAGGGCGTGCCAGCAAAGGAAATATCAACTGGTAGACCGTATTCGCGAGCAGGCTCGCTCCCACAGGTGAGAATCGCGCGCTGCCCTGAATCGCGGGTATAAAAAAAGCACCCCGCAGGGTGCTTCTTTTCACAAACGTAAATCCTTACTGAGCCGGCTCATTCTGCGACAGGATCAGCTTGCCTTCCTTGTCGACCGGAATCTGGTTGCCCGGATCGCGATCCATCCGCACTTTGCCTTCCTTGCCATCAAGCGAGTAACGCACGTCGTAACCGACGACCTTGTCGCTGATGTCATTGACCGTGTTGCAGCGAGTTTGCGTGGTGGTGTAGGTGTCACGCTCCTGCATGCCCTCCTGCACCTTGTTGCCCGCATAACCGCCACCGACCGCACCGGCCACCGTGGCAATCTTCTTGCCGGTACCGCCGCCAATCTGGTTGCCCAGTAAACCACCGGCCAGCGCGCCGACCACGGTACCGGCGATCTGGTGTTGATCTTTTACCGGTGCCTGACGGGTCACCGTTACATCCTTGCATACTTCACGTGGAGTCTTGATCTGTGTCTTGACCGGCTCAACGGCTAATACTTGCGCATACTCAGGGCCGCTTTTAACCAGGCTGTAGGTGGCAACAGCACCCCCGGCTGTGACACCGACAGCACCCAATACCGCACCAACCAGCAACGACTTGTTCACATGAACCTCCTGACCATCACATGCGGGACGCGCCCGCGCTTCTCCCAGCCTTGGAGCACAAAAAAAAGCGCGAGTTCAACTCGCGCCTTTTGTTGGCTGACAGCCGGGAAATCGCTGACCGTTATGGACGGTCGTCGACTTCCTTGTCGGTGTTGGCCGGAGGAATCAGATCCTCGGTGGTCAGGTTCAGCCAGATCAGCACCACGTTGGCGATGTAGATCGACGAGTAGGTACCCGCCAGTACACCGATGAACAGTGCGATGGAGAAACCGAACAGGTTGTCGCCACCGAAGAACAGCAGCGCCGCGATCGCCAGCAGAGTGGAGATCGAGGTCGCCATGGTGCGCAGCAGGGTCTGGGTGGTCGAGATGTTGATGTTCTCGATCAGCGTCGCCTTGCGCAGCACGCGGAAGTTCTCACGCACCCGGTCGAAGACCACGATGGTGTCGTTCAGCGAGTAACCGATGATCGCCAGCACTGCCGCCAGCACTGTCAGATCGAAGGTGATCTGGAAGTACGAGAGGATACCCACGGTCACGATCACGTCGTGGATCAGCGACACAATGGCGCCGACCGCAAACTTCCACTGAAAGCGGAACGCCAGGTAGATCAGGATGCCGCCGAGCGCCAGCAGCATGCCGAGGCCGCCCTGGTCGCGCAGTTCTTCACCGACCTGCGGGCCGACGAACTCGACACGCTTGACCGTCGCCGGGTTGTCACCGCCGACCTTTTGAAGCGCTTCCGCTACTTGATGGCCCAACTGCGGGTCTTCACCCGGCATGCGCACCAGCAGGTCGGTGGTCGCACCGAAGTTCTGCACCACGGCTTCGTGATAACCGGAAGTCGCCAGTTGCTCGCGCACCTTGGTGACGTCGGCCGGACGCTCGTAGGTCAGCTCGATGAGCGTACCGCCGGTGAAGTCCAGGCCCCAGTTCATGCCCTTGGTGGCAACACTGAACAAGGCAATGACGGTAAGCAGCAATGTGACGCCGAACGCGAAGTTGCGAACGCCCATGAAGTTGATTGTACGTAACATGGCAGCCCCTTAAATCCACAACTTCTTGAAGTCACGTCCGCCAAAGATCAGGTTGACCATTGCGCGGGTCACCATGATGGCCGTGAACATCGAGGTAAAGATCCCGAGGGACATCGTCACTGCGAAACCCTTCACCGGGCCGGTGCCCATGGCGAAGAGAATGCCGCCGACCAGCAAAGTGGTCAGGTTGGCGTCGAGAATCGCGGTGAATGCCCGGCCGAAGCCTTCGTTGATTGCCCGCTGCACAGTCATGCCAGCGGCGATCTCTTCACGAATCCGCGAGAAGATCAGTACGTTGGCGTCGACCGCCATACCCATCGTCAGGACGATACCGGCGATACCCGGCAGGGTCAGCGTGGCGCCCAGCAAGGACATCAACGCCAGCAGCAGCACCATGTTCACCGCCAGAGCGACGGTGGCGATGACGCCGAAGAAGCGGTAGATGGCGATGATGAACAGCGATACGAACAGCATGCCCCACAGGGAAGCATCGATACCTTTGGTGATGTTGTCAGCACCCAGGCTCGGACCGATTGTGCGCTCTTCAGCGAAGTACATCGGTGCAGCCAGACCACCGGCACGCAGCAGCAGCGCCAGTTCGGACGACTCGCCCTGACCGTTCAGGCCAGTGATGCGGAATTGCGCACCCAGCGGCGACTGAATGGTCGCCAGGCTGATGATCTTCTTCTCTTCCTTGAACGTCTGCACCGCAACGTCTTTCTCGACGCCATCAACCACTTGCTTGGTGTAAGTGGTGACCGGACGCTGTTCGATGAAGATCACCGCCATGCTGCGACCGACGTTGGAACGGGTCGCGCGGCTCATCAGCTCGCCACCATGACCATCCAGACGGATGTTCACTTCAGGCGTGCCGTGCTCGCCGAAACCGGCCTTGGCGTCGGTGACCTGGTCACCGGTGATGATCAGGCCACGCTCGATCTGCGCTGGCGGACGGTTGCCTTCGCGGAATTCGAACGATTCGGAAGTGGCTTTCGAAGCGCCCGGCTCGGCGGCCAGACGGAACTCAAGGTTGGCCGTCTTGCCGAGAATACGCTTGGCTTCGGCAGTGTCCTGCACGCCCGGCAGCTCAACCACGATGCGGTTGGCGCCCTGACGCTGCACGATCGGTTCGGCAACACCCAGCTCGTTGACGCGGTTACGTACCGTGGTCAGGTTCTGCTTGATGGAGTATTCACGGATTTCCGCCAGCTTGGCCGGGGTCATCGCCAGACGCAGCACCGGTTGACCGTTGAGGTCGGCCGGAACAATGTCGAAATCGTTGAAGTTCTTGCGGATCAGCGCACGGGCCTGTTCGCGGGAGTCTTCATCGCTGAAGCCCAACTGAATGGCACCGCCCAGTTGCGGCAGGCTGCGATAGCGCAGCTTCTCTTTGCGCAGCAGGCTCTTGACGTCGCCTTCGTAGACTTTCAGGCGCGCATCGAGGGCTTTGTCCATGTCCACTTCGAGCAGGAAGTGCACACCACCGGACAAGTCCAGACCCAGCTTCATCGGGTGCGCACCGAGGTTGCGCAGCCATTGCGGGGTGGTCTGTGCCAGGTTCAGCGCGACGACGTAGTCATCACCCAATGCCTTGCGTACTACGTCCTTGGCCGGCAGCTGGTCTTCAGCCTTGCTCAGACGGATCAGACCGCCCTTGCCGCCAGCCGTCAGCGTGGCCGCCTTGACGTTGATGCCGGACTCTTTCAGCGCTGTGCTGACGCGAGCCAGATCGGCGTCATTGACCTGCAGAGCCGTGCTGGCGCCGCTGATCTGAATCGCCGGGTCATCAGGATAAAGATTG
Source organism: Pseudomonas sp. Sample_23 (assembly GCF_004307595.1). Lineage (NCBI taxonomy): Bacteria > Pseudomonadati > Pseudomonadota > Gammaproteobacteria > Pseudomonadales > Pseudomonadaceae > Pseudomonas > Pseudomonas sp. Sample_23. The sequence continues at coordinate 36,262 of NZ_RCNX01000101.1, forward strand.
GGAGCGGAATAAATCAGACCGATCGCCAGCACCGCCAGGATCAGAATGTATTTCCACAGAGGGTATTTGTTCAGCATCACGCCGCCCGTTATGAACGCGGGGCGCCTTGCGCGCCCCGTCGATTGAGTAGAAGTTGTTGCTCTTAGATCGCTTTCAGCGTGCCTTTTGGCAGCGTGGCGGCGATGGCGCCTTTCTGGAACTTCATTTCCACGGTGTCGGACACTTCCAGAACCACAAAGTCATCGGCAACCTTGGTGATCTTGCCGGCGATGCCGCCAGTGGTCACGACTTCGTCGCCCTTCTGCAGGCTGCTCAGCAGGTTCTTCTGCTCTTTGGCGCGCTTGGCCTGTGGACGCCAGATCATCAGGTAGAAGATGACCAGGAAGCCGACCAGGAAAATCCACTCGAAGCCGCCGCCCATTGGGCTTGCAGCAGCCGGTGCAGCTGCGTCAGCCATGGCGTTAGAGATAAAAAAGCTCATTTAGCACTCCAGTTGCAAATGTTGAATCTTGGGGTCAGAAAACTCAGTCCAAAGGCGGAACGGGAAGTCCGCGTTTGGCGTAGAAGGCATCGACAAAGGCGGCCAATGTACCCTGTTGAATAGCCTCGCGCAAACCAGCCATCAGCACCTGATAATGGCGCAAGTTATGGATGGTATTGAGCATGCTGCCGAGCATTTCGCCGCACTTGTCCAGGTGATGCAGATAAGCGCGCGAGAAGTTCTGGCAGGTGTAGCAATCGCAGGTCGGATCCAGCGGCGATTCATCATGGCGATGGAACGCGTTACGGATCTTCAGCACACCGGTATCGATGAACAGATGCCCATTGCGGGCATTACGGGTTGGCATCACGCAATCGAACATGTCCACCCCGCGGCGCACACCCTCAACCAGATCTTCCGGTTTGCCAACGCCCATAAGGTAACGAGGTTTGTCAGCGGGCATTTGGCCCGGCAGATAATCCAGCACCTTGATCATTTCGTGCTTCGGTTCGCCCACCGACAGACCGCCGATGGCGAGGCCGTCGAAGCCGATCTTGTCGAGGCCTTCGAGCGAGCGCATGCGCAGGTTTTCATGCATGCCGCCCTGGACGATACCGAACAGCGCTGCGGTGTTGTCGCCGTGGGCATTCTTCGAACGCTGCGCCCAGCGCAGCGACAACTCCATCGATACCCGCGCGACGTCTTCGTCAGCCGGATACGGCGTGCATTCGTCGAAGATCATCACAATGTCGGAACCGAGATCGCGCTGCACCTGCATCGACTCTTCCGGGCCCATGAACACTTTGGCGCCGTCGACCGGAGAAGCGAAGGTCACGCCCTCCTCCTTGATCTTGCGCATCGCGCCGAGGCTGAACACCTGGAAGCCGCCGGAGTCGGTGAGGATCGGGCCTTTCCACTGCATGAAATCGTGCAGGTCGCCATGTTCCTTGATCACTTGAGTGCCGGGACGCAACCACAGGTGAAAGGTGTTGCCCAGAATGATTTCCGCGCCAGTGGCGACGATGTCGCGCGGCAGCATGCCCTTGACCGTGCCGTAGGTGCCGACCGGCATGAACGCCGGGGTCTCGACGGTGCCACGGGGGAAGGTCAGGCGACCACGACGAGCCTTGCCATCGGTGGCCAGCAGCTCAAAGGACATTCGACATTCGCGACTCATTCTGTTTCCTCTGGGCCTGTCTGTTCAGGGGCAGTTGGAGCGGGATTGCGGGTGATGAACATCGCATCCCCGTAACTGAAAAAGCGGTATCCGTTTTCCACGGCGGCCTTGTAGGCAGCCATGGTTTCGGGATAACCGGCAAACGCGGAAACCAGCATCAACAGCGTGGATTCCGGCAAATGGAAATTGGTCACCAGGGCATCGACCACATGAAACGGCCGGCCCGGATAGATAAAGATGTCGGTGTCGCCACTGAACGGCTTGAGCACACCATCGCGCGCCGCGCTCTCCAGCGAACGCACGCTGGTGGTGCCGACCGCAATCACCCGACCGCCACGCGCACGGCACGCCGCCACCGCATCGACCACATCCTGGCCGACTTCCAGCCACTCGCTGTGCATGTGGTGATCTTCGATCTTCTCGACACGCACCGGCTGAAACGTCCCCGCGCCGACGTGCAACGTCACGAACGCAGTCTCGACGCCCTTGGCAGCAATCGCCTGCATCAGCGGCTCATCGAAATGCAGACCCGCCGTCGGCGCCGCCACCGCGCCCAGACGCTGGGCATACACGGTCTGATAACGCTCGCGATCCGAGCCTTCATCCGGGCGGTCTATATAAGGAGGCAACGGCATGTGCCCGACGCGGTCGAGCAGCGGCAACACTTCCTCGGCAAACCCCAGCTCGAACAACGCATCATGACGCGCCAGCATCTCGGCTTCGCCACCGCCGTCGATAAGGATCTTCGAACCCGGCTTCGGCGACTTGCTGGAGCGCACATGGGCCAGCACGCGGTGCGCATCGAGCACGCGCTCGATGAGAATTTCCAGCTTGCCGCCGGACGCTTTCTGCCCGAACAGCCGCGCCGGAATCACCCGGGTATTGTTGAACACCATCAAATCGCCCGGGCGCAAATGCTCAAGCAAATCAGTGAATTGACGGTGTGCCAGGGCGCCGCTCGGCCCATCAAGGGTCAGCAGGCGACTACCGCGACGCTCGGCCAACGGATGGCGGGCGATCAGCGAATCAGGAAGCTCGAAAGTAAAGTCAGCAACGCGCATGATGGGGTTCGTCTAGCAGGGCCGGAAAGTCTAGCGGAAATATCAAAAATTGACCATGAAACGTGATTGACCAACGGTAATCACCTCTCTATACTTCGCCGCCATTGAGCCCTGATGGCGGAATTGGTAGACGCGGCGGATTCAAAATCCGTTTTCGAAAGGAGTGGGAGTTCGAGTCTCCCTCGGGGCACCATATAGCTGTATCTGAGAGTCTCTACCAGTCTCTCAGACCCAAAGAAACCGGCCTCTTGGCCGGTTTTTTTGTGCCTGTCTGTCTACCCCTGTCCATCCTTATCCGTTGTATCCCTGTATCCCTGCTTGTATCCTGAGAAAAGTACCGAACTTTGGGATACAAGGATGAAGCGCGCAGATATCAAGCGTCGGCCTCTCGCAGATACGACACTCGCGGGACTGGAGCCGGAATCAAAGGAATACCGAGAGCTGGATGGAAATGGCCTCTACTTCAGGGTCAAACCTGATGGAGGTAAGTCCTGGCAGCTCCGCTATAAACGCCCGGCGGGTAATTGGGCGTGGATGGGGCTGGGGGGTTACCCAGAGGTAAGCGGCGCGCTAGCAAGAGACAAAGCTGCTGAGCTACGCAAAGTAGTGAGCAGTGGTGCTGATCCCCTCGAACAAAAGCGATCAGCTAAAGCGGCAATAGATGCTGCTAAAACTCGAACATTCCGAGCGGCTGCTGACGCTTGGTTAAAGGCAAAAGAAGAAAAGGGTCTGGCTCCGTCCACCCTCAATAAGATTCGTACGTACCTCGACAAGGACATTCTTCCAGCACTAGGGGACAAACCTCTCGACGAAATAACCCGTACAGATTGCGCGGAACTGCAAGCATCCATAGAAGCGCGGGACGCCCACAATGTAGCGGAAAAGTGTCGCACCTGGATCAATCAGATATTCGGTCGAGCCATCGGTTTAGGCTTGACCGAGAACGACCCGGGAAGCCGGCTCCGGGATATCGCCGCTCAAGCACCGAAAACGCAACAGCATCCTCATTTGCTGGAACCTGAACTTGGCGACTTTCTGATCGCGCTAAAACACACACCCAGCAGACTAACGGCCCGAACTGCAGCATGGCTCTGCATATGGACGGCATCGAGACCGGGAATGGTCCGCTTGGCCGAATGGAAAGAGTTCGACCTTGATAAAGCCATCTGGACGACACCGGCCGCCAAAATGAAAATGCGCAGGGATTTCGTGTGCCCACTTCCCAAGCAGGCGTTATCCGCTCTTAAAGAACTCCAATGTCTAACAGGGCGCGGTCGGTGGTTGTTTCCCGGCGTCGGAGCCAAGAACCCGACAATCAGTGAAAACACCATTAACAAAGTCTTCGCAACGGTTGGTTATAAAGGTCGCTTGGTCGGCCATGGAACTCGCCACACCGCTAGTACCTTGCTCAGGGAACACGGTTGGCCAAAAGAACACGTAGAAGCGCAGCTAGCTCACAAAGAAGAGGGGATTTCTGGGATCTACAACAAGGCTCAATATCTCGATCACAGAGTGAAGATGATGCAGTGGTACGCGGATTACCTAGATCAGTTGGCTGCTGGGAATCTCACTCACGCACCTCTTGTTGAGGTGGTATGAGCACGTACATCCGTACTTCCTCCAAAAGCGGTGTTACAGGTGTTACGCGTGTAACGACCTATGCGAAACGCCCGAATTCATTGGCTTTCACGCCCGTTACACGAATGCTCGGTTCCCCCTACTCCCGGTGTAACTCGGCTCAAACGTGTAACGCCAAACCGAGCCCTTGCCCTGCTGCGGGCAAATTCTTGCCGCGTGCTGAAAGAGGCGTTTCGCTGGTGATGCTCGCCAAATATAGGGCGCGGGATCGAGGCGCACACAATTCGCGAGCCTCTGACCAATGACTACTAACCAAAGCATCGCGCATTCGGCACTTACGTCTGGCTTGAGGGGTTTCCTATCTGACCAGTCGCTTTATGCCCTGTGCCGTGAACAGCTCACTGATGTGTGTTACTTGATCGATCAGTGTTGCCAGCGCATCCAGAGCAGCGGCATCAGCAGCGATCTCAGCAGTATGTGCATCAAGGCGACCATGCATGAGGAAACTATTTTCCAGTACGCCTCTACCGACCACAGAGCGCGCCTCGCGCACTGGGTTCGTCAATACAGCGGGTGTCACGCTGCTTCGGATCGAGAGGCACATGCGGCCTACATCATGGCCTGCGCTGTGAAGGCACTCGGCATTTTGAGCGACTGGATGCGTGAAGCCGATCAAAAGGTCTGGTCATACGTGTCGAAGCATCCGACCGACTGGCCTTGGAGCTTCTACTGTAATTTCGTCGAGACTCAGATTGACCCGCACGAACGCATTGAGGCGCTCGAGCAATACGCGCTTCATCTGGAACCGATTACTTCACTTCCCTGCCTTATCGATGATGAGCTGACCCCAACCGCAGATAGAGCTATAAAAAACGCCATTCGCAAGAAAGGTGGCGTCGTCAGTGGGATAGGGCGTGCTCAAGACATGACCACCCGCGATGCGGCTATCACTAAGCAGGGCCTTCATTACTTGGCGAGCGGCATGTCACACAGGGACATAACTTCGAAGGTACATTCCTGGCTCGAGCAGGAAGTCGCAAAACCACCCGCGCAGCGCGCTGGATGGATCGCCCTTGAAACCGAAAAGGCGTTGTCTCGTAAAAGTGTCGAGGCAATTCTCAAGCGCAACTTCGTGGTGTAAACCTGAAATTTCAAATGGAAGTGAACTGCTCACCGCCGCCCAATCTCTAGACCATTGCTCTCGTCCAAACCAATCGAGAGCAATACCAATGACAAAGAACCTCACCCAATTCACCGCTCCAACCTTTTCAAATCTTGCTAATCCTTTCGACTCTCCTTCCGCCGTACCAGATCTAGCCACTCCGTTTGATCCCGCCACTACCCTCATTCGCATGCCGCGTCTTGAGATAGCTACGGGACTCAAGCGCTCGACTCTCTACAAGCTGATGCAGTGCCCTGAAAGTGGTTTTCCACGACCAGTAAAACTGAGCAATAGCAACGCACGCGGAGCTCCTGTCGCGTGGGTTCTTTCTGAAGTCCAGACCTGGGTCAAAAGCCGCATTGAGGCCCGTGATCAGGTGGCCGCATGAAGCGCGATTACTGCCCTTTCAAGCGACCATTCTTTGACTCGTACAGCATCGGATTTCGCCTCTACCAACCTAGTGAAATTAACTGGCGCCATCGCACTATTGCGGGTGTGAGCTGGAACGGCGAAGAGCAAGAAGCGTTCTTTTTCAGCCCTGACGGCCTAGTACTTCCACTCAAAGCCAATCCTTGGGAACTGCCCGAACTGATCCGCAAAAATGCGGTGCGCAGAGAGTTTTCGAGTGTTCACGGCTCCGGCTATTTCGCCATGAGCGAAAGCCGCCTCGCCTCGCTGAAATCGCGCGGCATGACCGACTGGGTTACCTACTGGCTCGTCGATCAATCAGCGGGATTCGCGAACGATCCGGCGGTATGGCAGCGCATCATGGATGAGGATCTCGCCGTCGAGAAGACGACAAGTGAGCGCGTTCACCAAGATATGCGCTTGACCTCCGACCTGAACGGTTACGTCGAGGAGTGTGTTGCACAACGCCGCGAGCAAATGTCAGTTGTACACCGTCGCCGCTGTGTTGAAGACAGCAAGATCCTCGCCTGGCTCAAAGGCGAAACACCGCCTCCGCTGTTCGCTAATGCGCAGGAGGCAGCATGAATCGCAAGATCGCTGATAACGCCCTGATGCAGCCGTTCTCCGTGCTGCGCCGTATCGGATTCTCTACTCGCCTCATGCAGCGCCTTGAACGCCACCGCTGCCAACAGGAAAAGCGAGGCCGCGTGGTCAGCGTACTGAGTTGGGCCGACGGCACCTGGTGCGCCCTCTCCCTCCACTGCGAAA
>NZ_RCNX01000023.1:0-40540 GCF_004307595.1 Pseudomonas sp. Sample_23
AAACTGTGGGAGCGAGCTTGCTCGCGAAGGCGGCCTGCCAGCCGACCTGTTTCTCACTGAACGCACCCGATCAAACTGTGGGAGCGAGCCTGCTCGCGAAGGCGGCATGCCAGCCGACCTGTTTCTCGCTGATGTACTCGATTCAAACTGTGGGAGCGAGCTTGCTCGCGAAGGCGGCCTGCCAGCCGACCTGTTTCTCACTGAACGCACCCGATCAAACTGTGGGAGCGAGCCTGCTCGCGAAGGCGGCATGCCAGCCGACCTGTTTCTCACTGAACGCACCCGATCAAACTGTGGGAGCTGGCTTGCCAGCGAAGGCGGCCAGTCAGCCAACAACGCTCTGCCTGACTCACCACCTGCGCAACCAACATCCTGCTCTTGTCACTCCGGCACAAGCCTGTCCAGTACGCGGTTGACCGCCAGTTCGCCCAGCATGATCACTTGCTGTATTCCCAACAGGGAGCTGCGCTGCGGTCCATCGATAAATCCGGCGAGGTCGCTGGCCATGATGCTTGCCGAGGCCAGTGATTCGCAGGCATGGACCAACAGGGTTTCGTTGTCCGCAGCCGGGTCGACGATGAACAGGGTGCTGGGTTTGCGCGGTGCGGCGGGGTCTTTGATGAGGCGGGGGTTGAGGTAGTAATCGATGGCGCGGTCGGCGGCTTCCTTGAGTTTTTGCGCTTCGACGAGCGGGTCGGCGAAAGTCGGATCGGCAAGGGGTGGATCGGGCGTTATCTTTTTCACGGGCTCAGTCTCCTTGTGGAGTAAGGGCCGCAACCTCACGCTGCTAAACGATAAGGGTGGCAGCTGGACGCAGGTTAGCAGACCGATGAGCCACGAAATCGGCGCGCCCGAGGGCGCCCTGCGCACAGCCGCCATCAAGCACAGGAATGTATTCCAGACTGATGGAACTGGTGCAACGTGGTATCGGCGAGCTGCTAAACCCGACCACTGATGAGCAGTGGCAGGCAAACGATAAAACCCGCGCCCCAGGCGCACAAGCCGGCGGATTCTGGCGTAGCTGTAGGCAACGGCGCAAGGATTTGTGGGCTGTTGCGAGGTAACGGGGCGTGTGTTTAAACGGCTGGTTTAAGCGCTGCGATAAATCGGTTGAATAGCCGAACGCTTTCGCGAGCAGGCTCGCTCACACAGCGACGGCGGTTGTACTGAGGAACCGTGAACACCGCCGAATCTGTGGGAGCGAGCCTGCTCGCGAAGGCGGTGCGTCAGTCAAAAAATCCTGACTGACACACCGCTCGGCCATCACAACTGATAACTGAAACTGATGCTGTACCGAGGCTTGCGGTTCAACGTATCCAGCGCTTCATCGGACATGGCCTTCGCCACTTCCAGCGCGACGTTGTAGTACTTGGCATCGCCGAACCTCAGTCCGAGCGCGGTGGATGACAGGTTGTTGGCCTGCACCGGCAGTTGGTTGAACCAGCTGCGCGAGCGGTCGACGACGACGTAGGGTTGCAGGATGCGCACCCAGTTGCCGTCGCGGTTGAAGCTGTAGTTGACCTCGTAGGCCACGCCCCAACCCTTGTCGCCCGAGGCCTGGTCGTCGGGGTAGCCACGGCCGAAGTTCTGCCCGCCGAATACGGCGCGTTCGCTGTCGGGCAAGGTGTCGTCGCTCCAGTACAGCGCCGCCGAGAGCACGCCTTGCCAGTTGTCGAGGAACTTGTCGCTCTGCACGCCGGACAGCCTGACGCGGAAGAAATCCAGGTCTATGTCGTCGTAGTTGGTGTGCGCGCCGAGGCTGTCGAAGCCCTGGTAGACGCCGGCACTGAGGATGCGCAGTTGGCGGGCGTCGGCCTTGCGCCAGTCGCCTTCGAAAGCCAGGGCGCGGACGTCGGTGCGCAGTTCGGTGCTGAAGGGAAAGTTGATGCCGTCGTAGCGCGTCTTGTCGTCGACCGCATACAGGCGCGAGCCGGCGGTCAGCAGTTCGTTGGCGGAGGCGATCAGGGGCGTGCTGAAGCCGATCGAGTAGCGATCGTTCTCGCGGTGAGTACTCAGGCGTCCGCCACCGCCCACCAGCACTTCGGTGTCCGGGTCGGCGCGGTAACGCGAGGCCGAGACGTTGAGTTGCGTGCCCTCGGTATCGAGGAACTGGCTGTAGTCGAGACGGTAGTAATGCTCTTTGTCGTCGCCCGGTGGGAACAGGCCGCTGAGGCTCAACTGTTCGCCCATCGAAGTCTGCGAATTGCTGCTAACACCGAGCAACGCCTGCGGGCCGTTGCGGTTGTCTTCGGTGGTGCTCAGGGTGCTGGTGAACGGTTTGCGACTGGCCTGGGCAACCAGGGTGGTCGCGCCATCGGTGGTGCCCGGCGGTGGCACTTGCGCTTGAATCGTCACGCCGGGAATGCGGCTCATCAGCGTGGTGTAGCGCTCGAAGGTTTTGCGCGTCAGCGGGCGTTCGGCCTGGATTTTCGCGGCGAGTTTGTCGAGCAGACTTTTGACCCGGCCGATGTCGCCCTGCATCTGGATATCGCGCACGTAGCCCTCGACCAGTACCACGCGGGCCACGCCATCATCGAAGTTCTGTTGCGGCAGGAACGCGTAGGACAACAGATAGCCGTCCTGCTGATAGCGGCGGGTGATGTTGCGCGTGGCTTCGATCAGTTCGGCAAGGCTGGCCTGACGGCCGATCAGGGGCTTGTAGATTTCCGCGAGTTCGTTGAGCGGGTAGATCGTGCCGCCTTCGATCTGCACGGTCTTCAGGTTGACCTTGGTTTCCATCAGCAGTGGCTGTGCGGCGGTCGCACCCGGGTCCGGCACTTGCAGCGGCGCCGCGCTCGGCCGATAGGCGTCGGCGGGCAGGTTGGGTACGGGGAGGTTGCGGATGGTTTCGTTGCTGTTGAGAAAGCTGGGCAAGGTGTCGGCGAGGGCAGCGGAACTGAGGCTCAGGCACAGCAGGGATGCCAGTACGCGCATAGGACACTCCATGGTCAGAACACAGCACAGGGCAAGTTTTTCCGTAGAAAAAAGGCGGAAGACTCGTGGGAATCTTCCGCCCTCAACCAAGCGTAGGCGCTGTAGGTAAGGCCGTCGAATCGGCCAGGTGCAATTTAGCGTTTGTTGCCGCCCAGCGCGCCGGTCAGGCCGCCGAGTACCCCGCCCAGACCGCCAGTTGTGCCGCCAGTGGCAGTGCCGCTGTTGACCAGGCCACCGACCGCTGCCACGGTGCCGCCGACGTTGGTAACCAGACCGCCGACAGCAGTGGTGACCGGGTTGTTGGTGGCGGCAATCGCTCCGCCGAGATTGCCGACGGCGGCGCCCACCTGATTTGTAAGACCAGCGACCGGAGTGCCAAGACCGGTAGCGGCGCCGACTTGTTGAGTGACAGTGGTGACCGCGCTGGTGACCGGATTGAGGCCCGCACCGACTGCGGCGCCGACACTGGCCAGCGGCGACGTGGTTGCAGTGATCGGTGTGCCCGAGCCGCCAAGTACGGTGTTGATCGACGCAATCGTGGTGCCCAGCCCGCCAGCGGTGACGCCGCCGGCACTGACCACGCCGCCGGTGCTGCCGGCATTCAGACCGCTGCCGACGTTGACCACGGCGCCGCCCACGGTTTGCAGCAGACCGGTGCCGCCCAGCCCGCCACCGATGCCACCGATGCCGCCAGTACCCGAGCCAGTGCCATTGGACACCAGGCCGCCCGCTTTGCCGACCGCCGTGCCGGTGTTGCTCAGCGCGCCGCCAAGGGTGTTGGTCAGGGCATTGCCGCTGCCTGCGTCGGTGACTTTGCCGCCAAGGCTGTTCACCGTGCCGCCCACTTTCGAGATCACCCCTTTGAGCGGATCACCCAGACCGGTGGCATCGCCGAGTTTGTCAGTGGTGCTTTCGACCATGGCGATCACCGGCACCAGGCCGCTGCCGACCTTGTTGGTCAACTGGCTGGTCGGGCCGCTGGTCAGTGAGGTGTTGAGGGTGTCGCCAAGCATGGTGACTTTTTCACCGATGCCATCAACCAGCGGCGCCACGCGGGTGACTACACCGCCAACGACGGGAACGCTACCGGTCGCGGTGTTGAGTTTGACGCTGAGGTCCGACACGCCGTCGCCAACATCGGAAACCACGCCGCCAACCGAGGCGACGGTGGTGGTCAGGCCATTGGGGTCAGTGGCCAGTTTGCCGATGCCATCAGTGACGCCATCGCCCAAGGTGCTGACCACGTTGCCGGTGGTGTTGGCCACGCTTTGGACGATGCCGCCAGCGACCGGAACAGTACTCAGTGAATCGCCGATCTGGCCGACGCCATCGCCGACACCGCTGACGGTTTTGCCGACATCCTGAACAAGTGTTGTGGTCACCAGCGAAGGTGCAGCGGGATTGGTCGGGTTGGTGGGATCGGTCGGGTCTGTCGGATTGGTTGGGTTGGTCGGATCGGTGCCACCGCCGGTACCGCCAGTGCCACCGGTTCCGCCGCCAGTGCCGCCAGTGCCGCCGGTGCCACCAGTGCCGGCAGTATCGCCGCCGGTTCCGCCGCCCGCTCCACCGCTGCCATCGGTGCCCGCCGTACCGTCCGCCGTCGAGCTGCCCGAACTGCTGCGATGACCGCCACCGCCGCTGCTGCATCCGACGAGGCCGACCGAAAGAATCAGTGCCAGCGCGATTGCCGATTTGGACCACATCACTTGAGTTTTCATGATTGAGATTCCTGCACCTGTCACAACGTTACGTTGCCTTCGATGGCCCGCCGATCTGTCGTCGGCGATGCCTCGTCCGTGGCTGTAATCTCAGTGGAGGGCAGGTTTTTCACCATTCTCAAGTTGGTATTAACCCCTTTATATAGAGGGCTCGGCGCTATGCCGAAGGACTAATACCCCGGTAATAAACGGGCAAAAAAAAGCCTTGAAATTCAAGGCTCGGTTTTTTGCAAAGCGGCGGGCAGGGCGCGGAAAAACTTAAGTGATATATACACAATTAACGGGTTTTTCCGCCCCGCCAGATCAGGCGATCGGTTGCCACTGACCGACCATATGTTCCAGGTCGCCGGCGCCGATCAAGCGCAACTCACCGCTGGAACCCGCGGCACTGGCCAGCAAAGTCACTTCGCTGGGCAGGCGCACCGGTTTGCGAAAGTGCACGGCGATTTCCAGGTTGGCTTTGGGCAGGTGATCGGAGAGTGCCGCCAGTGTGCGCGCCTTGTTCCAAAGTCCGTGCGCGATCGCGGTGGGAAACCCGAACAGTTTGGCGCTCGCCGCACTGAGGTGAATCGGGTTGTAGTCGCCGGAGACTTTCGCATACTGGCGACCGATATCGGCCGGCGCAGTCCAGCGCGTCAGTTCGAGCAAATCCTGTGACGGCTGCCAGTCTTGTGCCAGCGCCTCGCCCTCGAGTTTTACCCCGCGACAGAGCATCCGGCTTTCGGCTTCCCACAGCGGCCCGAGCTGATCGTCGAGGGTGGTCAACAGATCGAACGTCGCGCCCTTGGCATGTGGTTGCAGGTTGTGCACGCGCACGCTGACTTGCGCGCGACTGATCGCGCCCATCGGCCGCAGCACGCGGATGCGGTTGCTCAGGTGAATCAGCCCCAGCAGCGGGAACGGAAAATCCCTGGCCGTGAGCAATTGCATCTGCAAGGCGAAGGCGAGGATGTGTGGATAGGTCGGCGGCAGCAGGCCGTCATCGACGAAGCCGCAGACTTTGCGATAGGCCGCCAGTCGTTTGCCGTCGATATCGACCCAGCAGCGCAGGCCGCTGTCGGGCAGTTGCGTACCGGTGATTTTGCGTCGCGTCGCTGCGCGCGAATAAAGCCCCGGCAGACTCGGTTCGCGATCCAGCGTGTGCCATTCGATGCTCATGCTCAAGCCCCCAAAACGCTTTGCCCACAGACCCGCAACGCCTGCCCGGTGAACGCGCCCGTGCCCGGTTGCGCCAGCCACGCCACGGCTTCGGCGACGTCTTGCGGCAAGCCGCCCTGGCCCAGCGAACTCATGCGCCGCCCGGCCTCGCGCAGGCCGAACGGGATGTGCGCGGTCATTTGCGTTTCGATGAAACCGGGAGCCACGGCGTTGATGCTGATGCCACGTTCCAGCAGCGTCGGCGCCCATGCCTGGGCCAGACCGATCAGGCCAGCCTTGCTCGCCGCGTAGTTGGTTTGCCCGCGATTGCCGGCGATGCCGCTGATCGAGGCGAGCAGGACCACCCGTGCGTTGTCGCGCAGGGTGCCGCTGTCGAGCAGCGCCTTGGTCAGCACTTGCGGCGCGTTGAGGTTGACGGCCAGCACCGCGTCCCAGAATTCCGGGGTCATGTTGGCCAAGGTTTTGTCACGAGTGATGCCAGCGTTGTGCACGAGGATGTCGAGGCCGTCGGGCAGCAGCTCAATCAATTGCGCGGCGGCGTCATCGGCGCAGATATCGAGAGTGATCGCCCGGCCGCCGAGGCGCGCGGCGAGGGCTTCGAGATCGGTTTTGGCCGGCGGTACGTCGAGCAGAATCACCTCGGCGCCATCACGCGCCAGGGTTTCGGCAATCGACGCGCCGATGCCGCGTGCAGCACCGGTGACCAACGCCTTGCGCCCGGCCAGCGGGCGGGTCCAGTCAGTCACCTGTGTGGCGCACGCGGTCAGGCGAATCACCTGGCCGGAAACGAATGCACTTTTCGGCGAGAGGAAAAATCGCAGCGGGCCTTCCAGTTGATCTTCGGCACCTTCGCCGACGTAGATCAACTGCAACGTACCACCGCTGCGCAGCTCCTTGGCCAGCGAACGCGAAAAACCTTCAAGTGCTCGCTGCGCGCTGGAGGCGAACGGATCACCCAGGCTTTCCGGAGCACGGCCGAGAATCACCAGGTGCGCGCTATGGTCGAGGTTCTTCATCAAGGGCTGGAAGAATTCGCGCAACTGCTTGAGCTGGTCGGTGTGTTGCAGAGCGCTGGCGTCGAACACCACCGCTTTGATTTTCGGCCCGTGGCCGGGGATCCACGCGGTGGCCAGCGAGGGCTCGGTGCCGTAGCTGTAGATTGCATCGGTCAAGCGGTTGGCAAACACGCCGATCCGTTCGGCCAGCGGCCCGCCACCGATCAACAGGGCGCCCTCGATCGGCCGCAGACGCCCCGCCTGCCAGCGCTCCAGCCGCACCGGCGACGGCAGGCCCAAGGCCCCGACCAGACGATGGCCGAAGGATGAGTTGGCGAAGTCGATATAGCGGTCAGACATGGAACGCTCTCCAGAAGTTGGGGTTCAAAGTGTGGACTGTCCACGGCAATCAATCGTTCGATCGGCGCAATAAGGCCTACGCTTGAACACTCAGGTTTAGCAGGTCTTGCAGATAAATGCGGTTCATGTGGGAGCGAGCCTGCTCGCGAAGGCGCTGTATCAGGCGCTGAAGAGGCTGAATGTGCCGACCTCTTCGCGAGCAGGCTCGCTCCCACAGGGATTGGGTAAATTTCGACCATTTGGAACAGGAGCTTTTCATGACCCAGCTGCGCCGCGTCGCGATCATCGGCGGTAACCGCATCCCTTTCGCCCGCTCCAACGGGCCGTACGCCACGGCCAGCAATCAGGCGATGCTCACCGCAGCGCTGGAAGGTCTGATCGAACGCTACAACCTGCATGGCCAGCGCATCGGCGAAGTGGTGGCGGGCGCGGTGCTTAAATTGTCACGGGATATGAACCTGACCCGCGAGTGCGTGCTCGGCTCGCGCTTGTCTCCGACGACACCGGCCTATGACATTCAGCAAGCCTGCGGCACCGGTCTGGAAGCGGCGCTGCTGGTGGCCAACAAAATCGCCCTCGGCCAGATCGACTGCGGCATCGCCGGCGGCGTCGACACCACTTCCGATGCGCCGATCAGCGTCAGCGAAGGCCTGCGCAGGATTCTTCTACAGGCCAACCGCGCCAAGAGCACCGGTGACAAACTGAAAACCCTTTTGCAGTTGCGCCCCCGGCATCTGATTCCCGAATTACCGCGCAACGGCGAGCCACGCACCGGCCTGTCCATGGGCGAGCACTGTGAGCTGATGGCGCAGACCTGGAATATTCCCCGCGCAGAACAGGATCAACTGGCCCTCGAAAGCCACCACAAACTCGCCGCTTCCTACAGCGAAGGCTGGCACAACGATCTGATGACGCCGTTCCTCGGCCTGACCCGCGACAACAATCTGCGCCCGGACCTGACCCTGGAAAAACTCGCCACGCTGAAACCGGCCTTCGAGAAAAGCGCCAAGGGCACGCTGACGGCCGGCAATTCCACGCCGCTCACCGATGGCGCGTCGGTGGTGTTGCTGGGAAGTGAGGAATGGGCCAAAGCGCGCGGCTTGCCGATCCTCGCTTATCTGCGCGACGGCGAAGCGGCGGCAGTGGATTTCGTCAACGGTGCCGAAGGACTGCTGATGGCGCCGGTGTACGCCGTGCCACGCTTGCTGGCGCGCAACGGCCTGACCTTGCAGGATTTTGATTACTACGAAATTCACGAAGCCTTCGCCGCGCAAGTGCTGTGCACGCTCAAGGCCTGGGAAGATCCCGAATATTGCCAAACCCGCCTGGGTCTCGACGCACCGCTGGGTTCGATTGATCGCAGTCGGCTTAACGTCAAAGGCAGTTCGCTGGCGGCGGGGCACCCGTTTGCCGCAACGGGCGGGCGGATTGTGGCGAATCTGGCCAAGCTGCTGGATGCGGCGGGCAAGGGGCGAGGGTTGATTTCGATCTGTGCGGCGGGCGGGCAGGGTGTCACCGCGATCATTGAACGCTGAAAAGCCCCTCACCCTAACCCTCTCCCAAAGGGAGAGGGGACTGATGGGGGGATGCTTGAAATCGACGCCGACCTGAGCGCCCTCCACCGAATCCAAAGCTGCGATTCAAACCAGAAGCGCTGCGGTCTCTCAGGTCGATGTATTACGGGAGACACCGCAGTCGGCCCCCTCTCCCTCTGGGAGAGGGCTGGGGTGAGGGAAACAGAAGTTCACCGACCATGTCAGATTCTGTCGCAAATGCCCTTGCCGGCCGATACCAATCAATGCCACGGTCTCGGCTATGATTCGCCCGGGTCGCTGCGATTGATCCGGCACAGTGTGTGCATCCTCAAGGTTCACAGGTCGGCAACCCCTCCCCGTCGGGCGAGGATTGCCGTATAACGAGTGACATTCGCGTGTTTGGTAATAAAGGACCCACAATAAAAGCTGATGAAGACTCCAAAACGCATTGAACCCCTGATCGAGGACGGTCTGGTCGACGAAGTGCTGCGCCCACTGATGAGTGGCAAAGAGGCAGCTGTTTATGTAGTGCGCTGCGGCAATCAGTTACGTTGCGCCAAGGTCTACAAGGAGGCGAATAAACGCAGTTTCCGCCAGGCAGCCGAGTATCAGGAAGGCCGCAAGGTTCGTAACAGCCGTCAGGCGCGGGCCATGGCGAAGGGGTCCAAGTTCGGTCGCAAAGAGACCGAAGACGCCTGGCAGAACGCTGAAGTGGCGGCGCTTTTCCGTCTGGCCGGCGCCGGTGTGCGAGTGCCCAAACCCTATGACTTCCTCGACGGCGTGCTGTTGATGGAGCTGGTGGCCGACGAATTCGGCGACGCCGCGCCACGGCTGAACGACGTGGTACTGGAGCCGGATCAGGCGCGCGAGTATCACGCGTTCCTGATTTCGCAGATCGTGCTGATGTTGTGTACCGGTCTGGTGCACGGTGACCTCTCCGAGTTCAACGTGCTGCTGACCCCGACCGGCCCGGTCATCATTGACCTGCCCCAGGCAGTCGACGCTGCGGGTAACAACCACGCGTTCAGCATGCTCGAGCGTGACGTTGGCAACATGGCTTCGTACTTCGGCCGTTTCGCGCCGGAATTGAAGAAGACCAAATATGCCAAGGAAATGTGGGCGTTGTACGAAGCCGGCACCTTGCACCCGAACAGTGTGCTGACCGGCGAGTTCGACGATCCGGAGGACCTGGCCGATGTCGGCGGGGTGCTGCGCGAAATCGAAGCGGCGCGCCTCGACGAGGAACGCAAGCAGGCCATTCGCGCGGCGGACGACGCGCCGAAAGGCAAACCCGAAGAACCGCCTCCACCGCCGTGGATGCAGTGATCGCGTGATGAAAAAGCCCGGCTTCGGCCGGGTTTTTTGTTTGAGTCAAAAAGCACCCTCACCCCAGCCCTCTCCCGGAGGGAGAGGGGGCCGACCGAGGTGTCTTGAGCCATACATCGACCTGAAAAAACCGAGTCGATTACGGATTCAAAGAAAAACGTTCAGGTCGGTGTATTTCCCAAATATCCCCCAATCGGTCCCTCTCCCGGAGGGAGAGGGGGCCGACCGAGGTGTCTTTAGCCATACATCGACCTGAAAAAACCGAGTCGATTATGGATTCAAAGAAAAACGTTCAGGTCGGTGTATCTCCCAAATATCCCCCAATCGGTCCCCTCTCCCTTTGGGAGAGGGCTAGGGTGAGGGGGCTTTCGGATCTTGGCTTATTCGCGTCTACTGTCCAGCGCTCCAACCACACTCAAGGACTGAATGTGACCACCCCACGCAACACCCACCTGATCGTAACCGCCCGGCTGATCTCCGATTTCGGCGCTTTCCTCAACATGGTCGCGCTGGCCACCTACGTCTACCTGCTGAGCAACAGCGCCATGAGCGTCGGCATTTTCCTTGCCAGCCGTGTCGGTGGCGGAATCTTCGCCAGTCTGATCGGCACACGCTTCTACCGACGCTGGCAGGGCCGCGCGCCGCTGATTGCGTTCGATCTGTTGCGTGCTGCACTGCTGGGGCTGCTGTTGATCACACCGGCGAGTCAGCAGGCATGGCTGTTGCCGTTGATTGCCTTCGGCCTCGGCTTGGGCAATTCGATGTTCGCCATCGGCCTCAACAGCCAGTTGCCGCGTTTGATCGCGCCGGCGCAATTGCTCAAGGCCAATGCCTGGATCACTTCAGCTTCTTCTGCGGCGATGGTTGGCGGCAGTCTGGTGTCGGGGTTGCTGGTGGCTGCTTTCGGTTTTGAAACGGTCTTCGCCCTCAACGCGCTGACCTATTTGCTCGCCGCGCTGCTGATCGTGCCGCTGCGTTTCGAAAAAACCGATGTCAGCGAACAGCCGCAACGCGGTGAATGGTTTGCGCTGCGGCAGGGCCTGCGTTCGGCGCCTGTGGTCGCGGCCATGCTCGCGGTGACCATGGCCGACACCTTGGGCAGTGCCGCGCATAACGTCGGCTTCCCGATCATTTCGAAACTGCTGACGCCGGAGGCGGCGAGTACGACCTTGGGCCTGGCGCTTGCGGTATGGGCCAGCGGCAAACTGCTCGGCGCACGCATCGCCAGTCACCTCAAGGGCTCGGAGAACAGCCACCTTGAAAGACGATTTTTCTGCGGTGTGGCGCTGATGTCCTGCGGGTTCATTCTGATGTTCCAGCAGCACAGCCTCTACGGTCTGCTGCTGTTCGCCTTGCCGGCCGGACTTGGCGACGGGGTTTCCGAAGTCAGCCTGATGTCACGGCTGCAACGGGAACCTGCGGCGTTGCGCCTGCCGATTTTCAGTGTGCTGACCTTGCTGCAGATGAGCGGTTTCGGCATCGGCATGCTGGTTGCCGCGCCGTTCTACGCGTGGTGGACGCCGGGGGCCGTGGTCATGCTGTTCCACGGCATTCCCCTCGGCAGCTTGGGCGTGGTGACGCTGTTGCGGATCAGGCGCGGGCGGGTTGCGCGCAGCAGCCCGACGCCAGTTCCTTGAGGATCGGGCAGTCCGGGCGATGGTCGCCGCTGCAATGTTCGACCAGATCCTGCAGGGTGTCACGCAACTCGCCGAGCTCGCGGATCTTCTGGTTCAGCTCGTCGATGTGCTGGCGCGCCAGTGCTTTCACATCAGCGCTGGCACGCTGGCGATCCTGCCAGAGGGTCAGCAGCTTGCCGACCTCCTCCAGAGAAAAGCCCAGATCCCGCGAGCGCTTGATAAACGCCAGCGTGTGCAGGTCATCGCTGCCGTACACGCGGTAACCGCTGTCGGTGCGATTGGCCGCTTTGAGCAGGCCGATCGATTCGTAATAACGAATCATTTTTGCACTCAGGCCACTTTGTCGGGCCGCTTGGCCGATGTTCATCGGTGTTCCTCCAGGTTCTTGGGTTTCCAGGTTTTCAACAGTAGCGCATTGCTCACCACGCTGACGCTCGACAGCGCCATCGCCGCGCCGGCCAGCACCGGATTGAGGAAACCGAATACCGCCAGCGGAATGCCGATCAGGTTGTAGACAAAGGCCCAGAACAGGTTCTGGCGAATCTTTGCGTAGGTCTTGCGGCTGATCTCCAGCGCCGCCGGCACCAGTCGCGGATCGCCGCGCATCAAGGTGATGCCGGCCGCGTGCATGGCGACGTCGGTGCCGCCACCCATGGCGATGCCGATGTCGGCAGCGGCGAGGGCCGGGGCGTCGTTGATGCCATCGCCGACCATGGCGACTACGCCGGTTTTCTTCAGCTCGGCGACGGTCGCGGCTTTGTCGGCCGGCAGCACTTCGGCGTGAACACTGCGGATGCCCAGAGCCTCGGCCACCACCCGTGCGCTGCCGCGATTGTCGCCGGTCAGCAGGTGGCTCTGGATATCCCGCGCGGCGAGTTGTTGCACCGCTTGCAGAGCGCCGGGTTTCAGCGTGTCACCGAAGGCGAACAGACCCAGCACCTTCGGCTGAGGACTTTGCTCAATCAGCCACGACAATGTGCGGCCTTCGCGTTCCCACGCTTCGGCGGATGTGCTCAATTCACCGGCACTCAAGGCGCTTTCGTCGAGCATCCGCCGATTGCCCAGCGCCAGGCGCCGGCCATCCAGCGTGCCGGCGATGCCGCGCCCGGTCAGCGCCTGGCTGTCGCTGACATCGGGCACGTTCAAGCCGCGTTCAGCGGCTGCATCCAGCACCGCTTTGGCCAAAGGATGCTCGCTGCCGCGCTGCAACGCACCGGCCAAGGTCAGCAGATTATTTTCGTCACCATCGACCGCGCTGAAGTGCGCGATACGCGGCGTGCCCGAGGTCAGCGTGCCGGTCTTGTCGAACACCACACTGCTGACTTCATGGGCGCGCTCCAGCGCTTCGGCGTCCTTGATCAGAATTCCATGACGCGCAGCGACGCCGGTGCCGGCCATGATCGCCGTCGGAGTGGCGAGGCCGAGGGCGCACGGGCAGGCGATCACCAGCACGGCGACGGCATTGATCACCGCCGTTTCCAGCGGGGCGCCGTGCAGCCACCAGCCGATCAGCGTGGCCAGGGCGATCAGCAATACGGTCGGCACGAAAATCTGGCTGACCTTGTCCACCAGTTTCTGGATCGGCGCTTTCGCTGCTTGCGCGTCTTCGACCAGACGAATGATCCGCGCCAGCACGGTTTCCGCGCCGAGCGCCTGGGTGCGCACCAGCAAACGACCTTCGCCATTGATCGCGCCGCCGGTGACCTTGTCGCCCGGTTGTTTCGGCACTGGCAGGCTTTCGCCGCTGATCAGCGCTTCGTCGGCGTGGCTCTGGCCTTCGACGACTTCGCCATCCACCGGGAAGCGTTCGCCGGGTTTGACCAGCACCAGATCGTCGAGGCGCAGGGCGCTGATCGCAACGTCCTGCTCACGCCCGTCGATGACTTGAATCGCGCGCTCCGGCCGCAACGCTTCGAGGGCGCGGATGGCGCTGGCGGTCTGACGTTTGGCGCGGCTTTCGAGATATTTGCCGAGCAATACCAAAGCGATGACCACTGCCGAGGCCTCGAAATACAGATGCGGCATGCGTCCGGCGGCGCTGGCCCATTCATAGACACTCAGGCCATAACCGGCGCTGGTGCCGAGGGCGACGAGCAGGTCCATGTTGCCGGCGCCGGCGCGCACGGCTTTCCACGCCGCCACATAAAAGCGTGCGCCGAAGATGAATTGCACGGGAGTGGCGAGGGCGAATTGCGCCCAGGCCGGGAGCATCCAGTGAATGCCGAACGGCTGCAGCAACATCGGCAACACCAGCGGCAGAGCGAGGGCGATCGCACAGATCAATGCCCAGCGCTCGCGGTGCAGGCGTTTTTGCTGGTCATCGGACTGTGGCCGTTCGGCTTGCCAGACGCTGGCCGAGTAACCGGCCTTGCTCACCGCGTCGAGCAGAGTTTGCGTATCGACCTGGCCGAGCAATTCGATGTGCGCACGTTCATTGGCCAGATTGACACTGACGCTGCTCACGCCTGGGACTTTGTTCAGGGCGCGTTCGACGCGACCGACGCAGGACGCGCAGGTCATGCCGTCGATGCTCAATTCGACGGTTTGCCGGGGCACGCTGTAACCGGCGCGCTCCACGGCTTGCATCAGCGCCGGCAGGCTGTCGCCGGGCGCCTGTACCCGGGCCTGTTCGGTGGCGAGGTTGACGCTGACGGCACTGGCGCCGCTGACCTTGCGCAGCGCCCGCTCGACACGCCCGGCGCAACTGGCGCAGGTCATGCCGGCAATCGGCAGATCGAAAGTGGTGGATTCGGACATCGGTCGCGCTCCCTGTAGTGGATGTCTACAGGATCAACCTTGCCATGCGGGCAAGGTCAAGCACCATTCCGCAAGATGTTGATCGTTCCCACGCTTCGCGTGGGAATGCCTCCTGTGACGCTCCGCGTCACGCTTCGGGACGCAGAGCGTCCATGGCTGCATTCCCACGCAGAGCGTGGGAACGATCGGCGATTCTTGTGGGAGCGAGCAGGCTCGCTCCCACAGGTTAGGAATTTGCTCAATAACCGAGATCGGCGCGCTTCAGATACATGCCGTCCTGCGTCATCGCTATCCGGTACTTCTGGATCTCACCCGCTTGCAGTTTAATTTCCTGCGAACCCGGTGCGAGCATGCCGGGGTTGCAACCCGGTGCCTGGCCCGGCAGCAGTTTCAGGCGCAGCGAAACCTTGCCCGGTGGCAGGTTAAACGACGTGCTCTGCTCCTGGAACAGGCGCGCCGAGAGCTGGTCCTGGATGTACACGCCGATCTCGCACGAGGTCGCCACTTCGAGACGTTCGCGGGAAATGATCAGTACCGCGTAATCCTCGCCGGCGGCTTGCACCTGCGGGACGGCGGCGAAAAGGCTGAGCAAGCCAAACAGGCCCAAAGCTGACCAGCGCATGGCTGAATCTCCTGAATTCCAGTCATTGATGCATGCAGCTTGGCCGAGCGCGACGCCGATTGCCAGCCCGGCAGTTTTTCGCAGAACTTGACCTTGCCATCGTGGCAAGCTCGAGACTGCCGGCAACCTCACTCAAAGGAGTCTTCCCATGCAAGTGTTCAACGTTCAAGGCATGTCCTGCGGTCATTGCGTCAAAGCCATCACCACTGCGGTGCAGGCGCTGGATCCGGCGGCCAGCGTGCGCGTCGATCTGGCGGCCAAGGAAGTCGGCGTCGAAAGCGCGCTGAGTGCCGACCAGGTGATCGAAGCGATCCGCGAAGAGGGTTATGAGGTGAAGCTCGTCTGAAATTGATCGTTAGCGAGCTATCGGAATGTTCAAGGCGTCCGGGCGCGGCTAGACTGTCGGGCTGCGACTTGCCCACCTGGATGCCTGATGAACTTCCGCACGATTTTGATACTCGGCGCCTTGAGCGCTTTCGGTCCTTTGGCGATCGACTTCTATTTGCCTGCCTTCCCGGCCATGGCGCTGGCGTTCGGCACCGATGAGCAGCATGTCCAGCTGACGCTGGCGGCGTACTTCCTCGGTCTGTCGCTGGGCCAACTGGCTTACGGGCCGATTTCCGATCGTTTCGGCCGGCGGCTTCCGCTGCTCAGCGGCGTTGCTCTGTTCACCCTGGCGTCATTGGCCTGCGCCTACGCGCCGAGCCTGGAATGGCTGATCGGCGCGCGCTTCGTCCAGGCACTCGGTGGTTGTGCGGGCATGGTGATTTCCCGTGCGGTGGTTGCTGACAAGTGCGATGCGGTGGGCTCGGCGAAGGTGTTTTCCCAATTGATGCTGGTGATGGGCCTGGCGCCGATTCTGGCGCCGATGCTCGGTGGGCTGCTGGTCAACACCACGGGTTGGCAGTCGATCTTTCTGGTCCTCACCGGATTCAGTGCGGCGGCAGGTCTGGCGGTGGCGTTGGGTCTGCCGGAAAGCATGCCGGCCCACGTGCCGCGCCAACCGTTGTCCGGTGCGTTGCGCCAGTACGCACGGCTGGTCAAGGATTCGGTCTACCTCGGCCACGCCCTGACCGGCGGCATCGCCATCGCCGGCATGTTCGCTTACATCGCCGGCTCCCCGTTTGTGTTCATCAAGCTCTACGGCGTACCCGCCGAGCACTTCGGCTGGCTGTTCGGCACCAACGCGGCAGGGTTCATTCTGGTGGCGCAGGTCAATGCTCGTTTGCTGGCCAAGCGTGGTCCGGCGTTTTTGCTGGTGCGCGCGGTGTGGGTGTACTTCCTCGCCGGGCTGACGTTGCTGGCGGTCAGCGCGATGCGTCCAGAGGCATTGTGGCCGTTGCTGATTCCGCTGTTCATCTGCATTGCCAGCCTCGGCTGCATCATTCCCAACGCCTCGGCTTGCGCAATGAACGGTCAGGGCGCCCGCGCCGGCAGTGCGTCGGCAATGCTCGGTTGCCTGCAATTCAGCATCGCCGCCGGTGCCGCCGCGTTGGTGGGGGTGTTGCACGATGGCAGCGCCGTGCCGATGGCCATGGTCATCAGCCTGTGTGGTTTGCTGGTGGTGAGCGTCGCGCTGCTCACCCGGCGCTTGCAGAATGCCCGGGCGCTGGCGCAAGCCCAGGTCTGAACGCTCGACTTTAGAACTCAGCCGGCGGCGCGCTGCTGGGTGGGTTCGGGAATCCGGTGGGGCGCGCAGAGTCGCGCTTCGAGGGTGCGAGTGAAGGCCAGAGCCTCGGCTTCACTGCGAAAGGTCACGACGTGCTGGTCCAGACGCACCTGCCATTGGGACTTTGCCACTTCTTTTATCAGGATCTTCATTGCTGACCTCCCTTGCGTAAAAGATGTATCGCAGAGGCTTCGATTGTAGACCTCGATACCCGCGTAATTGTGACAAGGGTCAAGCAACCGACTGACGGCAAAAAGCCCCGCAACCGCTCTGGCATCACGAGCGGTTGCGAGGCTTTATTTTTTTAGAAACCTTCTAAAACAATTTTCCCCTTGGCCTTGCCGCTTTCCAGCAGCTCATGGGCGCGGCGCAGGTTGGCCGCGTTGATTACGCCGAAGTGCTCGCCCAAAGTCGTTTTCAAAGTGCCGGCGTCAATCAGTTCGGCGACGCGGTTGAGCAGCTTGTGCTGTTCAATCATGTCCGGCGTTTCGAACAGCGAGCGGGTGTACATGAACTCCCAGTGCAGCGACAGGCTCTTGCGCTTGAGCAGGCTGATGTCGAGGGACTTCGGATCGTCGATCAGCGCCAGCTTGCCTTGCGGCGCGAGGGCTTCGACCAGTTGCGCCAGATGCTGGTCGGTCTGGGTCAGGCTGGCGACGTGGGTCACGCTGTCGATGCCGGCGCGCTTCAATTCTTCGCTCAGCGGCTGGCTGTGATCGATGACCAGATCGGCACCGAGTGCGCTGACCCAGTCACGGGTTTGCGCACGGGAGGCAGTGCCGATGACTTTCAGGCCGGTCAACTGCTTGGCCAATTGAGTGAGGATCGAACCCACGCCACCCGCCGCACCAACGATCAGCAGGCTCTGGCCTTGATCATTGCTGCCTTCGCTGATTTGCAGGCGCTCGAAGAGCAATTCCCACGCAGTGATCGCGGTCAGCGGCAGCGCAGCGGCTTCGGCAAAACCGAGCGACTTGGGCATGTGACCGACGATGCGCTCATCAACCACGTGCAACTCGCTGTTGCCACCGGCCCGGGCAATCGAACCGGCGTAGAACACCTTGTCACCGGCCTTGAACAGGGTGACGTCGCTGCCGACCGACTTGACCACACCGGCAACGTCCCAGCCCAGCACTTTCGCCGCGCCGTTTTCCGGCGTCACGTTCTGCCGCACTTTGGTATCGACCGGGTTGACCGAGATGGCTTTGACCTCCACCAAGAGGTCGCGCGGGCCGGCAACCGGTTCTGGCAGTTCAATGTCTTGCAGGGACTTGGCGTCGCTGATCGGCAGGGACGCGTAATAGGCAATGGCTTTCATAAGTGGCTCCGTACAGTTGATAGAAGGAGGAATCAGGCAATTTTGCCGAGGCGTTTGAGCTGGAAGTGTTCGATGGTGTGGCCGGCGCTGGCCTGAAACTTCTGAAAATGCGCGCTGGCGTTGTGCGCCTCAAGAATCTCGTCACTGGCCCACTGTTCGATCACATAAAAAACCTGTTGATCGGCAAGGTCGCGGTGCAGGTCGTACTGGCCACAACCGGGCTCGGCGCGGCTCGGTTCGACGAGGGCACGCAGCGCCTGTTCGAGAACGTCCTGCTGGCCGGGCTTGGCGGTCAGAGTAGCAATAGCGGTAAAGGGCTGTGACATGCGCGGACTCCAGAGAATCGGGATGAATTTGTTGGAGGCCATCATTGGCTATTTCTCTGCGCGATAAAACCGGCTAAAAGAGCAGTCTCTTTCAATATTTTTTTGATAATCGAGGCTGCGCATGCTGCGTTTTGATGACTTGCAGTTGTTTGTTCGCGCGGCGGATCTGGGCAGCCTGTCGGCGGCGGCACGGGTGATGGACATGTCTGCGGCGGTGGCCAGCGCGGCGTTGAAGCGCATCGAGCAGCAACTCGGTGCGCGGCTGCTGGCGCGGTCGACCCGCAGCCTGCGCCTCACCGCTGAGGGCGAAGGCTTCCTCGAATATGCCCGCGCCGCCCTGAGCAATCTCGACGAAGGCCGTCGACTGCTCGCCAGCGGACAGGACCAGGTCAGCGGAATTCTGCAACTGTCAGCACCCTCTGATTTCGGCCGCAATCTGCTGCTGCCGTGGCTCGACGTGTTCCAGCGTGAACACCCGAAACTGACGGTACGCCTGCTGCTTGGCGACCGCATCGCCGACCTGTTCCGGCAACCGGTGGACATCGCCCTGCGCTACGGCGAGCCGGAAGATTCCAGCCTGATCGCCTTGCCCATCGCGCCACACAATCGCCGCGTGTTGTGCGCATCTCCCGATTACCTGGCCCGGCATGGCGAACCGCGCCAGCTTGAGCAACTGGCCCAGCACAATTGCCTTTTGTACATGCTCGGCAGCCGCGTCCACGACCACTGGAGTTTTCACGATGGCAAGCGTGAAGTCGGCCTGACCGTCAGCGGCGACCGCTTCAGCGATGACGCCGACGTCGTGCGGCTATGGGCGCTGGCCGGTGCCGGTATCGCCTACAAATCCTGGCTCGACGTCGGCGCCGATGTGCTCGCCGGACGCCTCAAAGTGCTGATGCCGGAACTGCTGTGTGAGCGCGCACCGCTGAATCTGTTGTGCGCCCATCGCGCACAATTGAGTAAGCCGGTGAACCTGCTGAGGGAGATGCTCGCCAGCCGATGCGCCGAATTGAGTAGCCAATTTCCCGGTTTCCTCAAAGTTGATCATTAGTCGCAGGCAATTAGAGAAATTTCTGTCAGGAACAATCGCCACCTGCCCAGGCCCAGGCGCAGGACGTCTGGCTTAACCCGCTTATACTAGCGCCCGCCTCATGCCTGCACTGACACCCGGCGCGCAGACCCCGTAACGCGTTGCCGGCTTTTGGTGACGGTTGCTACTTCTGCTGCCAGGTTGTGTGCCGGAGCAGCTGGTGTCGGTGGCATCCCTTGCCACCGATCCCGGGCGATTTTCGCGTGTTGGCCGATGCCCCATAACCGGCCAGGATGTCTCCGAGCGGTAGACGATACGATTCAACAGGGAGTGAACATATGGAACATGCACCGTGCATCAGCCAGATCGCGACATTGCTGGCCGACCCCAAGCGCAGCGCGATGATGTGGGCGTTGATGGATGGCTCGGCCCGGCAAGCCGAAGAGCTGGCGCTGCTGGCCGGGCTCTCGCCGTCGTCGGCCAGTGCGCATCTGGGACGCCTGTCCGCAGGGGGGCTGTTGAACATCGAAATGCGTGGGCGCAAACGCTTCTTTCGCCTGGCGGCACCGGAAATCGGCGCGGCGATCGAAGCACTGGCCAGCGCCACCATTGCCAGCGCGCCACGGCAAATCCCTGATGCGCTGAAACGCACGGCTCCCATGGTCAGACCACAGGCGGCGCCGTCTTCGCTGTTGCGCGCGCGGTTCTGCGACGATCATCTGGGCGGTACCCTGGCGGCCGACCTGTATCAGCGCCTGCTCGATGCCGGCTGGATCGAACAGCTTGAGCAGCGGGTGGTGGTGACGCACAAGGGCTCCACCCGACTGGCCCAGCGCGGTGTGTTCATCCAGGCCCTGGCCCACCGCAACGTGCAGGTCGCCTGCGCCTGCCCGGACTGGAGCGAGCGTCGTCCGCACATGGGCGGCTCACTGGGCGCGGCGCTGTTGCAGTTGTTCATGCAGTCCGGCTGGCTGACCTTGCCCAACGATTCCCGCGCCTTGCAGTTGACCGCGACGGGCCAGCGCGAAATCCATCGCTTTGCCAAGGAAACCGAGCTGGAAACAGCGTTCTAGAGCGTTGCTCGGCGATGAGCTGAAGGCTGACGTCGTCCACGGCTGTGAACAGGTCGCATCCAGTACGACCTCTGAATGACCATCGCGCACACTCGATCCGGGGATCTTTCGGATGGGGGAGCACAACATGAAAACACAACGCTTTAGTGCGGCTGAGCGCCTGGAACGGCTGCCGCTCAGCGGTTATCACCGCGTCATTTTCATCATCATTGCCTTGGCGTTTTTCTTCGACTCCATGGATCTGGCGATGATGACTTTCCTGCTCGGCTCGATCAAAGCCGAGTTCGGCCTGAGCAGTGCGCAAGCAGGGCTGCTGGCCAGCTCGAGCTTCTTCGGCATGGTGCTCGGGGCGTCGTTGTCAGGGATGCTCGCCGACCGCTTCGGGCGCAAACCGGTGTTTCAGTGGAGCATCGTGCTATGGGGCGTGGCCAGTTACCTGTGTTCGACGGCGCAAACGGTGGAGACGCTGACGCTGTTTCGCATCCTGCTCGGAATTGGCATGGGCATGGAGTTTCCCATCGCACAGTCGATGCTCTCGGAGCTGATTCCGGCGCAACGACGCGGGCGCTATATCGCCCTGATGGACGGCTTCTGGCCGCTGGGGTTTGTCGCGGCGGGTGTGCTCTCGTACTTCCTGCTGCCGCTGATTGGCTGGCGCGATATTTTCCTGGTGCTGGCAGTGCCGGCGGTGTTTGTCCTGGCGATCCGCTTTTTCATTCCCGAGTCACCGCGCTGGCTGGAACAGGCCGGGCGTGACGCCGACGCGGACAAAGTGTTGAACGGCATTGAAGCGCGGGTGCGTGCTTCGCTGGGCGGTGCGGCGTTACCGGAACCGGTTCGTTTGCCACGCACGGTGACGCCGCCGGGTAATTTCTTCTCGGCACTCAAGCAGATCTGGTCGCCGCAATATCGCCAGCGCACGACGATGATCTGGAGTCTGTGGTTCTTCGCATTGTTGGGTTTCTACGGGCTGACTTCCTGGCTCAGCGCATTGCTGCAGCAGTCGGGTTTCGCCGTGACGCAGTCGGTGTACTACACGGTGCTGATCTCACTCGGCGGGATTCCCGGCTTCCTCATGGCGGCGTGGCTGGTCGAGCGTTGGGGGCGCAAACCGGTGTGCATCGTCACCCTGCTCGGCGGCGGGGTGATGGCGTTTCTGTATGGGCAGAGCGCGGTGTTCGGCGGCAACGTCGCGTTGCTGATCGGCACCGGACTGTTGATGCAGTTTTTCCTGTTCGGCATGTGGGCGGTGCTCTACACCTACACCCCGGAGCTGTACCCGACTTCGGCACGGGCAACCGGCTCGGGATTCGCTTCGGCGATCGGCCGCGTCGGCTCACTGCTCGGGCCACTGGTGACCGGGCTGGTGTTCCCGATTACCGGGCAGGGCGGGGTGTTCGCGCTGGGCGCAGCGTGCTTCGCGATTGCGGCGGGCGTGGTGTGGCTGTTCGGGATGGAGACGCGGGGCAAGACGCTGGAAGAGCTTACTGAAGCGCAGCTATTCAAATAAACGCAGCACCCTGTGGGAGCGGGCTTGCCCGCGATGGGGCCAGCAAATTCAACATCTATGTTGACTGACAATCCGCTATCGCGGGCAAGCCCGCTCCCACAGGTATTGATGTGATTTTGCAGTTGCTTACGGTTTCACCAACCGCGCATCCAGGCTGTTCTGCGCCAGGCGCTTGGCCTGATCCTGGGTCATGCCCAGATGCTCGTGCAGCGCATGGAAGTTCTCGGTCACGTACCCGCCGAAATACGCCGGGTCATCGGAGTTCACCGTGACCTTCACGCCGCGCTCGAGCATGTCGAGGATGTTGTGCTGCGACATGTGATCGAACACGCAGAGCTTGGTGTTCGACAGCGGGCATACGGTCAGCGGGATCTGCTCGTCGATGATCCGCTGCATCAGGCGCTCGTCTTCGATGGCGCGCACGCCATGGTCGATGCGCTGGATTTTCAGCAGGTCGATGGCTTCCCAGATGTATTCCGGCGGGCCTTCTTCACCGGCGTGGGCGACGGTGAGGAAGCCTTCGTCGCGGGCGCGATCGAAGACGCGTTTGAACTTGCTCGGCGGGTGGCCCATCTCGGAACTGTCGAGCCCGACCGCGACAAACGCATCACGGAACGGCAGCGCCTGATCGAGGGTTTTCTGCGCTTCGTCTTCGCTGAGGTGGCGCAGGAAGCTGAGGATCAAACCGCTGCTGATGCCCAGTTGCGTCTCGCCATCCTTGAGCGCGGCGGCGATGCCGTTGAGCACCACTTCGAACGGGATGCCCCGGTCGGTGTGGGTCTGCGGATCGAAGAACGGTTCGGTATGAATCACGTTCTGTGCTTTGCAGCGCAGCAGGTAGGCCCAGGTCAGATCGTAGAAGTCCTGCGAGGTGCGCAGCACATCGGCGCCCTGGTAATACAGGTCGAGAAATTCCTGCAGATTGTTGAAGGCATAAGCCTTGCGCAGGGTTTCGACGTCGCTCCACGGCAGGGCGATCTTGTTGCGTTCGGCCAGGGCGAACAGCAGTTCAGGCTCCAGCGAACCTTCCAGATGCAGGTGCAGTTCGGCTTTGGGCAGGGCGTTGAGCCAGTCGTACATAGTCTTTTCTCATCAGGTGCAATGCCGGCATTCTACAGAGGCTGGCCGCAACAATTGGCAAAACCTGACCAGGTGATCGATCAAACCGCCTCTTGTTCACGGCGATAGGCGTAGGTATCGGCGAAGCGCGACAGCAGGAATTGCGCACAGGTGGTGGTCGGATATTTCGCCGGATGCTGTGCGTCCTGGCAACCGGGCAGGCATTCGATGCGCGTGTCCGGGTGCGGTTCGGCGAAGAACGGCATCGAATAACGATCCACGCCCAGCGGGCTGATCACCCGGTGCGGCGTCGAGCGATAACGGTCGTTGCTCCAGCGCGCCATCATGTCGCCGAGGTTGACCACGAACGTGCCGTCAATCGGTGGCGCGTCGGTCCATTCACCATTGACGTTCTTCACCTGCAAACCGCCGGCGCTGTCCTGATAGAGCAGGGTGATGCAGCCGTAATCGGTGTGGGCGCCGGCACCTTGTTGCTCGGCGGAGCTGGCGGTGTGACGCGGCGGATAATGGATCATGCGCAACACGCTGACCGGGTCGACAAAGCGCGAATCGAAGAAGTCGCGCTCGATGCCCAGCGCAATGGTCATCGCCCGCAACAGGGTTTGCGCCAGCGCCTGCATGTCGAGGTAATGCTGCTCCATCAGCGCTTCCCAGCCGGGTTGCGCCGGGTGCCGATTGGGGCCGCGCAAGGGTTTTTCCGCGAGCACCTCGGGATGTTCGTCCGGCAAGTGCAGGCCCATGTCGAAGGTTTCCTTCAGATCGCTGGGTTTATCCGGGTCCAGTTGCTCGGTGGCAATCGCACCGTAGCCGCGATGGTGGCGGGTCTGGGTGATGTCGATCTTGAGTTTTTCTGCGGCGGGCAAGGCAAAGAAGCGTTGGGCGTGATCGAGCAGGGCGTCGATGCGCTGCGCCGAGATCGGATGGCCCTTGATGTAGAAAAAGCCCCATTCGCGACAGGCTTGGTCGATTTGTTCGGCCACCGCAGGCCAGGCGTTTTCGTCGTCGCCATAGAGCGGGCTGATATCAATGATCGGAAGCTGATCCATACACAATCCTTGAATACGCTGTGTTGCCAATGTGGGAGCGAGCCTGCTCGCGAAGAGGGAGTGTCAGACCACATTTTTGTTTAATGACACACCGCTTTCGCGAGCAGGCTCGCTCCCACAGGGTTTTGTGTGGTGAATCGGGGGACTACTTCGGCATCTCGGCCTTCATGCCTTCAACGTAATAATTCATCGAAGCCAGTTCCGCATTGGTCGCGCTCACGCCCGCGGGGATTTTTTCCACACCGGCCTGATCCTTGATCGGCCCGGTAAACGGCTGCAATGCGCCGCTCTTGATGTCGGCGATCAACTGCTCGGCTTCGGCTTTGACCGGCGCCGGCACCAGATCGCTGATCGGCAGTTCCACCGTGCCTTCCTTCAACCCGCCCCAGTAATCCTGAGATTTCCAGGTGTGATCGATCACGCTCTGCGTCGCCTGAATGTAGTGTGGCGCCCAGTCGTTGACGATCGAGGTCAGCACCGCTTTCGGGCCGAAGTGGGCCATGTCCGAGGCATAGCCCACGGCATACACGCCGCGCCGTTCGGCAGCCTGAATCGGCGCCGGGCTGTCGGTGTGCTGGAACACTACATCAACACCCTGATCGATCAGCGCATTGGCGGCGTCGGCTTCCTTGCCCGGATCGAACCAGGAGTTGACCCACACCACCTTGATTTCGGTGCCAGGGTTGTACTTGTTCAGGGCCAACTGGATGGCGTTGATGTCGCGGATCACTTCCGGAATCGGGAACGAGGCGACGTAGCCGATCTTCTTGGTCTTGGTCATCTTCGCCGCGAGGAAACCGCCGACGTAACGGCCCTCGTAAGTGCGCGCCAGGTAAGTGCCGAGGTTCTTGTCCTGCTTGTAACCGGTGGCGTGTTCGAAAGTGACCTTGGGGAATTGCTTGGCGACTTTCACTGTCGGGTTCATGTAGCCGAAAGACGTGGTGAAGATCAGGTCATATTTGTCCTTGGCCATGTTGCGGATCACCCGCTCGGCGTCGGCGCCCTCGGCGACGTTTTCCACGTAGTTGGTGGTGATCTGCGTGCCGAGTTTTTCCGCCAGGGCCTTGCGCCCCTGTTCGTGCTGATACGTCCAGCCGTGGTCACCGATCGGGCCGATGTAGACGAAACCGACCTTCAGCGGATCGGCAGCACTGGCGCTCAGGCTGATTCCCAGACCGATGGCGGCGTACAGCAGTTTGTGCAGCGGACGTATTGGCATGAACCCGAACTCCATTTTGTTGTGTGTGCTCAGGGCCAATGCAAATTGCTGACCAACAGGACAACAAACACATTTGAAAACGCGGCGCGGCCTTCGCGAGCAGGCTCGCTCCCACAGCGGACGCATTTCAATGTGGGAGCGAGCCTGCTCGCGAAGAGGCCGGCAAGGCCAATAAAAGTGCATGCCTGAATCCAGCTGCCATCGCGTGGTGCGTAAAGATGTAACGAAACGTTAGTGGCGCGCGGCAGTCAGTAGCTTCATCAGCTCTTTTCGGCAAAAGGCCCGTCATGCTCTCGATCCTCAAACAAGAAAGCTTCCTGCTGCTGGCAGTCCTTGCCGCGTGCGTCGCTTATCCACTGGAACACTGGCTGCTGCGCAGCGGCCAGATCGTCGCGCTGGGCGGCGGTCTGCTGCTGATCGCCTTTATCGTCGCCGCTTCGATGCGCGTCGCTCATCACGCCGAACTGCTGGCGGAAAAGGTCGGCGACCCCTACGGCACGATGATCCTCACGCTCTCGGCGGTGCTGGTCGAAGTGGTGATTCTGGCGATCATGATGAGCAACGAAGCCTCGGCAACGCTGGTGCGCGACACGATTTATTCAGCGGTCATGCTCGACATCAACGGCATCCTCGGCCTCGCCGCTTTGATGGGCGGGATCAAACACGGCGAACAGTCCTACAACGACGATTCGGCGCGCAGCTATAGCGTGATGATCCTTACCGCGATGGGCGTATCGATGGTGGTCCCGGAGTTCATTCCCGAGGCCAACTGGAAGATGTATTCGGCGTTCACCATCGGCGCGATGATGGTGCTTTACGCGCTGTTCCTGCGCATGCAGGTCGGCCCGCACAGTTACTTTTTCAGCTACAGCTACCCGGACAAACGCCGCAAGAAGGAGCCGGTCGAGCAGGAGCCGAAGCCGGTCAGCCTGGCGCTGTCGATCGGCATTCTGGTGTCGGGGGTGGTGATCATCGGCGCACTGGCCGAGGTGATGTCCAAGACCCTCGATCTGGGCCTGGAAGGCACGGGTGCACCGCCAGTGATCACGGCGATTCTGGTGGCAGCGATTTCCGCCGCGCCGGAGATTCTCACCGCATTACGAGCGGCGCTCGCCAATCGCATGCAGTCGGTGGTCAACATTGCGATGGGCGCGTCACTGTCGACGGTGATTCTGACCGTACCGGTGATGGAAGCGATGGCGCTGTACACCGGCCAGCCGTTTCAAATGGCGATGACCCCGGTGCAAACGGTGATGATCTTCATCACCCTGATCGTCAGCGCGATCAACCTCAATGACGGCGAAACCAACGCCATTGAGGGCATGACGCACTTTGTGCTGTTTGCGACCTTTATCATGCTGTCGCTACTGGGCCTTTAGGGCTGGCAGATACTCATGTGGGAGCGAGCCTGCTCGCGAAAGCGGTCTGTCATCCGACAAACATGTTGTCTGACACTCCCTCTTCGCGAGCAGGCTCGCTCCCACAGTTTTGAACGGCGGTGAGTCAGGTCCCGGCGATCAACTGCCGAGCCGCCTGGCTGTGATCGGCGATCAGACCTTTCAGGTCCAACCCCTCAACCTGACCATCAACCACACGCCACTTGCCGCCAATCATTACTCGATCCGCCCGATCCGCGCCGCACAACAACAGCGCCGAAATCGGATCATGGCTACCGGAGAAGCGCAGTTCATCGAGCTTGAACAACGCCAGATCCGCCTGTTTGCCCACGGCGATTTCGCCGATGTCGCTGCGACCGAGCAGGCTCGCCGAACCCTTGGTCGCCCAGCCCAGCACGCGCTCCGGGGTGATCTTTTCGGCGCCGTAACGCAGGCGCTGGATGTACAGAGCCTGACGCGCTTCGAGGATCATGTTCGAGGCATCGTTGGACGCCGAACCGTCAACGCCAAGGCCGAACAGCGCGCCGGCGTCGGTCAGCTCGATGCTCGGGCAGATGCCGGACGCCAGGCGCATGTTCGAGCTTGGGCAGTGGCAGATGCCGGTACCGGCCTGGCCGAGGCGGGCGATTTCGTCGGGGTTGAAATGGATGCCGTGGGCCAGCCAGGTACGCGGGCCGAGCCAGCCGACGCTGTCCAGATAATCGACGGTGCGCAGACCGAAGCGTTGCAGACAGAAGTCTTCTTCATCGAGAGTTTCAGCAAGGTGGGTGTGCAGACGCACATCGAGCTTGTTCGCCAGATCAGCGCTGGCCGACATGATTTCCGGGATCACCGAGAATGGCGAGCATGGCGCCAGAGCGATCTGGATCTGTGCACCATCGCCACGCTCATGATACTCGCGAATCAGCCGCTGACTGTCGTCGAGAATCACCTGACCTTCCTGCACCGTTTGTTGCGGAGGCAGACCGCCGTCCTTCTCGCCAAGGCTCATCGAGCCGCGCGTGAGCATGGCGCGCATGCCCAGTTCACGCACCGTTTCGACCTGCACGTCGATGGCGTTTTCCAGACCGTCCGGGAACAGATAGTGATGGTCGGCAGCTGTGGTGCAACCCGAGAGCAGCAATTCGGCCAGCGCCACTTTGGTGGCGAGGGCGAGTTTTTCCGGGGTCAGCCGCGCCCATACCGGGTACAGGGTTTTCAGCCACGGGAACAGCGGCTGATTGACTACCGGCGCCCAGGCGCGGGTCAGGGTTTGATAGAAGTGATGGTGAGTGTTGATCAGGCCCGGCAGGATCACATGCTCGCGGGCATCGAACACTTCATTGCAGGGCGCCGACGGCTGCTGACCGGCAGCGAGGACTTCGACGATGACACCGTCTTGCACGACAAGACCGCCACGGGCATCAAGCTCGTTGGAGGTGAAAATGGCGAGGGGATTTTTTAACCAGGTACGGGTCGCAGGCATTGTGGCCGGCTCCTCTGAAAGTTGGGTTCAGGGTTGCCAGCTCAGTGTTGCCCTGTCTGCTGATCCAGGGTCGCCGCGAAGGACGAGGCGCGCAGTTTCAAACAAATCGCAGCGCCGGGCAAGCGCCACCCGACCATTCACCATTACTCCCTGTGGGAGCGAGCCTGCTCGCGAAGGCGTCATGTCAGTCGATACAGATTTACCTGACAGATCGTATTCGCGAGCGGGCTCGCTCCCACATCGGGATTTTCAGTGCTTACCAGGCAATCGTTTCACCCTTGTAATTGACGAAGTGATGCCCGCCCTTGCCGGTGAATGCATTGACCTGGTCAATCAGCCCGCGAGTGCTGGTCTCTACATCCAAGTCAGCACCTTCGCCGCCCATGTCGGTCTTCACCCAGCCCGGGTGCAACGACAGTACGGTGAGTTTCTGCTCGCCCAGTTGCGTGACAAAACTGTTGGTCATCGAATTCAGCGCCGCCTTGCTCGCCTTGTACAGCGCCAGCTCCGGCGCGTCGGGCATGGTCACGCTGCCGAGCACCGAACTCATGAACGCCAGCACGCCGCTGCCTTCGCGGATCTGCCCGACGAAACGCTGGGCCAGATTGATCGGCGCCACTGCGTTGGTGAAAAACAGTTGCCCGACCTCGGCCAATGTCGCGCCGCCCGGCGTCTGCACGTCCGGGCCTTTGACCCCGGCGTTGACGAACAACAGATCGAAGGTTTCGCCCTTGAGTTTCTGGCTCAGAGCGATCACCGCTTGCTGATCGTCCATGTCGAGCTTCTCGATGCGCACGTCACCCAGCGCTTGCAGCGCCTCGGCCTTCTGCGGATTGCGCACCGTCGCGGTGACCTGCCAGCCATCGCCCAGCAGGGTCTTCACCAGACCGAGGCCCAAGCCGCGGGAGGCGCCGATGATCAGTGCGTTTTTTGCCTGAGACATGATGGGTTTCCTTGAAAGTCAGCATTCAGGTTTCAATGGACACGCCTGACCGCGCCACAGTTGCAGCGCTTGGCGAAAACAGGCTTTGACCCCGGAGCATACTCCAGGCTTCTTGAGTTTCTCGAGGGTGTTTGATCAGAAACAATCATGAGGCGTGGTTCAAGTGTTGCCTGTGCGGACGCTTTCGCGAGCAGGCTCGCTCCCACATTTGCCCGCGTTCACTCAGATCCCCTTTGGGAGCGAGCCTGCTCGCGAAGAGGCCCGCTCTGGCATCAATTAATGTCCCGGTTGCCACGGCTGCCCCAACGAAACCGGCGCATACAACCGAGTGCGCACGGCATCGCGGGACAGCAACACCAGCACCAAGATCGTCGCCACATACGGCAGCATCGCCAGCAGGCTCGAAGGAATCGCCAGTCCCAATCCCTGTGCCACCAAGTGCAGGATGCTGGCGAGGCCAAACAGATACGCCCCGAGCAACAACCGCCACACCCGCCAACTGGCAAACACCACCAGCGCCAAGGCAATCCAGCCGCGCCCGGCGGTCATGTTTTCCGCCCACATCGGCGTGTAGGCCAGCGACAGATAAGCCCCGGCCAGCCCGGCCATTGCTCCGCCGAACAACACCGCCAAGGTGCGTACGGTCAGCACCGGCAAGCCCATGGCGCTGGCCGCATCCGGGTTTTCTCCGACCGCCTGAATGATCAGGCCGACACGGCTTTTGATGATCACCCACGCCACCAGCGCAAACAGCGCGAACGACAGATACACCAGCAGATCCTGGGCAAACAGCATCCGCCCGATCAGCGGGATCTCACTCAGATACGGAATCGCCAGAGGCTCGAAACCCGCCAGCGGCTTACCGACCCAGGCCGCACCGACAAATGTCGACAGCCCGACACCAAAGATCGTCAGCGCCAAACCGGTGGCCACCTGATTGGCGTTGAACACCAGCGCGACCAGGGCAAACAGTGACGACAACAACATCCCGGCCAACATCGCCAGCAGCACACCCAGCCACAGGTTGCCGCTGTTCAGCGCGACGATAAAACCGATCACCGCACCGAACAGCATCATGCCTTCCTGGCCGAGGTTGAGGACGCCGCTTTTCTCGCAGATCAACTCACCCAATGCCACCAGCAGCAGCGGCGTGCCGCAGCGGACCATCGCGTAGAAAATATTGCTCAACAGATCGATATCCATCACAGCGCTCCGGCGGTTACGGCAGGGGTCGAGGCGCGCCGGGTCCAGCGCAGTTTCAGGCGTGGCCGATAGAGAATCAGCACGTCACAGGCGAGCAGGAAAAACAGCATCATGCCCTGGAACAATTGAGTGATTGCCTGCGGCAGGTTGAGCGACATCTGCGCGCTCTCGCCGCCGATGTACAGCAGCGCCATGAGCAGACTGGAGAACAGAATGCCGATCGGATTCAACCGTCCGAGGAACGCCACGGTGATCGCTGCGTAGCCATAGCCCGGCGACACTTGGGGCACCAGTTGGCCGATCGGCCCGGTCACTTCGCAGACCCCGGCGAGCCCGGCCAGACCACCGCTGATCAACAGCGCCAGCCAGATCAGGCGCTTCTCGCGGAAGCCGACAAAACCTGCCGCACGCTTGTCCAGCCCGAGCACTTTGATCTGGAAGCCGATGAAGCTTTTCTGCAACAACACCCACACCGCAACCAGCGCGAGCAGGGCGAAATACACCCCGGCATGCACGCGGCCGTCCTCCAGCAGCAGCGGCAAACGACTGGCGTCGCCGAACATCGCCGACTCGGGAAAATTGAAGCCCGCCGGATCCTTCAACGGCCCGTGCACGCAGAACAGCAGCAGGTTCAACGCGATGTAATTGAGCATGATGCTGGTGAGGATTTCGTTGGCGTTGAAGCGCGTGCGCAGCCATGCGGTGAGCCCGGCCCATGCGGCGCCGGCCAGCGTGCCGGTCAGCAGAATCAGCACCAGCGCCCAGCGACTTTGCATGTCGATAACGTTCACTGCCAGAGCACTGCCGGCCAAGGCGCCAAGTAGAAGTTGGCCTTCGGCGCCGATGTTCCAGATCCGCGCCTGATAGGCCACCGCCAGGCCGAGTGCGCAGAGCAGAATCGGCAGCGCCTTGACCAGCAATTCAGACACGCCATACAAATCGCTGACCGGTGCGATCAGCAGCGTGTGCAAGGTTTGCAGTGGGTCGTGGCCCAGCGCGATGAACAACAGCGAGCCGCAGCCGAGGGTCAGGGCCGCCGCCAATAACGGCGAGCACCACAGCATCAGGCGCGATTGCTGGCCTCGGGGTTCGAGAGAAAGCAGCATGGTTGGAACTCCGTTAAACCGAGGCGGTGCCAGGTGAGTGATCGAACTGGCCGGCCATCCACGCGCCGACATCGCTCAGTTGTGTAGCGCTGGTGTCTTGCAGCGCCGACAGACGCCCGCCGCACAGCGCGCCGAGGCGATCGCTGATCTGGAACAGCTCATCGAGGTCTTCGGAAATCACCAGAATCGCCGCGCCGGCATCGCGCAGGGCAATCAGCGCACGGTGAATGGTCGCGGCGGCGCCGACGTCGACGCCCCAGGTCGGGTGCGCGGCGATCAGCAGTTTCGGTTGCTGAAGAATTTCCCGGCCGAGGATGAATTTCTGCAAGTTGCCGCCGGACAGGCTGCGCGCGGCGGTTTGCGTGTCCGGGGTCTTCACGCCGAAACGCTGGATGATCTGCTGCGCGAGGGCTTCGACTTTGCTTCGTTGAATCAACCCGTGGCTCACCAGTCCTTGCTGGAAAGCACTGAGCAGGGCGTTATCGGCCAGACTTAACTCCGGCACCGCGCCGTGGCCAAGGCGTTCGGCCGGCACGAAGGCCAGACCGAGTTTGCGCCGCGCATCCGGGCGCAGATCGGCAACGTTTTTCTCTGCGAAGCGAAGGGTCGCCGCCTGCGCACGAGGCAAGGGCTGCTCGCCGCTGAGCAGGGCGAGCAATTCATCCTGACCATTGCCCGCGACCCCGGCGATGCCGACGATTTCACCGCTGCGCACTTGCAGGTCGATGTCGGTCAGCGAGCAGCCGAACGGATCCGGGTTGTGCCAGCTCAAACCCTGCACCTGCAGAA
Source organism: Pseudomonas sp. Sample_23 (assembly GCF_004307595.1). NCBI lineage: Bacteria > Pseudomonadati > Pseudomonadota > Gammaproteobacteria > Pseudomonadales > Pseudomonadaceae > Pseudomonas > Pseudomonas sp. Sample_23. The sequence continues at coordinate 32,217 of NZ_RCNX01000023.1, forward strand.
ATGCCGCGCCACCGCTGACCTTCGGATACTCGCCAATCAAAGCCGCCGCTTCACCGACCATCATTTGCGCCAGTTGCTGGTCCGAACATTCGGCGGGCTCGCAATGCCCGGCAACCCGACCGCCGCGCAGCACCGTGGCGCTGTGGCACAAGGCGCGCACTTCACCGAGCTTGTGGCTGATAAACAGAATGCTGCAGCCCTCGGCGGCAAGGCGCCGCAGGGTGATGAACAATTCGTCGGCCTCTTGCGGCGTCAGCACTGAGGTCGGCTCGTCGAGAATCAACAGGCGGATGTCCTGCATCAGGCAACGGATGATTTCCACCCGCTGGCGCTCGCCAATCGACAGGCTGTGGACAAGTCGCTCCGGTTCCAGGGCCATGCCATAACGCCGTGATACTTCGCGGATCTTCGGCTCCAGTTGCTTCGGCGTGCCGGCCGCCGCGCCCATCGCCAGGGCAATGTTCTGCGCCACGCTGAGGGTTTCGAACAGCGAGAAATGCTGGAACACCATGCCAATGCCCAACTGCCGCGCCTGCGCCGGATTGCGCATCTGCACGCGCTGCCCCTCCCAGAGCATTTCACCGCTGTCGCACTGGGTGACTCCGTAAATGATCTTCATCAACGTACTTTTGCCCGCGCCGTTTTCACCGAGCAGGGCATGGATTTCACCCGGCGCGATGCTCAGGTCGATGGCGTCGTTGGCCAGACAACCGGGGTAGCGTTTGCTGATCTGGCGCAGTTGCAGGCGCGGTGGGGAAGGGGCGATGGACATGACAGGCTCGACTGACTTGGAGTTGTGCCTGTGGATAAAGCAATTTCCTGGCCATTGAGTCAGGAACGCTTGCGGAGCCAGTGCGCAAGTGCCGACAGCAGCGCATCGGCGGGCATTTTGTCTTTCTCTCGAGCACCAATTCAGCGCAAAGCCATTGAACAGGCTCCAGTTTTGCCCGCTTGCAGTTGGTTAAAAAACGAGCAACTGCCTGGGAGCCAGACAGATCCAGCGGCTGCGGCGGTCATGAACGGCTTATCCACAGGTTGCTCCACAGTAATTGTGCGCAAGCGCCGAGGGTGGGCATAAGCACTGCGATGCTTTGTTCTAATGGTGATAAACAAAGGTAACTGTTTGTTTTTAGGCTGGATTTCCCTTTTGTCGGGTCAATTGAACGAAAATTGAACAAATCGCGCAAAGCCGCATGACAGAAGGGTTACAGCGGTATGTGCTCAGGTTATCCACAGTCGGGTGCACAGCCGATGTGGGCAAGTCGCCAATTGGGGAATGCCCTAAAAGATCGCAGCGTTCCGCAGCTCCTACAATTGGAATGCGATCCCCCAAGGAGCTGCCGAAGGCTGCGATCTTTTGATCTTCCACTCTCAACGCTGCAACAAAATCCGCCCACGGCTCAGATCCGCCAACTGACTTTGCAGCACTTCGATCTGCGCTTTTCCTACCGCCAATTTCAACTCAACCCCATTGGCCGTGAAGATTTCCTCCACCACCAATCCACCGAGATCCGCCACGCGCAACTTCACCAGCGCCAACTCGGCAAATCCGCAGGCGCAACTCAGCGACACGCGGTTGATCAGCTCGATTTTTTCCGCCGCTTGCAGGCACTTGTTGGCGCCACCGCCATAGGCCCGGGCCAAACCGCCGGTGCCCAGTTGAATGCCGCCGTACCAGCGAATCACCAGCACCGCGACCTGATCGCAATCCTGAGCTTCTATCGCCGCCAGAATGGGGCGCCCGGCCGTGCCGCCCGGCTCGCCGTCGTCAGTGCTGCGGTATTGCGCGCCGAGTTTCCACGCCCAGCAATTGTGCGTGGCATTCAAATCGCTGTGCTGCTCGAAAAACGCCTGCGCATCGGCGGGGCTGCTGATCGGCGTCGCCAGAGTGATGAAACGGCTTTTGCGAATCTCTTCGCGGTACTCGCAAAAACCGCTGAGGGTGAAAGGCATAAACGTCTTATAGAGAAGGAGTGAGGCCGCAGCCTTTGAGAATGATGCGGATCAGGTTGTTGCCGGCGTCTTCCATGTCCTGCTTGGTCAACTTGCTGCGCCCGGTGACGCGGCAGATCTGCGTGGCGAAGTCGGCGTAATGCTGGGTGCTGCCCCACAGCAGGAAAATCAGGTGCACCGGGTCGACCGGGTCCATTTTGCCCGCATCGATCCACGCCTGAAACACCGCCGCGCGCCCGGTGAACCAGGTGCGGTAATCCTGATTGAAATATTCGCTCAGGCATTCGCCGCCGCTGATCACTTCCATGGCGAAGATTCGCGAAGCCTGTGGCTGGCGCCGGGAGAATTCCATCTTCGCGCGGATGTAGCGCGTCAGCGCTTCGGCCGGGTCGTCCTCGGCAGTGAGGGTGTTGAAGGTGCTGTCCCACAACTCGATGATGTTGCTCAGCACCGCCACATACAAACCGAGCTTGTTGGTGAAGTAGTAATGCAGGTTGGCCTTGGGCAGCCCGGCATTCTGCGCGATGGTGTTCATGCTGGTGCCTTTGAACCCGTGACGGGCGAACTCGTCTTCGGCGGCTTTGAGAATGGTCTCTTCGTTCTTCTGACGAATGCGGCTGGCGGGTTTGCCGCCGTGGGCTGGGACTTCAAAGGTCATAGGCACTTCCGGGATTGTCTGTGGGTGCAACCAGTTGCGTTGATAGCGCACCCACAGGCATCCGACAAGTCCTGGCGCGGAAAAACAGTTACGCCTGTTCGATCTTGTTCAATGACGCGGGGCTTTTTGTCTCGGCGGTTTTGCCTTCCGGCAACAACAGACAGAGGACGATTGCCGTCAGCCCGCCGCTGGTGATCGCCGAGTCGAACAGGTTCTGCACCAGTTTCGGCAGCAGGTGCAGCAGGTTCGGTTGCGCGGCGATGCCGAGGCCGACGCCGAACGAAGTGGCGATGATCAACATGCTGCGCCGGTCCAGCGGCGACTGCGCGAGAATGCGCACGCCCGCCGCCGCCACAGCGCCGAACATCACCAGCGTTGCGCCGCCCAGCACCGGTTTCGGAATCTGTTGCAGCACCGCACCGATCATCGGGAACAGGCCGAGGCAGAACAGGATCGCGCCGATGTACAGGCCGACGTAGCGGCTGGCAACGCCGGTCAATTGGATCACGCCGTTGTTCTGCGCGAACGTTGTGTTGGGGAAGGCGCTGAAGGTCGCCGCGATCATGCAGCTCACGCCGTCACCGAGCACGCCACCGCGCAAGCGGCTTATATAAGAAGGGCCGCTGATCGGTTGGCGAGCAAGCATGCAATTGGCGGTGAGGTCGCCGACGGTTTCGATGGTGCTGATCAGGTAAATCAGCGCGACCGGCAGGAAAGCCGTCCAGTCGAAGTTGAATCCGAACTTGAATGGCGTAGGAAAACTCACCAGTGGCAAGTCAGGCAACGGCTGCGGGACCAGTTTCCCGCTGAACCAAGCGGCGAGACTGCCGAGCACCAGCCCGATGATGATCGCCGACAGTCGCACCCACGGCGTATTCGAGCGGTTGAGCAGAATGATCGTCAGCAGCACGAACACGCCCAAGGCCAGATTGCCCGGCGCGCCGAAGTCCGGCGCGTTGAAGCCGCCACCCACATCGGTGATGCCGACCTTGATCAGGCTGATGCCGATCAGCGTGATGACGATGCCGGTCACCAGCGGTGTCACCACTCGGCGCAACTGACCGATGAAACGGCTGAGCACGATCTGCACGATTGCGCCGAAAAAGCACACGCCGAAAATCATCGCCAGAATATCTTCCGGGCTGCCGCCGCGCTGCTTGACCAGAAACCCGGCCGACAGCACCGCACCGAGAAACGCGAAACTGGTGCCTTGCAGACAGATCATCCCCGCGCCAATGCCGAACGGTCGCCGCGCCTGGATAAAAGTGCCGACGCCCGAGACCATCAGCGCCATGCTGATCAGGTACGGTAGATGCGCGGTCAGCCCGAGCGCGGAACCGATCACCAGTGGCGGGGTGATGATGCCGACGAAACTCGCGAGCACGTGTTGCAGCGCGGCGAGAATGGCGGCGAGTGGTTTGGGGCGGTCGTTGAGGCCGTAGATCAGTTCACTGGATGAATCGGAATCTGGCTGCATGGCTTTGGCTTCTTGAAGGAGAGTTATCCCTTCTCTGCAAAAACCTGTCCACTTGCTCAGGTTATTCCTCGATTCTGTCGATGAGGCCCAGACGGGCTGGGCTCTGCGCGCTTATCTATCGCGTCGCGGCCAGACTCTCGAGGAAACTTTCCAGCACCAAATGAGGGCGCCGCCCCTTGCGCGTGACCGATGCCAGACTCAAATCGTAAAAACGCGTGCCGGCCTTGAGCGCACGCAAGCGCCCCTGCTGCACCCAAAGATTGGCGTAGTGATCCGGCAGGTAACCGATGTAGCGTCCGGTCAGAATCAGAAATGCCATGCCCTCACGGTCAGAGGCACTGGCGGTGCAGTTGAGCGCCTGGTAGTGCGCCTGAATCTCTGCCGGCAAACGGAAGGTCGGCGCAATCGCGTCCTGACTGTCGAGGCGTTGATCATCGAGTTGCTTGTCGTCGACATAAAACAGCGGATGACCCACCGCGCAATACAGCAGCGAACGCTCGCTGTACAACGGCTGATATTCCAGTCCCGACAAGGCGCTGGCCTGCGGCACCACGCCGACATGCAGACGCCCGTCGAGTACGCCTTGCTCGACTTCATTCGGCGCAATCATGCGGATCTGAATCTGCACATCCGGCCCGCGCTCCTTCAATTGCGCGAGGGCGTGGGTGATGCGCATGTGCGGCAGGGTGACCAGATTGTCGGTCAGGCCGATGATCAGCTCGCCGCGCAGGTGTTGGTGCAGACCGTTGACCTCAGTGCGGAAGCTTTCCAGCGCACTCAACAATTGCAGCGCTGATTGATACACCTCACGGCCTTCCTCGGTCAGGGAAAATCCGGCCCGGCCGCGCTGACACAAGCGCAAGCCGAGGCGCTGCTCCAGATCGCTCATCTGTTGGCTGATCGCCGAACGCCCGATGCCGAGCACGGTTTCCGCTGCGGAGAAGCCGCCACATTCCACGACACTGCGAAAAATCCGCAGCAGACGGATATCAAAGTCACTGACTTGAGCCAGTGGGTCGGCGCGGCGGCTGCTCATTTCTTGTTCTCTTTGTTTAGCGATGATCTAACTGAAGGTTAGAAGAGTTGGATTTCACCGACTTTATCGCCGTGGCAATTTAGCTGCAACAACGCTTTCCATCTCCCTGACGCTTATGCCCTGCGAGGTTTTGCCCGATGAACATGCCTGAAAACGCGCCGTCGCCACTGGCCAGCCAACTGAAGCTGGACGCGCACTGGATGCCGTACACCGCCAACCGCAACTTTCAGCGCGACCCGCGTTTGATCGTCGGCGCTGAAGGCAGCTGGCTGTTCGATGACAAGGGCCGCAAGATCTACGACTCGCTGTCCGGTCTGTGGACCTGCGGCGCCGGGCACACCCGCAAGGAAATTCAGGAAGCCGTTTCGAAACAACTGGGCACCCTCGATTACTCGCCGGGCTTCCAGTACGGCCATCCGTTGTCGTTCCAACTGGCAGAGAAAATCACTGAACTGACCCCGGGCAATCTGAACCACGTGTTCTTCACCGACTCTGGTTCCGAGTGCGCTGACACCGCGGTGAAAATGGTCCGTGCCTACTGGCGCCTGAAAGGCCAGGCGACCAAGACCAAGATGATCGGCCGCGCCCGTGGCTACCACGGCGTGAATATCGCCGGCACCAGCCTCGGCGGCGTCAACGGCAACCGCAAGATGTTCGGTCAGGCGATGATGGATGTCGATCACCTGCCGCACACACTGCTGGCGAGCAATGCGTTTTCCCGCGGCATGCCGGAGCAGGGCGGTATTGCTTTGGCCGATGAACTGCTGAAGTTGATCGAACTGCACGACGCTTCCAACATCGCTGCGGTGTTCGTTGAACCGATGGCCGGCTCTGCCGGGGTATTGGTTCCGCCGCAGGGTTACCTCAAGCGTCTGCGCGAGATCTGCGATCAGCACAACATCCTGCTGGTGTTCGACGAAGTGATCACCGGTTTCGGCCGCACCGGTTCGATGTTCGGCGCCGAGAGCTTCGGCGTGACCCCGGACCTGATGTGCATCGCCAAACAAGTCACCAACGGCGCGATTCCGATGGGCGCGGTGATTGCCAGCTCCGAGATCTACCAGACCTTCATGAACCAGCCGACGCCGGAATACGCCGTGGAATTCCCCCACGGCTACACCTATTCGGCGCACCCGGTGGCCTGCGCCGCCGGTCTTGCGGCACTGGATCTGCTGCAAAAGGAAAACCTGGTGCAGAGCGTCGCCGAAATTGCGCCGCATTTCGAGAACGCGTTGCACGGCCTGAAAGGCTCGAAGAACGTCATCGACATCCGTAACTACGGCCTGGCCGGCGCGATCCAGATTGCCGGGCGTGACGGCGACGCCATCGTGCGTCCGTTCGAAGCGGGCATGGCCCTGTGGAAAGCCGGGTTCTACGTGCGCTTCGGCGGCGACACCCTGCAGTTCGGCCCAACCTTCAACAGCAAGCCGCAAGACCTCGATCGTCTGTTCGACGCGGTCGGCGAAGTGCTGAACAAGCTCGACTGATTTTTCCTTCTATATATGTACAAAAGTGCGGGCGCCTCTCACGGCGCCTGCGGACCAGAATTCAGGAGTGTTCGATGAGCGTTATTCCGCATTTGATCAATGGCGAACTGGTGACCGAAACCGGTCGCGCGGTAGATGTGTTCAACCCGTCTACCGGTCAGGCAATTCACAAACTGCCACTGGCCAGCCAGGCCACCATTCAGAAAGCCATCGATGCCGCCAAGGCTGCGTTCCCGTCCTGGCGCAACACGCCGCCAGCCAAACGCGCCCAGGTGATGTTCCGCTTTAAGCAATTGCTGGAGCAGAACGAAGCGCGCATCTCGCAACTGATCAGCGAAGAGCACGGCAAGACCCTGGAAGACGCCGCCGGTGAATTGAAGCGCGGTATCGAGAACGTCGAGTTCGCCTGCGCCGCCCCGGAAATCCTCAAGGGCGAGTACAGCCGCAACGTCGGCCCGAATATCGATGCCTGGTCGGACTTCCAGCCGTTGGGGATTGTGGCCGGTATCACTCCGTTCAACTTCCCGGCCATGGTCCCGCTGTGGATGTACCCGCTGGCGATCGTCTGCGGCAACTGCTTCATCCTCAAGCCATCCGAGCGCGATCCAAGCTCGACGCTGCTGATCGCTCAGTTGCTGCTGGAAGCCGGGTTGCCGAAAGGTGTGATGAGTGTGGTCCATGGTGACAAGACGGCGGTGGACGCGTTGATCGAAGCGCCGGAAGTCAAAGCGCTGAGCTTCGTCGGTTCGACACCGATTGCCGAATACATCTACGCCGAAGGCACCAAGCGCGGCAAACGCGTTCAGGCACTGGGCGGCGCGAAGAACCACGCGGTGCTGATGCCGGATGCCGATCTGGACAATGCGGTGAGTGCACTGATGGGCGCGGCCTACGGTTCCTGCGGCGAACGCTGCATGGCCATCTCGGTGGCCGTGTGTGTTGGCGATCAGGTCGCGGACGCGCTGGTGGCGAAACTGGTTCCACAGATCAAAGCGCTGAAAATCGGTGCGGGTACCTCGTGCGGTCTGGACATGGGGCCGTTGGTTACCGGTCAGGCGCGTGACAAGGTCAGCGGTTATGTGGACGACGGTGTGGCGGCGGGCGCGACCCTGGTGGTTGATGGTCGTGGTTTGAGCGTTGCCGGGCATGAAGAAGGCTTCTTCCTCGGTGGCTGCCTGTTCGACAACGTCACTCCAGAGATGCGCATCTATAAAGAAGAGATCTTCGGGCCAGTGCTGTGCGTGGTGCGGGTGAACAGCCTGGAAGAGGCGATGCAACTGATCAATGATCACGAATACGGCAACGGCACCTGCATCTTCACCCGTGACGGCGAAGCGGCGCGGCTGTTCTGTGACGAGATCGAAGTCGGTATGGTCGGCGTCAACGTGCCGCTGCCGGTGCCGGTGGCTTATCACAGCTTCGGCGGCTGGAAGCGTTCACTGTTTGGCGACCTGCATGCGTACGGTCCGGACGGCGTGCGCTTCTATACTCGTCGCAAGGCAATCACCCAGCGCTGGCCGCAGCGTGCAAGCCATGAAGCTTCGCAGTTCGCATTCCCTAGCTTATAAGTAGCTGGATGTGCAGAAGGCCGACCTTTCAGGTCGGCCTTCGCGTTTTCGGGGCTTTTTGACCGATATGACAGAAATATGAAAATAGGTGTTGACGGCAGATTCCAGAGGTCTATAATTCGCCCCACTTCCGGCGCAGTCGAAA
>NZ_RCNX01000087.1:0-40516 GCF_004307595.1 Pseudomonas sp. Sample_23
ATCCTCCGCCAGCAACGGCGAAAAACGCCAATCCAGATAATCCTCCGGCCCACGCGCATAGTGCTGATAAAACCACTCCAGCGTGTCGTTCTCGAGCAGGTACCCCTCACCAAACAACAGCCGCGAATCATGCACCCGCGAAGCATCGGTCACCGGATAACACAACAACTGCGCCTTCGGCGCGATAGCCACCGTGTGCGGTTGCCGCACGGCCTGAATCGCCAGCACCGTCGCCAACGTGGCGCCCGCACTGTCGCCACCGAACGCAACGCGCGAACCATCCAGGCCGAGGCTCACAGCCTGTTCGGCCAGCCAGGCCAAAGCGTCCTCGCCATCCTCCAGCGCTGTCGGAAAGCGATGCTCCGGCGCCAGTCGATAACCGACCGAGAGCACCGCACACGGCGTGCGCTGGCAAAACTCGCGGCAGACGCCGTCGTGGGAATCCAGACTGCCAACGACAAATCCGCCACCGTGGAAATACACCAGCACCGGCAGCGGCGATTCAATACCTTTGGGCCGATACAAACGCAACGCCAGCGCCGCACCGTCACGGGCCTGTATTTCGATCTCGGTGACTTCAAGATCCTGCGGCGCCGGCCAGCGCAGTTGCGCGGTGGTCTGCTCGAAGGTGGCGCGGGCCTCGCTCGGGGTCAGTTGGTGCATGGCCGGCAGGCCGGCGTCCTGGCTGTCTTGAGCGAGGTCGAGAAAAGCTTCCAGATCAGGGTGTAACGACATCGTTAAAAATCCTTGTATCTGCAATAAGACGGGCGCGCCTGGGCAGCGCCCGCGCAAAAGGCCGGGTGATCAACCCACCCGCGCCATGCAATGTTCGATCAACGCTTCAAGCTCGCGCTGGTAATCGCTCATCAGCGCATCCATGGTGCCGGCGCGGTAACGCTGACTGCTGTAGATGCAGCGCAAGGCCAGTTGCCCGTCATAGACCTGGCCGACAATTTCCAGCCAGTTGCCCAGGTTCGCCTTGAGGCTGTAGTTGTCGCCGGTCTCTTCCAGTGCCGGCACCAGCAACGCCTGTTCATCGAAGCTCTGGTCGAACTGCCCGAGGTAGTTGAAGGTCACCCGTGCCTGCGGCAATGCAGCCAGTCGCGCGGAGACTTCCGGCCCGGCCAAATGACGCAACACGCCGTAGCCGATGCCCTTCTGCGGTACGCCCGCCAGTTGCGCCTGCACATCGATGATCGACTGGCCGATGTCGTCGCCGTCCGGGCGCAAACGCACCGGGAACATGCTGGTGAACCAGCCGAGGCTGCGGCTCAGGTCGATCGATTCGAAGAGGTCTTCGCGACCGTGACCTTCAAGCAGAATCAGCGCCGACGGTTGCTGACTCCAGCGGCACAGGGCGCGGCTGAGCGCCGACAGCAGCAAGTCGTTGATCTGCGTGCCGTACACCGCCGGGGCCTGTTTGAGCAGTTGTTCGGTGTGCTCGCGGGACAGCTTGAGCCGCGCCTGCGCCTGTTGCCGCACGAGGTTCTTGCCGCGCGGGTTGTCGCACGGCAGATCAACGCCGGGCTGATCCAGTTGCTCCAGCCAATAGCTCAATTCCTGCTCGGCAATCACCGGCGCCTGCGCCTGCAATGCCTCGGCAAACGAACGATAACTGCTGGTGCGAATCGGCAGTTGCGGCGCCAGCCCCTGCACGCACGCCTCATAAGCGACTTTCAGATCGTCGAGCAGAATCCGCCACGACACGGTGTCGACCACCAGGTGATGAATCACCACCAGCAACCGCGCCTGGCCATCCGGCAACGCCACATGCATGACCCGCCAGACCGGCCCGTCATCGAGTTTGAGGCTGCGCTGCGCGAGGTTGGCCAAGGCTTCGACCTCTTCGCTGCTTTGCGCTTCGCGGCGCCACAGCACAGCCTCGTCGGACGCGCTGCTGCTATAGCGCTGCAACCAGCGCCCGCCGTCGTTGGAAAAACGCAGGCGCAGCGAATCGTGATGTTGTTCGATCAAGCCCAGTGCCTGTTCCAGTGCATCAAGATCCAGCGGTTGACGTGCGCTGAGCAGCAACGACTGGTTGTAGTGATGCGCCTCGGCCATGCCTTCGGCGAAGAACCACTCCTGGATCGGCAGCAAATTGAACGCGCCCTCTGCGGCAACCTGAGTCAGGTCCGGCAGCGCTTGCCCGGCGCCCTCCTTCGCCACTTGCTGCTCGAGAATGCCGGCGATGGTCTGATAACGCATCAGATCACGCAGCTTCAGCTCCATCTGCAGCGTCGGGTGGTTTCTCACCCGCGAGATCACTTGCAGGCTGAGGATCGAATCGCCACCCAGTTCAAAGAAGTTATCGCTGATACCGACCTGCCCGACCTGCAACACTTGCGCCCAGATCTCGGCCAGCAAGGTTTCCTGCTCGGTACGCGGCGCTACATATTCGTCACTTTTGAACTCCGGCTCCGGCAAGGCCTTGCGATCGAGTTTGCCGTTGGGCGTGACCGGGAACGCGCTGAGGCAGACGATCTGCGCCGGCACCATGTATTCCGGCAGCGAAGCGCGCAGCCCGGCCTTGAGTTCATCGCCGATATCATCACCCGTGGCAGTGACCACGTAGCCGATCAGTTGCTTGCCGGAGGCATTGTCGCGGGCAATCACCAGCGCATCGCTGACCGCCGGCAACTGGCGCAGACTGGCCTCGACTTCGCCTAGCTCGATGCGGAAGCCACGCACCTTGACCTGATGGTCGATACGCCCGACGTAATCGACCACGCCGTCCGGGCGACGACGCACCAGATCGCCGCTGCGGTACAGGCGTTCGCCCGGGGCAAACGGGTTGGGCACGAAGCGCTCGCCGGTCAGATCGGGGCGGCCGTAGTAACCGCGAGCGACGCCGTAACCGCCGATGTACAACTCACCGGCAAAACCCGGCGGCAGCGGATTCAGATCGTCGTCGAGCACGTACAACGAACGCGCACCGACCGCGCGGCCGATCGGCGCATACGCCGCTTCGCAGTGCTGGCTGATGGCGACTTTCCAGAGCATCGGCGTGACCACGGTTTCGGTCGGGCCATAGCCGTTGGTGAAGAACTGCGGACGCAACGCGGCTTTGACCTGTTCGAAGGTCTGCTCCGGCACCGCATCGCCACCGAAGCAGTAGATGCGCACTGGCGGCGGCGCAATGCCGCTGGCGGCCGCGTACTCGGCCAGTTGCTTGAGATAGGCCGGCGGGAAGCAGGCGATGGTCACGGCGTAATCGTGCAGGGCCTGATAGGTCTGCTCCGGCGTCCACAAACAACCGTCGCGGATCACCAGACGACCGCCGCTGTACAGCGTACTCAGCCAGCGTTCGTGAGCGCCGTCGAAAGCGAAGGACATAAAGTGCAATTCGCAACTGCTGGCGTCCATTTCGTACAACTCGGCGATCGCCTGGCAGTGCATGCTCAGCGGGCCTTGAGTAACGGCCACGCCTTTCGGCCGTCCGGTGGAACCGGAGGTGTAAACCAGATAGGCCAGGCTCTGCTCGTGAACATCGCAGACCGGGGCAGCATCGCTGTAGAGACTGCGATCGAGTTGATCGATTTCCAGACGCCGCACGCCGTTAGGCGCCGGCAACGTCGCGCGCAGGCTGGTTTGCGTCAGCAGCAGGGCCATGCGCGAATCTTCGATCATGTAGGCCAGACGCTCCGGCGGGTAATCGATGTCCAGCGGCACGTACGCCGCACCGCTCTTGAGCACGGCGAGGAAACTCACCAGCATTTCCAGCGAGCGCGGCAACGCCACGCCGATCACCACTTCCGGCCCGGCGCCGTGGGCGATCAGGCACTGCGCGAGTCGATTGGCCTGCCGCTCCAGCTCTGCGTAGGTCAGGCTTTCGCCGGCGCATTGCACCGCGATCGCATCGGGTTGCTGTTGCGCATGACGGCTGATCAGCTCCGGCAGCAACTGCGGCGCGTGGCGGTGGGAAGGCTCGGCGCTCCAGGCCTGCGCCGCTTGCCATTGCTCGGCGGACAGACGCTGCAAGTTGCCCAGCCGCTCATACGGCGCGGCCATCATCGCCGCGAGGGTGTTTTCCAGGGTCAGGCGAATGCCTTGCACCGCCTCGGCGCTGAAGTGGCTGCGCAGGTACAGGTACTCGATCGACAACTCGTCGCCGAGCATCACCGCAAGGTCCATCGGCACGTTGGTCACACCGTGGCCGATGGATTTGCCGAAGGTCAGCTCGGTGTCGGTTTCTTCCTGCAAGCGCTCGTCGATCGGGAAGTTCTCGAACACCACGATGCTGTCGAACAGCGCCTGACCACCAAGGTTCGACCAGCGCTGCACATCGGCCAGCGGTGCCTGGGAGTAATCGCGAATGTCGAGGTTGTAGGCCTGCACTTCACCCAGCCAGTCGGCCAGACGCTGATCGGCCTGTGGGGTCTGAATGATCGGCAAGGTGTTGATGAACAGGCCGAGCATGTTGCCGACGTTCGGCAGACTTTCCGGGCGCCCCGATACGGTGGCGCCGAAGGTCACCGTCTGCTGACCGGTGTAGCGTTGCAACAGCAGCAGCCACGCGCCCTGGATCAGTGTGTTGGGGGTGATGCGCAGGTCGCGGCAGAACTCCAGCAGGCGTGCGGTTTGCGCCTTGTCCCAATTTGAATAGAGCGCATCGTGACCAGTAACGTCGGCACTATGACGCGGGTGCATCGCCTGACTCAGCGCGGTCGGTTCGTTGACCACCGCCAGACGCGCCTTCCAGAACAGCTCCTGGGCATCCTGATCCTGCGCCTGCAACCAGGCAATGAAGTCGCGATAGCGGCCATTTTCGCCAGTCACCTCGCCCGTGGAGTAGTACTGCAAGACCTCACCGAACAACCGCGAACTGCTCCAGCCGTCCATCAGGATGTGGTGGCTGGTCCAGATCATCTGGTACTGCTCATCGCCCAGCTGCAGCAGGGTCACCCGCTGCAATCGCGCTTCAGCCAAGTCGAAGCCCAGCGCACGATCAGCGCTGGCGAACTCGGCAATCGCCGCCTCGCTGCAGTCCTGCCCACGCCAATCGAGCACCTGCATCTGCAGCGGCGCCTGGCGATGGACGACCTGCAGCGGTTTGGCCAGGCCGTCCTGCCAATGGAAACTGGTGCGCAGGATCGCCTGACGCACAATGATGAACTCCCAGGCCCGGCGGAAACGCTCAACGTCGAGGCCCTTGATCGGCAGGCTGACCTGTTGCACGTAAAGGCTGCTGCCGTTATCCGACAGGGTGTGGAAGAGCATGCCTTCCTGCATCGGCGACAGCGGATAGACGTCTTCGATCAGCTCCGCCGGCACCGGCAAGGCATCGAGCTGCGCCTGATCCAGTTGCGCCAACGGGTAGTCGGCAGCGCTGGCGGATTGCGCGTCTGCATGCGAAACCACTGCGGCCAGTTTCTGCACGGTCTGCTGCTGAAACAGGTCTTTGGGCGTGAAGCAAATGCCCTGCTGCCGCGCGCGGCTGACCAGTTGAATCGAGATGATCGAATCACCGCCGAGGGCGAAGAAATTGTCGGTCACGCCGACCTGCTCGATCTTCAGAATGTCCTGCCAGACCTCGGCCAGCTGCTGCTCCAGCGGCGTCGACGGCGCGACGTAATCGCGTTGTGCCTGGCTGGCATCCGGTGCCGGCAAAGCCTTGCGATCAAGTTTGCCGTTGGGTGTCAACGGCAATTGTTCGAGGAACAGCCACTGCGCCGGCACCATGTAATCCGGCAGATGCGCCTTTAGCGCGGCTTGCAACTCAGCACTCAGCGCGTCCAGTTGCGCGGGGCTTTGATCGGCCTCGGCCGGTACCACATAAGTCACCAGTTGCTGGCCGCCAACGCCGTCCACCGCCAGCACCACGCCTTCGCGCACACTGGCATGGGCCAGCAGACGCGCCTCGATTTCACCCAGTTCAATACGGAAGCCACGCACCTTGACCTGATGGTCGATGCGGCCGACGTATTCGATACGGCCGTCGTCCATGAAACGCGTCAGGTCGCCGGTGCGGTACATACGCTCGCCGTTGCTCGCCAACGGGTTGGGCACGAAGCGCTCGGCGGTCAGGCCCGGGCGCAACAGATAGCCACGGGTGATGCCTTCACCGGCCAGATACAGCTCCGCTGCGATGCCGACTGGGGCTGCCTGCAATTGCTCATCGAGCAGGTACGCAGTGGTGTTGCGCAATGGCCGGCCGATATTGGCCTGGCCGCCGAGTTCGCGGCGGGTCCAGGTCGAATACGTGGTGTCTTCGGAAGGCCCGTACAGATCGTAAACGTGGGCGACCGAAGTCTCGCGGTACAAGGTGTCGACCAGCGCCTGCTTGAGCGGCTCGCCGGCCAGATTGATGATGCGCACGCCCGGCGGGATCTGGCCGATGCGTTGCAACGCGGCAATCGCCGACGGCACGGTGTTGATCAGGCGCACCTGATCACGCTCGGGCAAGTCCGCCAGCTCCAGGGCATTGCGCGCCATGACCATGGACCCGCCGCGCGCCAGGGTGACGAAAATCTCCCACACCGACAGGTCGAAGCACACCGACGTCGAGGCCAGCACGCCTTGCAGATCGTCCTCGCTGTAGACCTCGGCGGACCAGTCAATCAGCGCCTGTACGTTGCGATGGGCGATGGCCACGCCTTTCGGTTTGCCGGTGGAACCGGAGGTGTAGATCACGTAGGCCAGATTGGCCGAGTCGGCGCGCGCCGGCAGGTTGTCCGGTGCCTGCGCGGCGAACGCCTCGCCGCCGGCCTCGACCAGCACCACTTGCGCTTCGCTGGATGGCAGTTGCGCCAGCAACGCTTGCTGGGTCAGCAGGACTTTCGCCTGGCTGTCGTCGAGCATGTAGGTCACGCGGTCGGCCGGGTAGTCCGGGTCCAGCGGCACGTAGGTGCCGCCGGCCTTGAGCACCGCCATCAGGGCGATCACCAGTTCCGCCGAACGCGGCAGCGCCACGCCGACGCGCACTTCGGCGGTGACACCCAGCGTCACCAGATGCCGGGCCAACTGGTTTGCGCGGCGGTTCAGTTCGCCGTAACTCAGGGCCACGCCGGCATGACTCAACGCCAGTGCCTGCGGATGCGCCGCCACCCGTGCTTCAAAGCTCTGCGAGATCAAGCGCTCGGCCGGATAAGCCGCGTGATTGTCGTTCCACTGCGCCAGCGTCTGACGCTCGGCCAGCGGCAGCAGACCGATCTCGCCGAGTGCCCGTTGCGGCGCCTCGATAAATTGCTCCAGCACCTCACGCAGATGCGCGGCCAGAGCGAGCACGCTGCGCTCGGCAAAGTGCTCGGTGAGGTAGTTGAAATCGAGGTTGAGCACTTCGCTGGCGCCGGCAATCAGGGTCAGGCCGTAGTTGGTCTGTTCACGATGCTCCAGACCGGAAAAACGCAGCCCGCCCGGATTGGCCTCCAACGCTTCGGACACCGGGTAGTTCTCGAACACCAGCAAAGTGTCGAACAACGCTTCGCCACTCAATGCGGCCAGACGCTGAATATCCTGCAACGGCGTCTGTTCGTAGTCGCGCAGCAACAGGTTCTTGTCCTGCACGCTGCGCACCCAGTCACCGACGCTGAGGCTGGCCTGCGGGCTGGCGATCACTGGCAAGGTGTTGATGAACAGCCCCAGTTGCTCCTCAATGCCCGGCAAATCCACCGGCCGCCCGGAAACCGTAGCGCCAAACGCCACCGTGGCCTGGCCGGTGTAGCGCTGCAACACCAGCAGCCACCCGGCCTGCACCAGGCTGTTGAGGGTCACCTGTTGCTGACGGGAGAAGGCGTTCAGACGCTGGGTCAACGCTTCGTCGAAATGCAGCCGATGCATCTGTTTGCCCGGCCCCGGCACGGTGCGTCCGTGGCAGGCCGAGGCCAGTCGGGTCGGCTCGTCGAGTTCGGCCAGTTGCCCGCGCCAGAATTCCTGCGCCCCAGCCTTGTCCTGGCCCTGCAGCCAGACCAGAAAATCGCGATAGCGACCCTGCGCGCTCGGCACCGGCTGGCCGGCGTAATCCTGCAGCACCTCGCCGAACATCCGCGAGTTGCTCCAACCATCCATGAGGATGTGGTGGCAGGTGAAAATCAGTCGATGGCGATCGTCGGCAGTGCGCAACAGGCACAGGCGCAGCAGCGGTGGATTCTGCAGATTGAAGCCGCGCTCGCGGTCGGCCTGCGCCCGCGCCTCAAGCACCGCCGGCAGATCAGCGGCATCGCGCACGTCGATTTCCGGCATTTCCAGGGTCAGTTGGCGGTTGATCACCTGCAACGGTGCATCGAGGCCATCGCGGCCCCAGATGAAACCGGCGCGCAGCACTTCATGGCGATCGACCACCCCTTGCCAGGCTTGCTGGAACCGCGCAACGTCGAGGCCGTCGATGTCCAGCAGCATCTGATAGACGTAGGCGCTGGCGTCGGCGTCGTACAGGCTGTGGAACAGAATGCCCTGCTGCATCGGCGCCAGCGGATAGATGTCCTCGATGCGCTGGGCGGCAATCGGCAGGCTGTCCAGATGCGCCTGGGACAAACCGGCCAGCGGCACGTCGGACGGCGTGAGGCCGCCCGCATGGCTGAGGCAGTGGTCGATCAATTCGTTCAGTGCCACTTCGTAGGCGCGGGCCAGAGCGGCAATGGTCGCCTCTTCGAAAACGTCGCTGCTGTAGGTCCAGGTCAGGCTCAACTGGCCCTGATAAACCCGGCCATCGATGGTCAGCCAATTGGCCATCGGCGCGTTTGCGTCCTGACCGGCGCCCTTGTCTTCGGTGGCCGGCCGCCACAAGGCGTCTTCGTCGAAGTTGTTATCGAACTGGCCGAGGTAGTTGAACGTCACCTGCGGTTGCGCCAGTTCACGCAGCGCCGCTTGTGCGTCGGCGGTGCCGAGATAACGCAGCAAGCCATAGCCGATGCCCTTGTTGGGGATCGCGCGCAGTTGCTCCTTGATGCCTTTGATCGAGCTTTCCAGGCTGGCGTTTGGTGTCAGGCGTACCGGGAACATGCTGGTGAACCAGCCCACGGTGCGGCTCAAGTCGATGTCATCGAACAGGTCTTCGCGGCCATGGCCTTCGAGCTGCACCAACGCGCTGTCGCTGGCGGTCCACTCGCAGAGCACCCGCGCCAGTGCGGTCAGCAGCAGGTCGTTGACTTGAGTGCGGTAGACCGCCGGGGCCTGTTGCAGCAATTGGCGGGTACGTTCGGCGTCCAGCCGCGTGTCGACGCTGCGTTCGAAGCGGTTGTTCAATTGGCCCTGCGGATTATCCAGCGGCAAACCGAGCGGCGCATCGCGCAACTGTTCGCGCCAGTAGCTCAGTTCGCTGCCCAGCGCCGCGCTTCGCGCATGTTCTTGCAGGCGCACGCCCCAGTCCTTGAACGCGCTGGTCTTGGCCGGCAGATGCACGCGCTGTCCGCTGCTGATCTGCTGATAGGCGCTTTGCAGGTCTTCCAGCAGTATCCGCCACGACACGCCGTCGACCACCAGGTGATGAATCACCAGCAACAGACGCTGACTGGCGTCCGGCAAATCGATCAGCGCCGCGCGGATCAGCGGGCCGTTATGCAGGTCGAGGCTGCGTTGCAGGTCCAGGCACAGCGCTGGCAATGCCGCGCTGTCGTCCAGCGTAAAGCTGCGCAACAAGTCTTGTGGCTGATCCGCCGCGCCGTGGCTTTGCTGCCAGCCCTGCTCGGTTTGGCGATAACGCAGACGCAAGGCGTCATGCTGCTTTTGCACCTGCGCCAGGGCCTGTTGCAGCGCCGTGGCTTGCAGGGTTTTCGCCGGGGTCAGCAGGATCGACTGGTTCCAGTGATGCCGCGCCGGGATGTCGCTGTGGAAGAAATACTGCTGGATCGGCGTCAGCGGCGCGTCGCCAAGCACTTCGCCCTGCTCCGTCTGCACCGCGTCGCTCTGCTGCGCGACGGTGGCCAGACGCTGCACGGTCTGATGCTGGAAAATATCCTTGGGCGTAAAACGAATGCCGGCCTGCCGCGCGCGGCTGACCACTTGAATCGAAATGATCGAATCGCCGCCCAGCTCGAAGAAATTATCGTGAAGCCCGACCCGCTCGACCTTGAGCACGTCCTGCCAAATCTCCGCCAGACGCTGTTCCAGTTCGCTGCGCGGCGCCGCGTAGGCTTCTTGCACCTGCGCAACGTCCGGCTGCGGCAGTTGTTTGCGATCGAGCTTGCCGTTGGCGGTCAGCGGCAGTCGGTCGAGGAACGCCCAACTGACCGGGACCATATAATCCGGCAGGGTTTCGCGCAGGTGCAGCTTGATCGAATCACGCAGCGCGCCCTGCTCGTCCGCGTTCAATGTCTCAACCGGCACGACCCAAGTCGCCAGTTGCTGGCCGCTGAGGCCGTCCACCGCCAGCACCACCGCTTCGCGCACCTGTGGATGCTTGAGCAGTTGCGCTTCGATTTCGCCGAGCTCGATGCGGAAACCACGGATCTTCACTTGGTGGTCGATACGACCGATGTACTCGATCACCCCATCGCCGCGCAGGCGTGCGAGGTCGCCGGTACGGTACAGACGCTGGCCGGCCCTGCGGTTGAACGGATCGGGCACGAAGCGCGTGGCGCTCATGCCAGCCTGATTCAGATAACCACGAGCGAGACCGGCGCCAGCGATGTACAACTCACCGATGCAACCTTGCGGCACCAGGTTCAGCGAGCTGTCGAGCAAGTACCACGACAGGTCGACAATCGGCGCGCCGATCGGGCTGCTGTGATTGCTCTGCAGATCCGCCAGCGACAATGGCCGGTAAGTCACGTGCACGGTGGTTTCGGTGATGCCGTACATGTTGATCAGCGTCGGCGCGCGGTCGCCAAAACGCTCGAACCACGGACGCAGATTCTGTACTTCCAGCGCCTCGCCGCCGAACACCACGTAACGCAGGGCGTTGCTGCGGCTCGACTCGCAGGCGACCTGCATCAGCGGTTTGAATGCCGACGGCGTCTGGTTCAACACGGTGACGTTTTCATCGCACAGCAGCGTGTAGAAATCCTCTGGCGAACGGCTGACATCGTGGGGCACCACCACCAGTTTGCCGCCGTACAGCAGCGCGCCAAAAATCTCCCACACCGAAAAGTCAAACGCGTAGGAGTGGAACAGCGTCCAGCTGTCCTGCGCGCCGAAATCGAACCAGTGCGCGGTGGCGCTGAACAGGCGCATCACGTTGCCGTGCGGCAGCAAGGCGCCCTTCGGTTTGCCGGTGGAACCGGAGGTGTAGATGACGTAGGCCAGATTGTCCGGCGTGGTCAAGCATGGCGGGTTGCTTGCGATGCCGTGCTCCGGCGTTTGATCCAGATCGAGGCAGACCAGCCCCGGCGGAATCGGTAATTTCCCGAGCAAATGGCCCTGGGTCAACAGCAAGTGAATGCCGCTGTCGCCGATCATGTAGCTCAAACGGTCATCCGGGTAGCTCGGGTCCAGCGGCACATAGGCGCCGCCGGCCTTCAGCACCGCGAGAATGGCGACGATCATGTCCAGCGAACGCTCCACCGCAACGCCGACGCGCACGTCCGGGCCGACGCCCTGCTCGAGCAGCGTATGCGCCCACTGGTTGGCGCGGTGATTGAGTTCGGCGTAGGTCAGGCGCTGTCCTGCGAAGGTCACGGCCACCGCGTCGGCATGCCGCTCGGCCTGAGACTCGATGGCTTGCTGGATGCACTGGGTCAGCGGTTGTTCAATCAGCGGCGGATTCCATTGCGCCAACAGCTGTTGCTGCTGGCCAGCATCGAGCATTGGCAACTGGCCGATACGCTGGCTCGGCTCGGCGACGATCGCTTGCAACAGCGCGGTCCAGTGCTGCGCCAGGCGCTCGATGGTCGCTGCGTCGAACAGGTCAGTGGCGTACTTGAGCACCGCTTCGATGCCGTGGGCCTGTTCGGTGGTGTTGAGGGTCAGGTCGAATTGCGCGGTCTGGCTCTGCCATTCCAGCGGTTCGATGTTCAGGCCGTTGAGGCGTGTCGCGACGCTCGCGCGGCGCTCGGCCTGGTGATTGAACATGACCTGAAACAGCGGACTGTGGCTGAGGCTGCGGCCCGGTTCCAGCGCTTCGACCAGTTGCTCGAAGGGCAAATCCTGATGCGCCTGCGCCTCCTGCGCCGTCTGTTTGACCTGACGCAGCAGTTCGACAAACGGCTGCTCCGCGTCGATGTCCGCCTTGAGCACCTGGGTGTTGACGAAGAAGCCGATCAGGCGCTCGATTTCCACCCGGCCACGGTTGGCCACCGGCACGCCGACACGGATGTCGCTTTGCCCGCTGTAGCGATGCAGCAAGGCCTGAAACGAAGCCAGCAGCAACACGAACAGGGTGACGTTTTCCTGCCGGGCAAAGGCCTTGAGGGCATTGCTCAGCGCCGGATCAAGAATCAGGTTGTGGCTGGCGCCGGCGAAGCTCTGCTCGACCGCGCGCGGGCGATCCAGCGGCAGTTCCAGCACCGGTTGTTCGCCGCCGAGTTTTTCCTGCCAGTAGGCCAGTTGTCGCTCCTGCTCACCGGCCTCCATCCAGTGGCGCTGCCACAAGGCGTAATCGGCATATTGAATCGGCAGTGCCGGCAGACCGGCGTCGTGACCGAGGTTGAACCCGGCATAGAGCTGCACCAGTTCCTCGATCATCACTTGCAGCGACCAGCCATCGGAAACGATGTGGTGCAGGGTCAGCACCAGCACATGCTCAGCGGGGTTGACCTGTAGCAGCGCGGCACGCAGCAACGGGCCGTGCTGCAGGTCGAAAGTCTTCTGGCTCTGGGTCTGCACGAAAGCCTCGATCGAGTGCTCCGGGTCATGCGCCAGATCAGTGCTCAGGTGATGAATATCGAGGGTAAAAGGTCCTGCGGGCAGGACCACTTGCAAGGGTTGCGCGCTGTCTTGAGAGAACACCGTGCGCAAGGTTTCGTGGCGTTCGATCAGCGCCGCAATGCTGCGTTCCAGTGCCGGCACATCCAGCGGCCCTTGCAAGCGCAGGGCCGTCGGAATGTTGTAGGCCGCGCTGTGCGGTGCCCACTGCCAGAGGAACCACTGGCGCTGCTGAGCGTAGGACAGCAGCAACGGCTCTTCAGCCGTGCGCTTGAAAACCGGGGCAATGTCAAAGAGGTTGACGCCTTTCTGCTTGAGCAGAACCGCCAGAGCCTTTCTTTGCTTAGCCGAAAGTTGTCCTACCGACTCGATTAACTCTTGCACGCGTTTTTCCCTCTCAAGAAATCAGTTTTTCCAGATCATCGAGGGATAGACGTTTGAGGGCCTCCAGTGATTTAGCCAATTCATCCTGAACGGGCGACATTTCGACGCGCAGCGCTTCAATCCGCGCGCAGAAATCCTTGAGCGTGTCGGTTTCGAACAACGCCTTGAGCGGCACCTTGTCGCCCAGACGTTCCTGCACCCGGGTCACCACCAGCGTCGCCAGCAACGAATGGCCGCCGAGCTGGAAGAAGTTGTCCGCCAGCCCTACCCGCTCGACTTCCAGCACCTCCTGCCAGATCGTCGCGACCTCCCAATGCAGATCGCTTTGTGGTGCCTGGTATTGCTCCTGCGTCGGGCTCTCGCCCAACGCCATCAGCGCCTTGCGATCGAGCTTGCCGTTGGGCGTCAGCGGGATCGCGTCGATCAGGTGCAGATGCCCCGGCACCATGTGCGCCGGCAAGCGACTGGCCAAGGCATTGCGCACCCGCTCGGCAAGCGTCGACCGCTCGCTGTCCGGCGCGGCGACGAGGTAGGCATGCAGGTGTTTGCCTGCGGCGCCGTCCTGCGCCAGTACCACCGCCTCACGGATATCGTCGAGTTCCAGCAGGCGT
The DNA here is from genome assembly GCF_004307595.1 of Pseudomonas sp. Sample_23. NCBI lineage: Bacteria > Pseudomonadati > Pseudomonadota > Gammaproteobacteria > Pseudomonadales > Pseudomonadaceae > Pseudomonas > Pseudomonas sp. Sample_23. The sequence goes on from NZ_RCNX01000087.1 coordinate 13,731, forward strand.
GCTTCGATCTCGCTGAGTTCGATGCGGAAGCCGCGAATCTTCACCTGATGGTCGGCGCGACCGATGTACTCGATGTTGCCATCGTCGCCCTGGCGCACCAGATCGCCGGTGCGGTACAGGCGCTCGCCGTTGCTCGCGTAAGGATTCGGCACAAAGCGTTCGGCGGTCAGCGCGGCACGACGCAGATAGCCGCGCGTCACCCCGGCACCCGCCAGGTACAGCTCGGCCGCCACGCCCTCGGGCAGCACCTGCAACTGACTGTCGAGCAGGTGCGCCACGGTGTTGTCCAGCGGCCGGCCAATGTTCGCCCGCCCCTGCGGCGTGCGCAGGGTGAAGGTTGAATAAGTGGTGTCCTCCGACGGCCCGTAAAGATCGTAGACCTGCTGCACCTGAGTGCTGGCGTAGAGGCTGTCGACCAGACCCTGCTTGAGCGGTTCGCCGGCCAGATTGATGGTGCCGACCGACGACGGAATCTGCCCGGCCCGTTGCAACGCGGCGATCGCCGACGGCACGGTATTGATCAGCGTTACCTCATCGCGCGCCGGCAAATCCGCCAGCGCCAGGGCGTTGTCGGCCAGCACCAGGCAGCCTCCGCAGGCCAGCGTGACGAAGATTTCCCACACCGAGAGATCGAAGCAGATCGAGGTCGAGGCCAGCACGCCGCGCAATTGTTCTTCGCGATAGACCCCAGCCGACCATTGAATCAGCGCCGACAGATTGCCGTGGCTGATTGCTACGCCTTTCGGTTTGCCGGTGGAGCCGGAGGTGTAGATCACGTACGCCAGATTGTCTGCCGCGAGGTTAACCAGCGGCGCAGTGGCCGGGTATTCGCTGGCGACGTTCTCGTCCACCAGCAGCACCTGCGCACTCAAGGTTTCGGGCAGCATCGCCAATGCCGCTGGCTCAGTGAGCAGCACCGCCGCGCGGCTGTCGTCGAGCATGTGCAGCAAGCGTTCCTGCGGGTAATCCGGATCGAGCGGTACGTAGGCGCCACCGGCCTTGAGGATCGCCAGCAAGCCGACCAGCATCTGCGGCGTGCGGCGCATGCACACGCCGACGCGCACTTCCGGCCCGACGCCCATGCCTTGCAGCTTGTGCGCCAGACGATTGGCCCGGGTATCGAGGTCTTGGTAAGCGATGGACTGCTCAGCGAACAGCACCGCGTTCGCCTGTGGCTGTCGCTGCACTTGCGCGGCGATGTGCGCCAGCACTGTGCGTTGATCCGGCGTGGTAACCGGCGCCTTGCCCCACTCGATCGCTTGTTGCTGTTGTGGCTCGGCGAGCAGTTGCAGCGCGCCCAGCGGCTGCGTGGCGTCGGCGAGGAACTGCTCGAGCAGGCCTTGCAACTGCGCACTCAACGCGCGGATCGCTTGAGCGTCGAAACTGGTCTGATCGTAGCTCACGCCCAGACTCAGCTCGCGGCCGGTGACCGCGACTAGCGTCAGCGGATAGTTGGTCTGCTCCTGCCGGCGGATTGCCGAGAACTTCAGGCCCGTCTCAGGGCCCTGCGCCAGTGCTTCAGCCATCGGGTAGTTTTCGAACACCAGAATACTGTCGAACAACGCCCCGGCACCCGTGCCGGCCCAGCGCTGAATGTCATACAGCGGCGTGTGCTCGTGCTCGCGCAAGGCCAGGTTGAGGTCTTGCACCTGTTGCAGCCATTGGCTGACGCCGATTTCCGGCGATGGCGCCGCCACCACCGGCAAGGTGTTGATGAACAGGCCGATCTGCTGCTCGACGCCCGGCAAATCGGTTGGCCGTCCGGCGACCGTCGCGCCGAACGCCACGTGATCCTGGCCTGTATAACGCTGCAACAGCAGCAGCCACGCCGCTTGTACCAGCGTGTTGAGGGTGACTTTCTGCTCGCGGGCGAAGCGGTTGAGATCGGCGGTCAGCGGCTCGCTGAACACATGCTGGTGATCGGCATAGCCGTTCGCCGCGTGCCTGACCGGCATGGCACTGGCCAGTCGCGTCGGCTGTTCAAGGTCCGCCAGCGCTGCGCGCCAGAACTGCTGACTGGCTTGCTGATCACGCTGGCCGAGCCATTCGATGTAATCGCGATAACGCCCCTGCCCTGCGCTCGGCACGATGCCGGCGTAACGTTGCAGCACTTCGCCGAACAACTGCGAAGTGCTCCAGCCGTCCATCAGGATGTGATGGCAGGTGTAGATCAGGTGATGAGTGTGCTCATCGATGCGCACCAACGTCACGCGCAACAGCGGTGCATCGAGCAGATCGAAGCCGTTATGCAGATCTTCAGTGGCGAGATGATCAAGCGCGACATCCAGGCCAGCGCGACCGCGCCAGTCCTGCACCTGCCACGGCATCTGCACGCGGCTGCGCACCACTTGCACCGGCGCGGCGGCATCCTGCGGCCAGACGAACGCCGTACGCAGAATATCGTGGGCTTCGAGGGTCTGCTGCCAGGCCTGGCGGAAGCGCTCGGCGTCGAGCTGTTCGACATCGACGCGCAGCTGATTGGTGTAGGCCGGGCTGTCCGGCTCGTTGCGGCTGTGGAACAGAATGCCTTGCTGCATCGGCGACAGCGGGTACAGATCGACGATGTCACGCGGCGCCATCGGCAATGCCGACAGCTGCGCCTGGGTCAGGTTGGCGAGGTTGAAATCCGAGGGCGTCACGCCACCGGCCGCGCTGTCGCAGCAATGTTCGATCAGGCGTTGCAGTTCGCGGCGATAAGCCTCGGCCAGCGCCTCGATGGTCTCGGCGCGGTACATGCCGCTGCCGAAGGTCCAGGTCAGTTCCAGCTCACCACCGAGAACCTGTCCGTCAACACTCAGCCAATTGCCCAGCGGCGCTTGCCCATCCTGATTGGCGCCGGTGCTGTCAGCGCTTGGCAGGAACAACGCGCCTTGCTCGGCGCTGAACGCGCCGTCGAACTGACCGAGGTAATTGAAGGTCACCCGTGGTTGCGCCAGCGTCTGCAACTCGGCAGCACGCGTGAGGTAACGCAGCACGCCATAACCGATGCCTTTGCCCGGCACCGCGCGCAGTTGCTCCTTGATCGCGCACAGCGACGCAGCGGGATTGGCCTGCGGAGTCAGGCGCACCGGGAACAGGCTGCTGAACCAGCCGACCGTGCGGCTCAGGTCGATGTCGTCGAACAGGTCTTCACGACCATGGCCTTCGAGCTGGATCAACACCGACGGCTGCTCGCTCCAGTCACACAGCACCCGCGCCAAAGCCGTCAGCAACAGATCGTTGATCTGCGTGCGATAAGCCGCCGGGGCGACTTTCAGCAGCTTGTCGGTCAGTGTCTGGCTCAGGCGCGTACTGGCGCGAGCGGCCTGGGCGCGGGTCTGGCTGTCCACGGCGAAATCTTGTGGCAGTGCCGCGTCTTCCGCCGCCAGGGTCTGGCGCCAATAATCGCGTTCGCCGGCAAGCGCTTCACTCTGCGCATAACGATGCAACTGCTCGGCCCAGTTGTGCAGCGAACTGCTCTGGCCTGGCAACACCGGCGCCGTCCCCGCCGCCAATGTCTGGTAAGCCTGCTGCAAGTCCTCCAGCAGAATGCGCCACGACACGCCGTCGACCACCAGGTGATGAATCACCAGCAACAAGCGCTGCTCGGCGTTCGGCAGGTTGACCAGCACCGCGCGCAGCAACTGCCCGCGTTGCAGATCGAGGCTGCGCTGCGCCGCGTCGGCCACGGCCGGCAAGGCATCGAGACTGTCCAGCTCGCGCAGCCAAAGCAGTTCGGCATCGCGCTGAGTCTGCGGCAACGCCTGCCAGCTATCGCCCGACTGCACAAAGCTCAAGGCCAGCGCTTCGTGCTGTTCGACCAGCGCCGCCAGCGCCTTACGCAAATGCACGGCGTCCAGCGCCAGGGTCGGTTGCAGCATCACTGACTGGTTCCAGTGCTGGCGCTGGGCAATCGGCGTCTCGAAGAAGCGCATCTGGATCGGCAGCAACGGCAACGGCCCGCGTGCCACTGGTGCCGCGACGGCAGCCGGTTTGGCTTCGATCAGTTTGGCCACAGCAGCCAGTTGGCCGATGGTCTGTTTTTCGAACAACTGCTTGGGGCTGAGCTTGATGCCCTGGCGCTTGGCCCGGGCGATGATCTGCAAGCTGAGGATCGAGTCGCCGCCCAGTTCAAAGAAGTTATCGCTGCTGCCGACTCTTTCGAGCTTGAGCACGTCGGCCCAGATCGCCGCCAGCTTCTCCTCGATCTCACCGACCGGCGCGACGAACTGCTGGCTGACCACGCCGGGCACTGGCAAGGCACGCTTGTCGAGCTTGCCGTTGGCAGTCAGCGGCAGCTTTTCCAGCAACAGCAACTGTGCCGGCACCATGTAATCCGGCAGCCGCGCCTGCAACTGCTCGCGCAGTTCCTGCGCCTGCACCTTCGCGCCCACTGCCGGCACGCACCAGGCCAGCAGTTGCAGGCGCGCCGGGTCGTCATCCAGTGGCAGCGCGAGCACGGCGGCTTCGCTGACACCGTCGAGGCTGAGCAACACCCGCGCGACTTCCGCAGGCTCGACACGGTAGCCGCGAACTTTGACCTGATCGTCGGCACGACCGATGAATTCCAGCGCCTGCTCGCGATTGCGCCGAACCCGGTCGCCACTGCGGTACACCCACGCGCCGGGGTTCCCAAACGGATCAGGCAGGAAACGCTCAGCGGTGAGCCCCGGCTGATTCAGGTAGCCCAGGGCTACGCTGTCGCCACCGATGTACAACTCACCGGCAACCTGATCGACCACCGGGTTGAGCACATCGTCGAGCACATAGACATGGGCACCGGCCAGCGCTGCGCCGATCGGAACACTGCGCGCCTGGGCGGCGAGTTCTTCGACCTCTTGGGTCAGCACGCCCACGGTGGTTTCGCTCGGGCCATAGTGGTTGATCAGACGACAGCCCGGTTTCAGTTGCTGCACACGCTCGACCAGCGCCGGCGAACAGGCTTCGCCGCCGACGATCAGCGCGTGTTCCGGCAGCACGTCGGCAGGCTTGGCCGCCTGCAACAGCGCGGCGAGATGCCCGGGGACGATTTTCAGCACGCCAACGCGATGGCAGGCCATGTATTCGGCAAAGCGATCCGGGTCGAAGCCGAGTTTTTCCGGCAGCACATGCAGCAGTCGGCCCGAGCACAACGCGCCGAACAGCACGGTGAAGCCAAGGTCAGCGGCGATGGTCGAGACCAGCGCCATGCTCGCCTCGGGCGCTGGCGCGAGACGCTCGAGTATGCCGCGCACGTAACTGCCCAGCGCGCCGTGGCTGACCAGTACGCCCTTCGGTTGCCCGGTGGAACCGGAGGTGTGAATCACGTAGGCCGGCGACTGCGCATACAGCGTCAGTTCAGGCGCGGACGTCGGCAGTGACTGCCATTGCCCCGGTGCAAACTCCAGACCCTGACAGTCCTCACCCGCCAATTTGCTGAGCCGTGCGTCGCCTTCAGCACCGATCATCGCCCGCGCCTGCGCAGCGCCGAGCATCTGTTGCAGGCGCGTGCTCGGCGCCTTGACGTCGAGCGGCATATACACCGCGCCAGCCTTGAGAATCGCCAATACGCAAGTCAGCCAGTCCAGCGAACGTTCCAGCAGCACCGCCACCGGATCGCCGACATTGACGCCCTGCGCTCGCAAATAATGGGCGAGACGATTGGCATCCTGATCCAGCGCCTGGAAAGTGATTGTCTGCTGTAGATCACGAGCGGCCAGCGCTTCTGGTTGCCGGGCCACTTCACGCGCCCAGTGTTGCAACACCGTTAACGCCGGTTCGCGTTGGCTGGCAAGCGCAGCAGGCCGTGGCGTCGCTACCATGTGCAATGGCGCCTGCGGCGAGTTGAGCAACTGGGTAAACAGATCCAGCAACATCGGTACAAAACCGGCGACCGTTTCCGCCCGGTAGAGATCGCTGGCGTAGGTCATCTGGCCGTGGATCAGCGCACCGTCGTCGGTGATGTCCAGGGCCAGATCGAAGTGCGTGCCGTCCTTGGCCAGCGGGTATTCACTGACGGTCAGGCCGGGCAAGGCCATCGAGCGCTGTTTCTGCATGCCGACGTTCTGGTTGAACTTGGCCTGGAACAGCGGGTTGTGGCCCAGGGTGCGTTCGGCGACCAATTCGTCGACCAGTTGCTCGAACGGCAACTCCTGATGTGCCTGTGCGCCGAACGCCGCTTCACGCACCTGCGCGAGCAAATCGGCGAAACTGCCGCGCTCATCGACCTGGCAACGCAGCACCTGGGTGTTGACGAAGAAACCGATCAGTCCCTCGACTTCGGCGCGGCCACGGTTGGCATTCGGCACGCCGACACGAATGTCGCGCTCGCCGGCCAGACGCGAAAGGAACAGCGAGAACCCCGCCAGCACCAGCATGAACAGGCTGATGCCCTGGCTGCGCGCAAAAACGTTGAGCTGTTGCGACAGGTCGGTGCCGAAATCAAAGCTCAGGGTCTGTCCTGCAAAGCTTTGCGTCAGCGGTCGGGCAAAGTCCGGCGCCACTTCCAGCAGCGGATGTTCGTCGCCTAACTGCTGACGCCAGTAGTCGAGCTGGCGCTCGCCCTCGCCGGCCTCCAGCCAGCGCCGCTGCCAGATCGCATAGTCGGCGTACTGCAACGGCAGCGCCGGCAGTTGCGGCTCGCGCTGCAGGCTGAACGCCTGATAGCACTGCACGAATTCCTTGACCATGACGTCCATCGACCAGCCATCGGAGACGATGTGATGCATGCTCACCACCAGCACGAACTCATCGTCGGCCAAAGCAAACAGGCTGGCGCGCAACAGCGGGCCGTGGCGCAGATCGAACGGTTGCGCGGTGACGTCTTGCACGTGTTGCGCGAGCACTTTTTCGCGCTCTTGCACGGCGACGCCGGTCAGATCAAAGCGTTCCAGTGCAATTTTCTGCTGCTCGAGAATCAGCTGATGCGCTTGATCGCCGTCGGTGTGAAACACCGTGCGCAACACTTCATGGCGCGCCAGCAGATGATCGAACGAGCGGCTCATGGCTGACTCATTCAGCGAACCTTTGAGACGCAAGCCAGCGGCCATGTTGTACGCGGCGCTGTGCGGTTCCAGTTGCCAGAGGAACAGCAGGCGTTGCTGGGCGAACGACAGGGGAATCTGCGCGCAGTCGTGGCGGCTGACCGGCAGCGGCAACAGGCTGAAATCCTTGCCCTCCTCGCGCAGCTTGGCGAGAAACAGCCGACGCTGTTCCAGCGGTAGGCCGACGAACCTTTTTGCAATACGTTCCGCCATCGTGCCGCTCATACTTCTTCTCCTTGCAAAGCATTCATGAACTGATCCATGTCGGACCAGTCGTCGTCGCCGCTCGCCTCGGCCAGTTGCCCGAGCACCTCGGCGAGATCCGCCAGCAGCGGTTTTTCGAACAGGCTGCGCAGCGGCAGCACCACGCCCATCTGCTCCTTGACCCGCGCAATCACCTGCGCGGCCAGCAACGAATGGCCGCCCAGTTCAAAAAAGTGATCGTCCAGGCCCACACGCGGCACGTGCAGCACCTCGGCCCAGACTTGCGCCAGACACTGCTCGGCTGGCGATTGCGGGGCGCGGTAATCGCCCTGCAACTGCGCCGGATCCGGCGTCGGCAAGGCCTTGCGGTCGAGCTTGCCACTCGGTGTCAGCGGCAGATTCGCCAGCAACAGCAGATGCCCCGGCACCATGTAATCCGGCAGGCTGGCTTGCAGCGCAGCGCGGGTCTGCTGACGGAAGGCCGTTTGCGTTGCCGCGCTGGCAAGCACCGCAGGTTCTGTCACCACGTAAGCGACCAGTTGCGCACCGCCGGCGAATGGCACCGCCAGCACCACTGCCTCGCGAACGCGCGGACATTGCTGCAGGCGCGATTCGATCTCGCCCAGTTCGATGCGGAAGCCGCGAATCTTCACCTGATGATCGACCCGGCCGACATACTCCAGCGCGCCATCGCCGCGCAGCCGCGCACGGTCGCCAGTGCGATACAGGCGCTGGCCGTCGGCAAACGGGTCGGCAATGAAACGCTCGGCGCTGAGGCTAGGTTGGCGCTGATAACCGCGCGCCAGCCCCGGCCCACCGATGTACAACTCGCCCACCGCGCCTTGCGGCAGCAGGTTCAGATCATCGTCGAGCACGTACAGACGCCGTGCTGCCAGTCCGTGGCCGATCGGCATGCCGCGCCACGACACGTCCTGTGCGGTCAGCGCGGTGCAGTCATGAATCGTCGAGACCACCGTGGCCTCGGTCGGGCCGTAGGTATTGAGCAGGCGCACATGGCCGAGCCCGGCCTGCTTCCACAGACGCAAGCCGTCCACCGCCATGGCTTCACCGCCGACGTGAATCTGCCGCAGCGCGCCGAAACTGGCCGGCGGTTTCGCCGCGTATTCCTGCACCAGCCAATACCAATAAGCCGCCGGCAGGTCGGCCAGAGTGATGCCCTGATCGATGATCACCTGATGCAGCGTCGCGCTGTCCCACAACGGCGCATCGCGCATGACCACGCTGGCGCCATGGCACAGCGGCGGGAAAAACTGCTCGACGAAACCGTCGAAGCTGCTGGTGGCGAATTGCAGAACCCGGTCGCCTTCGCGCAGATCGCTGTAGTCGATGGCGCGGGCGACGAACTCGCTCAGCGCGCCATGACTGACCGCCACGCCTTTCGGCCGCCCGGTGGAACCCGAGGTGTAGATCACGTACGCGAGGTTGTCGCCCTCGACCGTGACCGACAGATTGTCGCTCTGCCCGCTGGCGGGCAACTGCTCCAGACACAGGCACTCGATGCCGTCGAGCGGCGGCAGGCTGGCAAGGCTTTGCTGATCACTGAGCAACAGTTGCAAACCACTGTCAGCGAGCACATGGCGCAAGCGTTCGGCTGGGGTCTGTGGATCCAGCGGCACATAGGCACCACCGGCCTTGAGCACGGCCAGCAGCGCTACCGCCAATTCCAGCGAACGCCCCAGCGCGACACCGACCAGCACGTCCGGGCCGACACCCTGTGCGCGCAACTGATGGGCCAAGCGATTGCTTCGAACGTTTAGTTCGTCGTAGCTGAATACTGGTGCAGGGGCAGTGGCCAACAGCACCGCCGGCGCTTGCGCAGTCCGTGCGACCTGCGCTTCGAACAGGCTTTGCACGCTGGTAAACCGAGGCACTGGCGCAGTCGCTTGAATCAACGCTTGCCGCTCGCCCTCGGCGAGCATCGCCATCTCGCCGACCAACTGCTGCGGGTCGCGGCACACCGACTGGAGAATGTTGCGCCAATGCCCGGCCAGCGCGGCGATGGTTGCGGCATCAAAAATATCCGTGGCGTAAGTGAAGGCGGCAAACAGTTGCTCGCCCTCCTCGCGGGTGTCGAGCATCAGATCGCTGGTGGCTGCATGTTGCCGAGCGCTGCCGGCCAGTTGTTCCTCGCTCAGATAGCCCACGCGCAAGCCTGAAGCGAGTTGCGCCTGGTGCAAATCGGTGACCAGCGGCTGGTGATTGAACATCACTTGAAACAGCGGATTGTGGCTCTGGCTGCGCGCCGGTTGCAGGGCTTCGATCAGGGCGTCGAACGGCAGATCCTGATGGGCCTGAGCACCCAGTGCAGCCTGGCGCAGGCTCTGCAGCAGCTCGGCGAATGGCGTTTGTGCAGTGACCGCGCTGCGCAGGATCTGCGTGTTGACGAAGAAGCCGATCAGGCCCTCGGTTTCACTGCGGGTGCGGTTGGCGATCAGCCCGCCGACACGAATATCGGTCTGGCCGCTGTAGCGATGCAACAGGGTCTTGAACGCCGCCAGCAACACCACGAACAACGTCACGCCCTGACGCTGGGCAAGGTTTTTCAGCTCTTCGCGCAAGGCCGCGTCGATCACCGTTTCCAAGCGTGCGCCCTGATGGCTGGACTGCGCCGGATAGGCCCGATCGGTGGGCAACTCCAGCACTGGATGTTCGTCGCCCAGTTGCGTGCGCCAGTAGTCCAGTTGCCGCTCGCGCTCACCGGCCTCCAGCCAGCTGCGCTGCCACAGTGCGTAGTCGCGGTAATGCACGGTCAACGGCGCCAGCGTCGGTTCACGCCCGGCGACCAGCGCGTCGTAAGTGCGCATGAATTCGTCGATCAGAATGTTCATCGACCAGCCGTCGGCGATGATGTGGTGCAGGGTCAGCAGCAGCACGTGTTCCTGCGCGGCCAGGCGCAACAGCCGCAGACTCAGCAGCGGGCCGTTCTGCAGGTCGAAGGCCTGGGTCGCCTCGGCCATCATGTGCTGCTGCGCCAGCGGCAAGCGCTGGGCTTGGGGCAACTCGCTCAGGTCAGTCACGGGTAGTTTCAGTGGCTTAGGTTCGGCCACACGCTGGAAGGCCCGCTCGCCATTTTGGCCGAAGGTGGTGCGCAAACATTCGTGGCGCGCCGCCAGACGGCTGAAGGCTTGCTCCAATGCTTCGACTTGCAGATCGCCATCCAGACGCACCGCCATCGGCAAGTTATAGGCTGCGCTGGTCGGCTCCAGTTGCCAGAGAAACCACATGCGCTGCTGCGCGTAAGACAGGCCGTCACGCTCGGCGATGCCGTCGCAGGCGGTCATTGGAAGCTGCGCAAAATCGATGCCCTCGCGGGCCATGCCGGCGAGGAACAGACGGCGTTTGTCCTGGGGCAATTCGATAAAGCGGCGGGCTAGTTTCTGTGCGTCTGCGGCATTCATGCGTGGAGTCCTTGCTGATCGGCGGCGTGACCTGGAGACCCGGTCGTATCAACAAGAACGAATGGCCCGCGCGATGATTTAGCGCGCCAGCGGCATTCACGGCCCGACGGTACAAAGGCCAGACAGACAAATGCCGAAGCCGGTACAGGCCCGGATTCGGCATTTGAGTTGAAGAGTGGCGAAGCGCCTAACGCACGTCCTGCGAATGCCCCTCGGCCATCGCCACGATGACTTTGCGCGGCCCTTCGAACGGTGAGCGCGCGTGAGCCGAAAGCATGTTGTCGAGCATCAGCACATCGCCCTCCTGCCAGGGGAAACTGATCGCACAGTCGTCGAGCACCGCACGAATCTGCGCCAGCACTTCGTCTTCGATCGGCGAGCCGTCGCCGTAGTAGACGTTACGTGGCAGGTCTTCTTCGTCAACGATGTCGAGCAGGCTTTCGCGCACGTCCGCTGGCAGGTTGGAGATGTGAAACAGGTGCGCCTGATTGAACCAGACGTGGTCGCCGGTCACCGGGTGCACCGCCACCGCCTGACAGGTCTGCCGCGTGCGCAGCTCACCGTCGTCCTTCCACTCGCAGACAATGCCGTGGGCCTTGCAGTAGGCCTCGACGACTTCGCGGTCTTCGGTGTTGAACACGTCTTCCCAAGCGACATCGAGGCCATTGCCAAAGTTGCGCACGTACATCAGGCCCTTGCTGACGAACCGCTCGCGGATCGCCACGGGGATGCGCCGGTAGACTTCGCGGCTGTCGGCAATCGGCGTCTCGCCTCCGGACCTGGCAGTGATCATGCTGTAGAACCAGATCTTCATCGGCCAGTCGCGGGAATAGGCCTGCTCGTTGTGCAGCGGAATGCTCTGGTGCGCCGGGTATTCGGTGGAGGTGTACACGCCTTGAGTGACGTTGGTGCGCGGCGTCGAGCCGAACTCGTAGTTCAGCAGCGGATGGCCGAAACTCGCGGCGAACTGGCGGAACTGCTCGGCGCCATCGAGGCGAAAACCGCGAAATAGCACACCACCGTCGCGCAGCAGATGCTCGTCGACCAAGGCCTTCAATTCATCGAATACCGCCAACAGATCGGTGTCGGCATCGCCCGCCTCGACCAACAGCGGCAAACGTCCGCGCTGCGGCAGCAACGGCCGCACGGAAAACCCCAGAGCAACAGCCATGACTGGCCTCCTGAAAATGATAGATGAGGCGCGTCTCAGAACGCCGGTTGCGCCGCCTGTGCAAGGCGTCGGTGATGCACTTCCAGATGGGTCTTGATCGTGCGAATGACCCGCGCTTCATGTTCATGAATGAAGAAATGCCCGCCGGTCATCATGTCCACCGAGAAACTGCCCAGGGTCTCTTTGCTCCAGCCGATCAGTTGTTCGGTGGTGGCGCGGTCTTCCTTGCCACCGAGCACGTGCACCGGGCAATTGAGCAGGGGCCGCTCGGCAGGCGTAAAGCGGCCGCACATCATGAAATCGGCGCGCAGCACCGGCAGGGTCAGGCTCATCAGCTCTTTATTGGCGAGGACTTCTTCGCTGGTGCCTTGAAAGGTGCGCAACTGTTCGATGAGTTCTTCATCACTGCGCGGTTCGGCAAAGCCGCGGTCGTAGTCGCTGCGCATGGTCGGTGCGGCGGTGCCGGAGGCGAACAGCGCCAGCGGCTCCGGCACACCCGACTCGCGAAAGGCATGGGCCAGTTCGCAGGCGAGCAACGCACCGAGGCTATGCCCGAACAACGCATACGGGCCTTGCAGCCCCGGCTTGTGCTCGCGCGCCAGTTGCCGCGCCAGTGCGCGCATGTCGGTTTGCAGCGGTTCATCGAACCGCGCGCCACGCCCCGGCAGTTCCACCGGTTGCAATTGCAGCCACGTCGGCAGTTGACGCCGCCAGCGGCTGTAAACCATGGCGCTGGCGCCCGAATAGGGCAGGCACAGCAATGTCAGCTTGGTCACCGCGCTTTCCTTGAAAAATGTGTCTGCAAGAAAGACGGATCACTCGCCGGACAAATTAGTCGCCCGGCCGCTAAATTCCCCCGCCAGCCGCTCGTTGCCTGTTCAGGAAAAAAACAACAATCGCGAGGGAATCACCGTGGACCTGCAGAGCATTCTGGGAAAGTTGTTCGCCAACGCCGGCGCGGTCGGCATCGAGGGGGTTTTCCAGTTCATTTTCAGCGCGCAGCAGGCGTACTGGTACGACATCAAGACCAGCCAGCGCACGGCAGTCGGGCGCCACCCGCGTCCGGACGTGACCATCGAAGTCGCGGAAAAGGATTTTCTCGGGATCATGGCCGGCGTGGTCAACGTCGAGGAACTGTTCGCCAGCGGTCGCTTGAAGATTGGCGGCAACATGGGCCTGGCGACGATGTTGCCGCAGATCATCGACCACGCCCGCCAAGGTGGCGGCACGGTGGAAAAGGTCGACATGAACAAGCGCTACCCGACGCCGCCACGCTTTAGCGAAAAGCTCACTGCCGCGCTGCCTCGCCAGACCAGCGTCGAACGCCGTGTGCGCGCCGAGTTGAGCCGGCACGAATTCGAAACCCGTTATCTGCCCAACGGCATTCCGCTGGTGATCAGCAATGCCCTGCACGACTGGCCGTTGTTCAGCCTGAGCCGTGAGGAATCGCTGGTGCATTTCGCCGAACTGCAAGGCATCACCCGCCATGGCGATTATGTGAAGAAGACCTTTTCCACCGAGCGTGATTTCCGCTCGACCTCGATGGCCGAATTCATCGCCTCGCTGGACAGCCCGGCGGTCAAAGGCGCGGATGGCGAGCCGCCGGCGTACATGGGCAACAACATCCTGCCGGCGCAATTGTTGCAACAGATCCAGTACCCGCCCTACTTCGACACGTCGTTGTTCATTCCGCCACGTATCTGGATCGGCCCCAAGGGCACGCTGACGCCGTTGCACCGCGATGACACCGACAACCTCTTCGCCCAGGTTTGGGGCCAGAAGAAATTCACCCTCGCCGCGCCGCATCACCGCGAAGCGCTGGGCACCTGGTCGACAGCGCCCAAGGGAGGCCTGGATGGCTGCGATTTCAACCCGGACGCGCCGGACTATGAACGTTTCCCGGCAGCGCGGGAGGTGACGTTTTTGCGGGTGACGCTGGAGGCTGGGGATCTGCTATTCCTGCCCGAGGGCTGGTTCCATCAGGTGGAGTCGGTGTCGACGTCGCTATCCGTCAACTTCTGGATCAACTCAGGACGAGGCTGGTAACACTGCAAAATAACTGTGGGAGCGAGCCTGCTCGCGAATGCGTTGTATCAGGTATGAAGATATTTACTGACACACCGCCTTCGCGAGCAGGCTCGCTCCCACAGTGGAATTTCATTTCAAGTGACGGAAACTTTGGAACGCTGAAATCAGCACCACCGCCCCCGCCGCAATCGCCAGCCAGAAGCCGCTACGCGCGCCAAACGCATCCACCAGCGCGCCGGAACCGGCGGCGCCGATCGCCACGCCGATGCTCAGCCCGGTCACCAGCCAGGTCAGGCCTTCAGTCAGTTTGGCCGGCGGCACGATGCGTTCGATCAACGCCATCGCCACAATCAACGTCGGTGAAAAGAACAGCCCGGCGATAAATACCGCGATCGACAAGCCAAGGATGTTGCTCGCCAAAAGCAGCGGCAGCGTGGTCACCGCCGTCGCCACGCCGCCGTAGAGAAACAGGCGCGGCAACGGCAGTTTCGAACGCATGGCACCGAAGGCGATGCCGGCCAGGCATGAGCCGATCGCGTACACCGACAAAACAATACTCGCCGCTGCCGGCTGGCCCTGATGTTGAGCGAAAGCGACGCTGACCACATCGATGACTCCGACGATCACGCCCATCGCCAGCATCAACGCCAGCAGCCATTGCACGTCGGTCGAGCGAATGATCGAGCCCTGATGCTGCGACTCCTGCACGTGCACGGGCGGCTCGGTGCTGCGCTGGGCGACAAACGCCGTCACGCCGATGGCCAGGGCCAGCAGCGCCGCCAGCGGCCCGGCCTCGGGAAACACCGCGACCGACAGGCCCACCGACAGCGGAGGCCCGACGATAAAACACACTTCGTCGAGCACCGACTCCAGCGCATACGCCGTCTGCAATTGCGGCTGGCCACGATAGATCTCGGTCCAGCGCGCCCGCACCATCGCCGACATGCTCGGCATGCACCCGGCCAGCGCGGCGAACACGAACAATGTCCAGTTCGGCGCCTGCAAACGCGTGCACAGCAGCAACATCAATAACCCGCCGCCACCGGTCAGCGCTGCGATCGGCAGCACCCGCCCCTGCCCATAACGGTCCACCAGCCGCGATACCTGCGGCGCGCAAAACGCCGTGGCCAAGGCAAACGTCGCCGCCACCGCCCCCGCCAGCGCATAACCGCCGTTCAACTGCGCAAGCATTGTGATGAGGCCAATGCCGGTCATGGAAATCGGCATGCGCGCCAGCATCCCGGCCAGTACAAACGCACGGGCACCGGGGGCGGAGAACAATTCGCGGTAGGGATTTGCCATCGATTGCAGCCTCATCAGGGGCGGCCAAGTTGCCATAGCCTTGAATGCCGTGGAAGCGTGCAATTGTTAGCGGACTGTGAAGGCCCCTTCGCTCGCACATTCGAAATGCCGTCCCCTGTGGGAGCGAGCCTGCTCGCGAAGGGGCCAGCGCAATCACCGCTTCCAGCAAATGAACTCTCAGCGTCTGCCATCAGTCAGCTACTTAAGTCTCTGGAACCAAGGCGCGAATCGTCATGCAGATTTCCCTCGCTCATCAGGTGGCGCTGGTCACGGGTGCCAGCTCCGGCATCGGCCATGCCGCCGCCAAAGCACTCGCTGCGGCCGGCGCTGCGGTCGTAATCAACTACAACAGCAGCGCCGAACCCGCCGAAGAACTGGCTGCACAGATCAACGCCGAAGGCGGCAAGGCCCTCGCCATCGGCGCGGATGTTTCAAAAGAAGAAGATGTCGAGCGGCTGTTCGCCGAGACCGTCGAAGCCTTCGGCTCGCTGGACATTCTGGTGGCCAATTCCGGCCTGCAAAAAGACGCTGCCGCCGTGGACATGACCCTCGACGACTGGAACACGGTGATCGGCGTCAACCTCACCGGGCAGTTCCTCTGCGCACGGGCGGCGTTGCGGATTTTCCAGCGTCAGGGCGTGCGCGAAGGCGTGTCGCGCGCGGCGGGCAAGATCATTCACATGAGCTCGGTGCACCAGCGCATTCCATGGGCCGGGCATGTCAATTACGCGGCATCGAAGGGCGGCGTCGATCAGTTGATGCAGAGCCTCGCTCAGGAAGTCAGCCACCAGCGCATCCGTATCAACAGCATCGCGCCCGGTGCGATCAGCACGGCCATCAACACAGAAGCCACTGAAGGCGCGGCCGGCGAAAAACTTCTTGAGCTGATTCCCTATGGACGCATTGGCGATGTCGAGGATGTTGCCAACGCAGTGGTTTTCCTCGCTTCCGACCTGTCCGATTACATCGTCGGCACCACCCTGTTCATCGATGGCGGGATGAGCCTCTATCCGGAGTTTCGCGGCAATGGCTGAGCCTGAAGTGGAACAACAAAGTCCCATCGGTGCCCACGGCATCATCGGCGACATGCGCAGCGCCGCACTGGTCAACGACAAGGGCAGCGTGGATTTTTTCTGCTGGCCGGAGTTCGACAGCCCGACGATCTTCTGCTCGCTGCTCGACACCCCTGAAGCAGGGATTTTCCAGCTCGCGCCGGACTTGCCGGATGCACGCCGGGAACAGATTTATCTGCCCGACACCAACGTCTTGCAGACCCGTTGGCTGAGCGAACACGCGGTGGTGGAAATCACCGATCTGCTGCCCATCGGTGACGATGTCGACGCCCTGCCCCTGCTGATGCGCCGGGTGCGCGTAGTCAGCGGCTCAGCAACGTTCAACCTGCGTTGCGCAGTGCGCCACGACTATGGTCGCGCCGACACCCGGGCAGAGATCGACGCAAAGTACGTGACGTTCCACGCCGCTGGCCAGCCGTCGATACGCCTGGCTTCAGATCAGCCACTGCAGATCGACGCGCAAGCGGCCGTCGCGCAATTCACCCTCGAGCACAATGAAACCGCCGCATTCATGCTCGGCGGCAGCGACGACCCACGCTTTGCCGAAGGCGCCGCCGAATTGTGCATGGAGCGCACCCTCAAATACTGGCGTGGCTGGATCGGCCAATCCAACTATCGCGGGCGCTGGCGGGAAATCGTCAATCGCTCCGCCCTCGCCCTGAAACTGCTGACCTCACGCCGGCACGGTGCAATCCTCGCCGCTGCCACTTTCGGCCTGCCGGAAACTCCCGGCGGCGAGCGCAATTGGGATTACCGCTACACGTGGATCCGCGATGCCTCGTTCACCGTTTACGCGTTCATGCGCCTGGGCTTCGTCGATGAGGCCAACCATTACATGCAGTGGCTGCGCGGACGGGTCAGCGATTGCTGCGGCAAACCGATGAAACTCAACATCCTCTATGCCATCGACGGTCAGCAGGAATTGCCGGAAACCGAACTCACGCACCTGTCCGGTCACGGCGGCGCGCAACCGGTGCGCATCGGCAACGGCGCTTATGACCAAATCCAGCTTGACATCTTCGGTGAGCTGATGGACGCCGTGTATCTGGTCAACAAGTACGGCGACGCAATTTCCCACGAAGGCTGGCGGCACGTCGGCGAAGTGGTCGATCAGGTCTGCGAAAACTGGCAGAGCGAAGATGTCGGCATCTGGGAAATGCGCGGTGAGACCCATCATTTCCTGCACTCGCGGCTGATGTGCTGGGTGGCGCTGGACCGTGCCATCCGTCTGGCTTCCAAGCGTTCGCTGCCGGCACCGTTCGCCCGTTGGGACCAGACCCGGCAAGCGATCTACACCGACATCTGGGACAATTTCTGGGATGAGGAACGCGGGCACTTCGTCCAGTACAAGGGCGGCACCGCGCTGGACGGCTCGATGCTGCTGATGCCTTTGGTACGCTTCGTCAGCGCCAAGGATCCGCGCTGGCTGTCGACTCTGGAAGCGATCGAAAAAACCCTGGTGCGCGACGGCATGGTCTATCGCTATCGCAACGAAGACGCCAACATCGATGGCCTCAGCGGCACCGAAGGCGCGTTCGCCGCGTGCTCGTTCTGGTATGTCGAATGCCTGGCCCGCGCCGGCCAGGTGGAAAAAGCCCATCTGGAGTTTGAGCAGTTGCTGCGTTATGCCAATCCGCTTGGGCTGTATGCCGAAGAGTTCGACAGCCATGGGCGGCACCTGGGCAACACACCGCAAGCGCTGACGCATCTGGCGTTGATCAGTGCGGCGAGTTTTCTTGATCGCAAGTTGAGTGGCGAGAAGAGTTCCTGGCAGCCATAGCGTTGAGCGCTTTTTCGCCAGCGCTTGTCAGACCGATCTCTGATCGACAGGTATGTTTCCACAACGGGCCTGCATGCCAGACAACTGGCTCAGGCCCATCCCCGTCGTCGAACCCGTGCGCCGTTTACGTCTGGCGACAGTCTGTGTAAAAACCGCGTCTCAAAAACTACTCACGTCACGTTGAAACACTTCGCGCAACGTACGCTTACACGCCGAAATACCTTGTTGCCAGCCGAAACATCCACCCCTACCATCCAACGCAACGGGCACAGCGGAGCTGTCCAACCACCCCCGAATTCAAGGAAGCGGAATGCCTCACCACGTCCAGCGCAACATCGACTCCCCTCCTCGCACCGGGCTGAGCCGCACCCAGCTCTGGGAAGCCGCCGACAAGGGCTTGATCAAATGCTGGGAAATCGGCCGCCAGCGCGCCGAACGCTTTCCCGAACTGGCCCGGCGCTGCCTGGCCGGCGAATTGCCGGTGCTTGGCTGGAAGGGTGGCGTCAGTCGCAGCCTGAAGAAAAACGAGAAATACGGCTCACTGAAATATCTGGCGCAGTGGCAGGGACTGCGTGGCGAAGATCTGGATATCGATCTGGCGCAGGAGCGTGCGCTGACGTGCTCACGGACGAAGATGAAGGTGACGTTTACGCCGGATCGGACGAAGTATTTCAATCAGGTCGCGGAGCTTGAGGCTTAGCCGTGCGGAAGTCCGGGCGGTAGCAATCCGGGTACAGGGCACAGACGCCGTACTGGGCGTCCAGATCGGCCATGTGCTGGTAGAACTGCTCGATTTCCCAAAACGTTTCATCCGCAACGGTCATCAGGTAGAAGTAACTGAGCTGATGGTCATTGGGCAGCACCAATGGAAACTCTGCCAGCGCGTCCATCCTCGGCGCATTAGCCAGCGCCGCGAGCATTGGCGTCGGTGCCAGGGATAATTGCTCGAAGTACTTCTGCTTGTATGCCGCCAGACCTATGGCTTCACCTTTTGCTCTGGCATCGATAAGTTGCGCAAGGTTTGCACGGCGCTGCTCCCAGTACGCCGCCGGCAGGTCTACATTCATTTGTTGCTTATGGCTGGCCAATGCCTCATCGGCGCTGAGCTGGCGTTGCGGTTCGCCCGGCACGGTGGCGGATCGTGCGTCCAACGCCTTGAAGGACAGCATGATCGTCGACTTGGCAAACATGCGCTCCATCAGTTCACGGCGCTGCGGGGTGTCCGGCAATGCCGGTAGCGGCGATGCGCAACCGGTCAGCATCACGACAAGTGCCAACATAACAAGCAGCGTTTTGAGTGACATGTATCGTCCTTGAAGCCAGTCGACAGAATGAGCTGCGCAGTCTATCCGATGGTCTAGGGTTTGGAAGACGTTTGCACGGAGTTGACAGTCATGATTCAGTCAGTCCTTACGCCTTTTCTGACCATTGCCTACGAACAGCATGGCCCGAACAACGGCGCCCCGGTGATTCTGCTCCACGGCTTCCCCTATTCCCCGCGCGCCTTCGACGAAGTCGCCCCGGCGCTGGCCGCTCGAGGCTACCGCGTCATCGTGCCGTACTTGCGCGGTTACGGGCCGACCCGGTTCAACAGTGCGCAAACCCTGCGCTCCGGCCAGCAAGCTGCGATGGCGCAGGACTTGCTCGATCTGATGGATGCGCTGGGCATCGAACAGGCCACGCTTTGCGGGTATGACTGGGGCGGTCGGGCGGCGTGTATTGTCGCGGCGTTGTTTCCGGCGCGAGTGCGCGGGCTGGTCAGCGGCGACGGCTACCTCGTGCAGGACATCGCCCATGCGAACCAGCCGTTGGACCCCGAAGACGAGCATCGGCTCTGGTATCAGTACTACTTCCACACGCCGCGTGGCGTCGAGGGACTTAAGCAGAATCGCCGGGAGTTGTGTCAGTTGCTTTGGCGGCTGTGGTCGCCGACATGGGCGCGAAAGGATGAACGCTACCCGCTGACCGCTGGCGCTTTTGATAATCCTGATTTCGTCGACGTGGTGATTCATTCCTATCGGCATCGCTTCGGCTACGCCCCGGGCGATCCAGCCCTGGAGTGGATGGAGGAAGCGCTGGCCACACAGCCGGTGATCAGCGTGCCGAGCATTTCGCTGTGCGGCGCCGATGATGGCGTCGGCCCGCCTTCGCTGATTGATGGAGATGCCGAACATTTCAGCGGCTTCTATGAGCGGCGCGTGCTGGCGGGCGTCGGCCACAACATTCCCGAAGAAGCGCCGCAGGAAACCCTCAAGGCGATACTGGATCTGTTGCAACGCTGACCGAAAACCGCTCCCGATAAGCCTGCGGTGTCACGCCAATGGCACGGAGAAAACTTCGCCGCAGCGTCTCTTCGCTGCCAAAGCCGCAATTGGCGGCGATGCGTTTCACCGGCAAACCGGTATCGCTGAGCAGTCGGCGGGCGGTTTCGACGCGGATCAACTCGATCGCCCGCGCCGGGGTCTGGCCGGTGTCGGCGCGGTAGTGGCGGATGAAGCTGCGTTCGCTCATGCCGGCCTGTTCGGCGAGGGTCGGGACGCCGAGGTCGCAGGTCAGGTTTTCGGCGATCCAGGCGTGCAGTTCATCGAAGCGGTTGCCCTGTTGTTGCAGCGACAGCGTCACGCTGAATTGCGACTGCCCGCCCGGGCGTTTCAGGAAGACGACCAGGTGCCGGGCGACGTCGAGGGCGATGTCGCGGCCGAGGTCTTCTTCGACCATGGCCAACGCCAGATCGATACCGGCCGTGACCCCGGCGGAAGTCCACACCGGGCCGTCGTTGATAAAAATCGGATTGGCTTCCACGTGCAGATTCGGATGCTGCGCGGCCAGTTGCTCGCAGCGCGTCCAGTGGGTGACCACGCGGCGACCATCGAGCCAGCCGCTGGCGGCGAGCAGAAAGGCCCCGGTGCACACCGAAGCCACGCGCCGGCAATGAGTGCCGTGCTCACTCACCCAGTCGACCAGTTGTGGGTCTTCGGCGGCGGGATAAATGCCCCAGCCGCCGGCGATGATCAAGGTATCGCTGGGCGTTTGCGGCAACGGTTCGGCGAGCACCGCCAGGCCCGCCGATGACATCACCGCCCCGCCGCCGCTGGCGATCACGCTCGGCGCATACGGCACCGACATGCCGCGCTGGCGGGCCAGATCGTTGGCCGAGGCGAACACCTGCAACGGTCCGGTGACATCAAGGATCTGCATGTTGGCGAACGCGAGAACGTGAATGGCTTTAGGCATTTGGCGTAATTCGTGGGTTGATTGGCGTATGCGCCAGAACCTACCCGCCTACAGTGAAGTCGTCCACTTCTTTCAACGGAGCCACAACGATGACGCTGCAGATCGGTTTTCTGTTATTCCCGCAGGTTCAGCAACTCGACCTGACCGGCCCTTACGACGTGCTCGCCTCGTTGCCCGGCGTGCAGGTGCACCTGATCTGGAAGGACCTGATGCCGGTGACGTCCAGCACCGGCCTGCTGCTGAAACCGACTACTACTTTCGAGGATTGTCCGGATCTGGATGTGATCTGCGTGCCCGGCGGCAGTGGCGTCGGGCCGCTGATGGAAGATCAGCAGACGCTGGATTTCATCAAACGCCAAGCCGCGCAGGCACGTTATGTGACCTCGGTGTGCACCGGCTCGCTGGTGCTTGGCGCGGCGGGGCTGCTGCGGGGCAAGCGCGCGACCACGCACTGGGCTTATCACCAGTTGCTGCCGACGCTGGGGGCGATTGCGGTGAAGGATCGGGTGGTACGCGACGGCAATCTGTTTACCGGTGGCGGAATCACTGCTGGCATCGATTTCGCCTTGGTGCTGGCGGCGGAACTGGTCGATGCCGA
This sequence comes from Pseudomonas sp. Sample_23, assembly GCF_004307595.1. Lineage (NCBI taxonomy): Bacteria > Pseudomonadati > Pseudomonadota > Gammaproteobacteria > Pseudomonadales > Pseudomonadaceae > Pseudomonas > Pseudomonas sp. Sample_23. The sequence goes on from NZ_RCNX01000087.1 coordinate 35,541, forward strand.
TACGGCGCAACTGGTGCAGTTGCAACTGGAATATGCCCCGGCACCGCCGTTCAATGCCGGCAGCCCGGACGTGGCACCGAGTGCAGTTGTCGATGAAGCGCGGTTGCGCGCGGCGCCTTCGTTGAAGCTGCGCACCGAGATTACTGAACGCGCAGCGGCCAAACTGGGCCTGCGCTGATATCCAGCCGAATGCAAAACCTGTGGGAGCGAGCCTGCTCGCGAAGGCGGAGTGTCAGTCGCCAGTGACGTCATCTGGAAGACCGCTTTCGCGAGCAGGCTCGCTCCCACATTTGATTTGTGTCTGGCATGACTGCCACACCTTCACTTGTCCCACCTCCCTCGCCCGTGTAGAAAGCCCCTTTCAGAAATCTCGCACAAGGACTTTCGATGAAGGCGCTGCCCTGGCTCTATCTCGCGCTGCTCGGCCTCGGTTACGGACTGGCCCTGAGCTACGGCCAGCTCGGTTGGCTGGCATTGATCTCCGTGGGGCTTTTGCTGTTCGCCACGTTCGCCGTGCGTCAGCAAGAGGTGCCGGTCGCGCGTTGGCTCGGCCATGGCCTGTTCATCGTTTTGGCCGTGGCACTGGCGCTGCACTGGCTGCCGGGCTTCGCCAACGGCCGGGTGATCAATCCGCAGCGTTTCACTGACAACGCCGTGCCGTTCGCGATGTACCTCAATCTCGACAAACCGCTGGTGGGCTTCTGGTTGCTGCTGGTTTGTCCGTGGATCGTCGCGCGGCGATCGTTGCGCCTGACGGTCTATGCCACCGCCCTCGCCCTGACGCTGTGCGCGATTCTCGCCCTCGGCGGCGCATTGTTGCTCGGCGTAATCGCCTGGGCGCCGAAGTGGCCGAATCAGGCCTGGCTGTGGGTGCTGAACAATCTGCTGCTGGTGACGCTGGTCGAGGAAGCGCTGTTTCGCGGCTATATACAGGGCGGGCTGAGCCGTCGCTTCAAGCACCTGCCCTACGGCGACAACCTCGCGCTGCTGTTGGCCTCGCTGCTGTTTGGTCTGGTGCATGCCGGCGCTGGCTGGACCTGGGTGTTGCTGGCGGGACTGGCCGGGGTCGGCTATGGTCTGGCTTACCGTTTCGGCGGACTGGGCGCGGCGATCGCCACCCATTTCGGCCTGAATCTTTTGCACTTCGGTCTGTTCACCTATCCGATGCTGGCCAGTTGATGCAAGCGCGGTTCTGCGACGCCGTACTTAAATCTGAAAAAAAAACTTCAATAAAAACCTGTCGGCGCCGACAACCATTCAAAGCCTTGCGGATTGAAAAACCATGCGTAACAACCAGCCCATTACACAACGCGAGCGGACCTTTCCAGCTCAGCAACGGTTGATTTCCACCACCGATGCCAAGGGCGTGATCACCTACTGCAACGACGACTTTGTCGAGATCAGCGGGTTTTCGCGGGAGGAACTGATCCGGGCGCCGCACAATCTGGTCCGTCACCCTGACGTGCCGTCGGCGGTGTTCTCGCACATGTGGGGCACACTGAAACAAGGCTTGCCATGGATGGGCATCGTCAAGAATCGCTGCAAGTCCGGTGACCACTATTGGGTTAACGCCTATGTAACACCGGTGTTCGACGGCAATCAGGTGATCGGTTACGAGTCGGTGCGCGTCAAGCCCACCGCCGAACAGATCCGCCGCGCCGAAGCGCTCTATCAACGCATCAACCAGGGCAAGTCGGCGATTCCTTCGACGGACAAATGGCTGCCGCTCCTGCAGGACTGGCTGCCGTTCATTCTGGTCAGCCAGCTGAGCTTCATGATTGGCGCGACGCTGAACTCGCAGTGGGGCTTCGCCCTCGCCGCCGGTCTTTCGGTGCCGTTGGGCCTGATGGGCCTGCAATGGCAGCAACGCGGGCTCAAGCGCCTGCTGCGCCTGGCCGAACAGACCACCTCCGACCCGCTGATCGCGCAGATGTACACCGACAGCCGTGGCGCGCAGGCGCGTCTGGAAATGTCGATCCTCAGCCAGGAAGCACGCCTGAAAACCTGCCTGACCCGCCTGCAGGACACCGCCGAGCACTTGACCGATCAGGCCAAGCAGTCCGACGCCCTGGCGCACAACAGCTCGACCGGTCTGGAACGCCAGCGCGTGGAAACCGAACAGGTCGCCACCGCCGTCAACCAGATGGCCGCCACCACCCAGGAAGTCGCCAGCCACGTACAGCGCACCGCTGACGCCACCCAGGAAGCCAACCGCCTGACCGGCCGCGGCCGCGACATCGCCGGGGAAACCCGCGAAGCGATTCAGCGCCTGTCGGTGGTCGTCGGCGAAACCGGCCTGACCGTGACGCAACTGGCCAAGGACAGCGACGAAATCGGCGGCGTGGTCGACGTGATCAAAGGCATCGCCGACCAGACCAACCTGCTCGCCCTCAACGCTGCGATTGAAGCGGCGCGTGCCGGTGAAATGGGCCGTGGTTTTGCGGTCGTGGCTGACGAAGTCCGCCAACTGGCGCAACGCACCAGCGAATCCACCGGGCAGATCCATGCCCTGATCGCCAAGTTGCAACAGACCGCCTCCAGCGCCGTGCAAACCATGGAAGCCGGGCATCGCCAGGCTGAAGAAGGCGTGGCGCGGGTCCTGGAAGCGGATCAGGCACTGGTCGGCATCAGCGAAGCAGTGGCCAACATCACCGACATGACCACCCAGATCGCCGCCGCGACCGAAGAGCAAAGTGCCGTGGCTGAAGAGATCAGCCGTAACATCAGCAATATCTCGGAACTGGCGGATCAGACGTCCGAGCAAGCGCATAACTCGGCGTTGTTGAGTGAAGAGCTGACGAAGACGGCCAACACGCAGTATTCGTTGGTGGCGCGGTTTAACCGCTGATTGCTCTAGCAGGATAAAAAAACCGGACAGCTAAAGCTTCCGGTTTTTTTAATACCTGAAACAAAGAAATAAGCGAAAAGCACATTCTGCGAACTATGTCTAGCTGACAACTCTGACAGTAGACAACATTTTAGAAACTGAATATCTATGAATTACCGTCCGATCAATCGACGGGATCCCCCTACGAGACAGAAGGATTTCATCGTGAACTTCAGAGATTTTTATAACAAAAATAACGTCCCGCAGATAAATAACTTCGAAACAGAGGACAACGAATTTCAGTGGCAGATCGATTCTTTATCAACCGAAGCTCAAAGAACATTATTCTTTAAATCAAGCACGACAACTGATAACTCATGGATATTTTACGGCTCCGTAGGCACCGTTGATTCAGAGGATCTTTTCGGTTTTATGCTCGCAGTGCCGTATATCAACGAGGACATCCTGGAAGGCACTTATACGCTTGCAGCGGGCTTGTACTGTGACCACAGACATTCAATAAAGAAGGGCGAACTTAAAGGCTGGCGAGTTATCGCGGCGGGTGATGCGACACTGAGCATTAAGCTGGATCCTGTAAAAGGGACTGTTGAAGGCGAATTCGAGGCGACATTTGCAAAAACAAAACCCGACGAAACCCCCGAACAAATAAGACCCAAAGGTACTTTCAATTTAAAAAGAGATGATCTGAAAGCCAAACAATATTTTGAGGCATTGGCGGATACTGTTTGGTATACCGCAACGAAATAGCGGGAAGTTGGCCTGTGATTTTGGTGTCGTCTGGGATGCCGCTTTCGCGAGCAAGCTCGCCCCCCCCCATTTGGACCGGGTGCATCAGTAAGAGGCCGGTTGGTCGTCAGGCCAACATCGCGAGCAGGCTCACCCTACATCCGATATGCGGTGACCACAGATATGTGCCCGACGACGATCCCCAGTGGGAGCGAGCCTGCTCGCGAAGAGGCCATTACAGCCAACGAATTTATTGAGGCAACTTCAGCTTATCCAGCAGTCGATTGACCAAAAGTTCATTGAGCATGATCACCTGTTGCAGCGCCAGCAGTGGTTTGCGTTCCGGGCCGCCTATTGAGTTGGCGATGTTACCGGCCATGGCATGGGCGTATGAAAGCGACTCGCAGGCCTCGACCAACAGGGTTTCGTCATCCAGCGTGGGGTCGACAACATAGACCGGGCGATATTTCGGTGAACTTGGCGGGGCTGCCAGGTCTTCAGGTTTGAGGTAGTAATCGAGGGCGCGGTCGGTGGCTTCCTGGATTTTTTGCGGGTCTAGTGCGCGGTCGTGGGAGGGTGGCGGGTTGGGGGTTACTTTGAACATAGATGAAGCTCCTACTTAGAAAATAAGGAGTCATCACTCTCGCTACCAAACGAGGGTGGCGACCATACGCAGGTTGGTAGACCGGTCTAAGCAGGAAACCCGGCGCTCCCGAAGGAGCCCCACGCATGGCCACCATAAATCGAGTCTCTACAGAGACTGCATATGGCGTCATGACGCTTAGAGACGGGCTACCAAACCCGATCACTGCTTTTTGTCAGTGACCGAGAAACGATATAGCCAACCTCATAGCCGCGTAAGCCGGCGGATTCTGGCGTAGGCGTAGGCAATGGCGCAAGGAGTTGTAGCCGGGATGGCGTAACGGGTCGTGTAGTTTCAACGGGGGTACTTGATGATGTTTAAGTGCAGGGATTGCCTCTGACAGTCAGGTGGTTTGAGGTCGTCTGGAAGAGCGCTTTCGCGAGCAGGCTCGCTCCCACATTTGGATCGGGTACATCAGTGGGGGACTGGTCGGCTTGGAGGTCGCCATCGCTGGCAAGCCAGCTCCCACAGGGATTGAGTCCGGCCGGTAGATAGTGGTCGGCTGTCAGGCCGCCTTCGCGAGCAAGCTCGCTCCCACAGAAAAGCAAAACAGCGCAGCTGCCCGCGGCAAAGCCGCACCACTCAACAATGAGCGTTAGCTCGAGTGCTCTCCCACAGGGATTGAGTCCGGCCGGTGGATAATGGTCGGCTGTCAGGCCGCCTTCGCGAGCAGGCTCGCTCCCACAAAAAGCAGAAAAGCAAAACAGCGCAGCTGCCCGCGGCGAAGCCGCACCACTCAACAATGAGCGCAAGCTCGAG